>JANQUV010000081.1:21156-24448 GCA_030730585.1 Haliea sp.
GTAACCATGTACGTGTGTGGCCCGACGGTGTACAACCTGGCGCACATCGGCAATGCGCGCCCGGTGGTGGTGTTTGATGTGCTGGCTCGCCTGTTGCGTACCCAATACGCCGAAGTCATTTACGCGCGCAACATTACCGACGTAGACGATAAAATCATTGCCGCGGCGCGTGATGGAGGGCGCTCCATTGAAGCGGTAACGGATGAATTCACCACCAAGTACCGTGAAGACATGGCAGCACTGAATGCATTGCCGCCCAGCCTTGAGCCGCACGCCACACACAATATTGACGCCATGATAGCGCTCACCGAAACCCTGTTGGCCAAGGGCCATGCCTACGAAAGCCAGGGACATGTCCTGTTCGCCGTTGAATCCATGCCCGATTACGGGCGCTTGTCCAAGCGCTCATTGGACGACATGCTGGCCGGCGCCCGGGTAGAAGTGGCGGACTACAAACGTCACCCCGGCGATTTCGTGTTGTGGAAGCCCGCAGCGGATGAAGACCCAGGCTGGGACAGCCCCTGGGGGCGGGGCCGCCCGGGCTGGCACCTGGAATGTTCCGCCATGATTCGCGCGCACTTAGGCGACACTATTGATATTCACGGTGGCGGCCGCGACCTGATATTTCCCCACCATGAAAATGAAATTGCGCAGAGCCGTTGTGCCCACGGTGGCGACTACGTACGCTACTGGATGCACAACGCGTATCTGGATATCGACGGCGAGAAGATGTCCAAGTCACTCGGCAACTTCCGCACTGTGCGTGAATTGTTAGGTCACTACCGCGGCGAAGTGTTGCGCTTTGCGCTGCTGTCGGCCCATTACCGCTCGCCATTGAACTTCTCTACTGAGCTGCTGGCGCAAGCAGAGGCCAACCTGGGCAGCTTTTACACGGCTCTCAGGGGTGTGTCTGACTTGCCCGAGGGCATGGCCCAGCCCATGGACGCCTTGGCGAGTGAGCCGTTCTACCAGGCGCTGGAGGATGACCTCAACACCCCGCTGGCGATCGCCGAGTTGCATGTGCTGGCCAAGCAGTTGCACAAAGCGGCTGCCGCGGATAAACCCTTGCTCAAAGCGCGAATGTTGGCAGCGGGTAAGCTATTGGGCATTTTGCAGCAGGCTCCGGAAGCCTGGTTGCAGGGGGGGGCCAAAGCGTTCGATATGACGCCAGAGGCTATTGAAGGCCTGATTGCAGAGCGCGCCGCCGCCAAGCAGCAGCGCGATTTTGCGCGTGCCGATGCCATTCGTCAGCAGCTGCTGGATGCCGGTGTTGAGTTGGAAGACAGCCGTGAGGGAACGCTTTGGCGCAGGGCCTGAGCATACTACTCGGCCTTTGTGCGCCTGTGCCCGTTTGCGCGAGTGCCCGCGCGCAGGCGCCTGCCCTGGCTCTGTAGCTAGCCCTTGCCCAGCGACTTTTCTCCGGATTCCACGGTCTGCATGATTAGCGTATTGATCGTCATGGGGCCAACACCGCCGGGTACGGGGGTATAGGCGCTGGCGGTTTCCAGCAAGGGGGTGAGTTCGATATCACCCACGCCGCCCGGGTGGTAGCCCGCATCTACCACCACAGCCCCGGGCTTCACCCACGCGGCCTTGATAAACTCAGGCTTGCCTACCGCACCCACCAGAATATCTGCCTGCTCGATTAAGGCAGGCAAACCCTGCGTGCGAGAGTGGCAGATAGTGACCGTGGCGTTTTTCTGCAACAGCATCATCGCCATCGGCTTGCCGAGGATGGGGCTGCGTCCCACCACCACGGCGTGCTTGCCTTCAATCTCGATACCGTAGCCTTCCAGAATACGCATGATGCCCTGTGGGGTAGCGCAGCCGTAGGCAGGCTCGCCCATCGCCATACGGCCAAAGCCCAGGCAAGTGACGCCGTCGACATCCTTTTCCAGTGCGATGGCATCAAAGCAGGCGCGCTCGTCAATGTGCTCGGGTACCGGGTGCTGCAGCAAAATGCCGTGGACGTCCGGGTTGGCGTTCAGTGTGGTAATTTCGGCTAGCAGCTCGGTGGTGCTGGTAGAGGAGGGGAGTTCCACCGCCATTGATTCCATGCCTACGCGGCGGCAGGCATTGCCTTTCATTTTGACGTAGGTTGCGGAGGCAGGGTCGTCACCGACCAGAATGGTGGCGAGAATCGGAGTTTTGCCGCCGGATTGCGCTTTGAGTTGTTCGACGCGGGCAAGCAGTTCGGCTTCAGTTTTGGCCGCGAGGGCCTTGCCGTCCAGAACCAGTGCAGGCATGGGTCCGTTTCCTGTAATTAAAGGGGAATGTAGTAGCAGTGTTATAAAAAATCTATTGTCCCACGCACGCATTGCAATTGGGAGAGGCGCCGAGAGCGAAACCGTTGTATTATGACCAATATGGCGTTGACGCCTCGTTGGTGGCTGAGTATCATTTGCCCCCTGAAAACGGGGTGCAGGATCGGCCCATGCAGAATATCGGGGTATAGCGCAGTCTGGTAGCGCGCCTGCTTTGGGAGCAGGATGTCGGGAGTTCGAATCTCTCTACCCCGACCAACTCATGGCCACAGTTGTCGAGTTGGGTGTGTTGTTTTCAGCCCTTTTGCAGTGGTGGCCGTAGCTCACCTGGTAGAGCACCGGATTGTGACTCCGGAGGTAGCGGGTTCAAGACCCGTCGGCCACCCCATTTCTTGTAAAAACTCCTGGCCCCACCCGCGGCCCTGCGCCGCAGCGGTCGCATACATCAGTGCCCATATGGAACACTCGCTTGAGCCGCTTGGCCTAGGGCATTGCTGCATGGCTCTCTGCTGACAGAGGGAGCTTGTACCGATCCTTAAGCACCGTTAAGCCTGAAAAAAATGTGGCCGCAGCTACCTTTTTCAATTGACACAGTTTTTAACTCACCCATTAGCTAATCAAAATAAATTACTGAGCACAATTTTTCACTAACGCGCCATTACGGTAGAAGTTTAATTGACCTTCTACTGGCGCAAAATCTGCAGCTGACAATTCAGGATTTTCCACAAAGTACTCGCGGAAAACCGCGGCATCAGTCAATTGAGTATCTATATATTTTTTGTGTTGATTAATCACCGGATAATCGTCACCACCAGCAGCACTGAAATCGATTAACGAGAAGGTATAATCATCTTCTAAATAAAAACTACGGCCACCAAGAGTTACAATTTCAACGATTTCAGAGGATTTAGCATTAGGTTCAGCATCACAGTATACATTCATAGCAACATCGTTAAACTGTGGAAAACCACCACCGGTTTTAACTGCGATAGCGGCTAAATATTCTTCAACTTCAGCGCCCGTCATAG
>JANQUV010000082.1 GCA_030730585.1 Haliea sp.
CGAGCTGTGCAAGTCGCTGGCGGAGTTTTTGTTCGATAGCGAGCAGGCGATGGTGAGGGTGGATATGTCGGAATTCATGGAGAAACACTCCGTGGCCCGACTGATTGGTGCACCGCCCGGTTATGTCGGCTACGAGGAGGGTGGCTACCTGACTGAAGCGGTAAGACGTCGCCCTTACTCCCTCCTGTTACTCGACGAAGTGGAGAAGGCGCACCCGGATGTGTTCAATATATTGCTGCAAGTGCTGGATGACGGGCGCCTGACCGACGGCCAGGGCCGCACCGTTGATTTTCGCAATACGGTGATTGTGATGACGTCAAACCTGGGGTCGGACCTGATTCAGGAGATGGCGGGAGAGGACAACTACCCGGCAATGAAGGCGGCCGTGATGGGCATTGTGGGCCAGCATTTTCGCCCGGAGTTTATCAACCGTATCGATGAAACTGTGGTCTTTCACCCGCTGGCGGCGGACCAGATACGGCATATCGCCGATATTCAGCTGCAGTGGTTGCGCAAGCGCCTAGCAGAGCGGGAGCTGACCATAGAAATTACCGATGCGTTTATGGATCGGCTTGCTGCGGTGGGTTATGACCCGGTTTATGGTGCGCGGCCGCTGAAACGGGCTATTCAGCAGGAACTGGAGAACCCCTTGGCACAACGGATCCTTTCCGGTGAGTTTGCGCCGGGCGATGTTATTCAGGTGGATGTCGATGGTGAAGGAAGCGCCTTCAGCAAAGCCTGAAAACAGGGCAGGGTATGCTGCACTACCTCGCCCAGCAGTCAGGGCCTGCCCAGGGGGGCTGTAACAAGGGGCCTCTGGAAGTGATGACGAACGTTCCGCAGGGGCTGCCGTTCTGGCGCCTCTTCGGCGTTGCTTTTATGGCATAAGCGTCTGCGTTGGGGCCTGAGGGTAATACCTCCAGTGCGTCACTCAGAATGTAGTAACCGCCGGTCGATTGGCTGTCCGCCAGGGGCCAGATGTCGCTCACACTGCCGTAGCGGCCGTGGCTTGAGTGCCAGCGTTGCTGCAGGATCTGCGCCCGCAAAAGGCTGCTCATGGCATCTTCTCGCCGGCTGGTTGAGCTGGTTGGTTCGATGATGAAGACAAGCACAAGGATGGCGGCGGCCGTCGCGGCCAGAAGTGTGAAGGAAGCCGCAAGACCCCTAGGCATTGCAGTGCAGAATCAGAGTGAATAGTGTTTGAATATCAGTCGCAATACTGACGAATGGATTCCTCAGCTTTGGTACGCTCCGCGGCAACTTGTTCTTCATCGAGATACCGGAGTTCACCTTGATCATTGCGCAAGCGTATGCGGCCCGGTTTGTTCAATGTGGCCAGGTTGTTCCGGGCGATCTCGCAAAATTCCGGGTTTTTTTTGCTCCGCCCCATTTGGGCTTCATCGACTTGATCGAACTCGTTGCCCGGGCGTGGCACTACCTCAGCGGGAACGGCACCCTCATCGGCGCTGACGACGCGCTTTAAACCCGAGCGAGCCGAGATGACCTCGTATTCCGTGCCTTTCGGTGGCGGGCGGTCGCTGTACACCGGGTTGCCTCGGCCGTCCTGCCAGCGGTAGTGAGTGTCAGCGGCGGAAAGCTGCACGCTGGCGATGGCCAAGAGCATTATCAGGGTGCTGCCGAGACCCCTGCGGAGTGTTGATTTCACGCACATTGTCTCTGTCCTGGAAGGCGTCTCAAGTTAAAATAACCCAGCCGGGTCGGTGGTGCAATGCGCGAGGTCATGCAAATGTGACAAGGCAAGCACTTTTCACGTTGACAAGGCCCGCCGTGCCGAGAACAATACTGGAGTCTCTTGAGCGGCAATGACTACTTCCGGGTACCCCCGGCTATGGGTCTTCCGTTGTGATGTCATCATTCACAGCGGCTGTTCATGAGTCCCGTAATCGACCTGCGCAGTATTTGCCGGGTTGAGGGCCAGACACTGCGCTACCTCGCAGGGCGACCGATACACGGGTGTTCGTGATCGATTTCCTCCGCGGATGGCTACCGGTTTTTACCGGTATCAGATTTCGAGCAGTGTATCTCGCCTTAGGGGGTGGCGTCGCCAGCCAGGTGCCGGGTCAGGTTCCTTGCTCTGCAACGTCCACACAGAACTTGAACGGCTACGACGAGGGTTACGCGTCGGGCGTTTATGTTAATGGGAGAGATATTGTGGAGTTGTTGTCGGGCGGCGAGATGATCGCCAAAGCGCTTGAAGACGAGGGCGTTGAGTTTCTTTTCGGGTATCCGGGCGGTGCGGTTCTGCACATTTACGACGCCTTGTTCAAAACCAGCAAGGTTCCGCACGTACTAGTGCGCCACGAGCAGGCGGCCACGCATGCCGCTGACGGTTATGCGCGCGCAACCGGCAAACCGGGTGTGGTACTAGTGACCTCTGGGCCCGGTGCGACCAACGCGATTACCGGTATTGCCACCGCCTATATGGACTCTATCCCTATGGTGGTGTTGTCCGGGCAAGTGGCGACCCACCTGATTGGTGAGGATGCCTTTCAGGAAACGGACATGGTGGGCATTTCCCGTCCTATCGTGAAGCACAGCTTCATGGTGCGCCATGCTCAGGATATTCCGGCCATCATCCGCAAAGCATTTCACATTGCCACAACCGGGCGGCCGGGCCCCGTTGTTATCGACATCCCCAAAGACTGCACGCGGCCGGACGCCAAATTTGAGTACCACTACCCCGAAACCGTGAAGCTGCGCTCCTATACGCCTGCGCAGCGCGGCCACACGGGGCAAATTCGCAAAGCAGCCAAGCTGTTATTGAGCGCCAAGCGGCCCATTATCTACGCGGGTGGTGGCGTTATTCTGGGCGAGAGCAGCGACTTGCTCACCACACTGGCGCGCCAACTGAATTACCCGGTGACCAATACGCTGATGGGCTTGGGCGCCTACCCCGCTACCGATCGGCAATTCCTGGGTATGCTGGGAATGCACGGTTTTTATGAAGCCAATATGGCCATGCACCACAGCGACGTGATTCTGGCCGTGGGCGCGCGGTTTGATGACCGGGTCACCAACACCGTATCCCGTTTTTGCCCGGGGGCCAAAATCATCCACATCGATATCGACCCCACCTCTATCTCCAAGACAGTGGCGGCGGACATCCCGATTGTTGGTCCGGTGCAATCGGTTCTGCAGGACCTGTTGGAGACCATTGGCGCACTGCAGGAGAAGGATGCACAGCAGCCGGATGCCGCGGCATTGGGCCGCTGGTGGGAGCAAATCGAAGAATGGCGTGGTAAGCATGGCCTGTGGACTGGCCGGCGTTATGGCCATAGCGACCAGATCATGCCGCAGCAGGTAATCGAAAGCCTTTACCGGGCAACCGGTGGCGATGCGTATGTCACATCTGACGTGGGCCAGCATCAGATGTTTGCCGCCCAGTACTACAAATTCGACAAGCCCCGCCGCTGGATCAACTCCGGGGGCCTGGGGACGATGGGTTTTGGCCTGCCTTCTGCCATGGGCGTGAAGTTGGCGTTCCCGGATATGGAGGTTGCCTGCGTCACCGGCGAAGGCAGCATTCAGATGAACATTCAGGAACTGTCTACCTGCAAGCAATACAACACGCCGATCAAGATCATAAACCTGCGCAACAACGCACTGGGCATGGTCAAGCAGTGGCAGGACATGCAGTACGAGGGGCGTTACGCCATGAGTACCTATGAAGACTCACTGCCAGACTTTATCAAGCTTGTTGAGGCCTACGGCCATGTGGGGATGCAGGTCACCCGCCTGGAAGACTTGGACAAGTGCATGGAGGAGGCCTTCGCCATGAAGGACAGGCTGGTCTTCCTCGACATCTGGGTTGATCCGATGGAGCACGTTTACCCCATGCATATCGCGCCCAACGGTGCCATGAAGGATATGTGGCTCAGCAAAAACGAGAGGACCTGACATGCGGCGTATCATTTCAATCCTGCTGGAAAACGAGCCGGGCGCGTTGTCACGCGTGATTGGCCTGTTCTCCCAGCGCGGTTATAACATCGAAACGCTTAACGTGGCGCCCACCGAGGATGTCACCCTGTCGCGCCTCACTTTGACTACTACGGGTGATGACAAGACCATGGAGCAAATCACTAAACAGCTGAACAAGCTGTTGGATGTGGTAAAACTCGTCGACCTCAGTGAGGGCGCGCATATCGAGCGCGACCTGATGCTCATCAAGGTGCGTGCGACGGGCGTTGTGCGCGACGAAATCAAGCGCACCACGGATATTTTCCGTGGCCAGATTGTGGACGTGGGCCCCAATACCTACACCATTCAGCTGACGGGTACGGGCGAAAAACTGGATTCGTTTGTGGCGGCGATGGCTGAGGCGGACATTCTGGAGGTTGTGCGCTCGGGTGTGGCGGGTATTTCTCGTGGGGAGAAGGTGCTTAGGCTGTAGGCTTGTGCAGTTTTTTTCGGGTAGGGTGGCGAACGCGAGGGCCTGAAGGGCCAGGCGAGAACCCCTACCAGCACAACCCTGTGCGCTTTAAGCCCCCCGTCCCTGGGGGGCGACAATATCGCCAGGCCCTTCAGGCCCTCGCGTTCTGCGATTTGAACGGCAGTGGATACCTTTGATATCTGTTACATGTGTTACGCCGCATCGCCGGTAATCGTAATGAAAGTTATCCAGTCCACCTCACTAATCTGGCGCAGCGTATTTCTGGCTTCCCGGCTTCGCGCTAAGGACGCTGGTGCCTGCAAGGCTTGCCGGGAATGTCGACGGCCATGGATGGGCGTCGTCAAGCGCACAGGGATGTGCTCGTAGCGGTTCCCGGC
>JANQUV010000083.1:0-22234 GCA_030730585.1 Haliea sp.
ACGTACCGTCTTCATTCGCAGTGATAACCTGCTCGGGATCGCTGCCGTAGCTGACCACCAGATTGGCGGCATCAAAGTCAGCTGCCTCAGCGGTATTGCCTGCCAACACAGCCGCGACGAATCTCACGTCGAAAGCCGCTTCGGATGCCTTGTCCACCGTCACCGCGAAGACAGCGTTGCTGCCTTCCTCGGCAACCACATCTCCAATCGTTAGCGTCGGGCGGTCGTCGTCCGGGCCGTTTTCCGGATTCTCCGGATCGGGATCGGGGCCTGAGCCATCATCCAGAATCGTTACCGTACCAAAGGCGTCCTCACTTACTACAGCACCATTGGTTGGATTGGAGAGTTCAACGCGGAAGGTCTCTGCGCCCTCAAACACCTCATCGGACACCGTAGATATCTCCACAGTTGCCGTCTGCTGGCCGGGGGCAAAGGTGACCGTAGTCGTCTGCAGCGTGGTGAAGTCATTCGCCTCCGCAGTATCAACACCTACCTGCGGCACCACAGTGGACACATCAACCGTTTGCGCCTGGCTGGTATCACCGCTGCGGGTAATCGTGACTACCGCCACGCTGCCTTCCGATACGGAGACATCCGCCACGCTGAATACCGGTGACGGTGGTGACGGTGGTGGTGGCGGTGGTGGCGGTGGCGGTGGCTCAGTCGAATCAACAATGGTGAATATGCCTTGATTATTTGCCAATGTGGCGCCAACCGGGTTGCTCAGGTTGACGAAACCACGTTCTAAGGACTCCACCAAGTCGTCGTCATTCGTTTGTATCTGAATAACCGCCGTGGTGCTGCCTGGCGTAAACGTGATTGTGCCGGAAGCTGCATCATAGTCGCCTCCAATCACGGTAGCCGAGTCATCCTGTGTGACGAAGGCAACCGTGACTGCGCCCGAAACGGCCTCGGACAACGTCAAGGTGAGTTCCGCAACGTCCCCTTCCGATACCCGCACCTGATTAATCGTGATGGTCGGCAGGAAGTTATCAACGATCTCAACCCGGCCGTCACCATCGCCCACCGTTGCACCGGTTGCGGAATCGATCGAAAGTGTGAGGAACTCGCTGCCTTCCTGCTCGCTGTCCTGATTCGTCTGAACGAGAATTACTTTCTCGGTTTCACCTGCCGCAAACACCAGGGTACCGCTCACCGGGTCGTAGTCGCCGCCAACGACAGTCGCGGTGCCATCGGCACTGCTAAACACAACAGTCACGACAGAATCTGTGGCTGCAGAGAGCGTGACACGCACTTCTGCAACGCCACCCTCAGCGACACTGGCATCGCCAATAGAGACAGACACCACCGGCACGGCGGGGGGCTCCGGCACATCAGTCGGCGTGACGGTAACGGTGACGGTAGCCGTTCCACCGGCACCGCCGTCCGGGGTAATCGATGTGTAGGTAAAGGTATCCTCACCGACAAAACCTTCATTGGGCGTATAGGTGACCGTCCCATTTGCGTTCACGGTGACCGAGCCATTGCCAGGCTGAGTGACCGACTCGACCACACCGCCATCAGCGTAGGTATCATTGTCGAGCACGGCAATAATCACCGGCTGGTCTTCAGTAGTTTCCGCAGCATCGGCCTCAACGTCCACACCGATAGTAGAGTCGGCGGGAACATCCGCGGTACCCGCGGCGAGTGAACTGGGCTCCACTAGACTTGAAAGCTCCGGGGTGTCTTCAGCTATGCGCGCCAGACGAACAAAGTTGGAGCCTTCGCTAGCGCCGCCGCCTGCACCGCCTGCACCGGCTGCACCGGCTGCCGTCGCTTCCAAGCCTTCCAGAATATCGCCTTCACCTTCGAGGTTAGGCAACAACGCCTCAACGGTTTCGTCTTCCACCGCGCTTTCGGCGGCGCTCGCGGCACGTTCAGCAACGATATCGCGCGTTAGCAACAGCTCTGGGACCTCAGCGACTGCTAACGAGCTGCCATCTTCAAGCGCCAGTTCAACCGACCCACCATTCGGGGTGACAACGGTCTCTCCTTCCAGCAGCACGTCGCCGGGCTTTATCTCACGAAGCTGGCCGTCTTCTCCGCGGGCGTAAGCGGTGCCTGAGACGGAAACGACTGTTGCGATTGCTTGATTTGCCATGCCTTGCTCTCCAATACCCATGAGTACCTGCGCATTGCAGGCACTTTTACAGTGACATGAATACTAAGACGCCATGTGCGGATAAATATTGTACTAAAGGGCAGTCGGTACCTAGAAAAGGTGACGCTGTTCACAAAATGAGAAAATTGGCTATTTATTGAAAATACCTGAACCATGGGGAGACTTAAGCGGGGCAAAACTGCCCATCAGCAGCTTACGCTGAACGAGCCGGCAGACGAAGTTACTGGCGCACAACGGGGCGGCGCGCTAAACGCCACAGCACCCACACACTCCACACAAGCCACGACACAAGCGCGCCTCGGGCAACCTGAAACCCGTGTGCAGTGAAATAGGTCTGTTCTCGCAAAGGCGCGACCAGCCCCTGCACTATGCCGGTGGTGGCCGGCACCGAAGCCATGAGTATCTCGCCTGTCGGTGCAATGAACAACGAGGAGCCGCCGTTGGCGCTGCGCACGACGAACCTGCGATTTTCTATCGCTCGCAACACAAGGTGCGGCATCGGAATCGAATAGGCGGGCTGCAGCGGGCCGAACGCCGCCTCGTCGTTGGACATATTAACAAGCAGCTCCGCACCGGCGCGGGTGAGCGCACGGACGTGCTGCGGAAAAAATGCCTCCCAACAAATGAATACACCTAGCTCCAACGCGCCCCCGTCAAGCGGCCGACTACTTTCTCCCGGTGCCATACGCGATGGCCACCCCTCCCGCCAGCGCTCCGGCAACCAGCTCTCGAGTGGGTTGTATTCGGCTCCCGGCACCAGCTTCACCTTGTGGTATTCCTCTGTGATGTCGCCAGAAACAGGAACCAGAAAAGCAGTGTTTAATAACCGCGGAGTTCCCGAAGCCGAAAGAGCCATGGAGTAGGCACCGACCAATAGTGGAGTGCCTGTGTCTGCCGCAGACTGCGACAACTCCTGCATGATGTCCAAATACTCCCTAGAGCGCAGCCAGAATGGCAGGCTGGTTTCCGGCCATACCGTCAAGGCGGCGGTAGCAGACGCATTTGCAGCCTCCAGGGTAACCCGGTTGAAATCGGCGAACATGCGCCGTGTCGTCGCTTCATCGTGTTTTTCTTGGAGCGTCACAGCGGTGTGCAGGGCGCGTACCGGCAGACCGGTCACCGCTTCGATGGTGCCGACCACCGCTGCCTGGCGCCAAATACCATAGCTGAGCACCAGCGCACTTAGGCACGCAGTCAACACCCACCAAGAGGCCCCGCCTGCACCGCGCGCCTGCCAGCACTGGGCAGCAAGCACGTTGACCGCCATGATGCAGAAGCTGATACCGAAGACGCCAGCAACGTCGGCAGTTTGCAGCAATAACGGAACCTGCCAGAGATAATACCCCAGAGCATAAGACGGCAAGCAGAGCCACAGGTCAGAGGCCAGCACCTCAATCGCCGTCCAGCTCAACGCCGTCCACAATAGCAACCAAAAGCCGCGCAGCCCTGCGCCAACCGCCAGCCAAACCGCAAGCCCAAGCATGGCTGGCATAAGCGCGAAACCTGCCAGCACCGGAAGCAGCCACAGAGGCTTGAACTCGATCAGCCAGTAGAAGTGGGACGCGGCGTAGCTAAGGCCAACCAGATAACCACCCAGAATAACCCGCCAAAGCCTCCGCGGCTGTGCCACATTGGCAGATAAGCCCGAATCGCGCCAGAAACCGGTCAAGGCAGGTGTCAGCGCGATAAAAACCAGCGGCCAGGCGTTCACCAGTGGCGACGCCAAGATCATGAGCACACCGGAAAAAATGTATTTCTTCACCCGGTTCCCCGCTCGCAGCTATATCGTGAACCTGTGTTCATTATCCAACATGCAGGGCAAAACGGCATGCAGCATCGCTACGGATGACCAGAGCGAAGCCCCCCAAATGGCTATACCGAAGCCTCGCCGGGCGGCAATTTCACCCACGGCGTGGTCGACGATCTGCTCGCCAGCAGCCAGCGCACTGCTACCGAACGTCTTCCCTGTATTGATTTTGCGCTGTACGGTTCTTGAATGTCTGCGTATTCGGATTGATGCACTCGACCAACTCACGACCCGCCGGTACCGCCAATTTCGATTTGCCCTGAGCGATCTCCTTGGCTCTGTCCAGATCAGAGGCCTGTATACCGACGAAACGCATTTCACCATCCGCATCCTTTACCTGGCAGACAAACTCACCCGGCGGCATTTTTGCCTGCGCAAACACAATGCTGGTAGCAACAAACAAGGCGAAAAAAACTGCCAGCGCGCTCAAACGACCTGCTAATTTCATGATCTCTCTCCTACCCGTTTTCGCATTACCAGCACTCGCTGGCAGTTGTACCCGTTGCAGAGCGAGTGCCAAATGAATCCAGTACAAAAGCGGTACAGCGCGTATCACTGCTCTGCGGCGAACCGCTGACCGGGGTAGCGGTGAGTTGGAAGCAGTTCGCTATCACACCGCCACCACAGGCTGCCGCGCTTACGCTGTAGTGGCCCTCCTCGGAAATCCTTGGGCTGGCGGCATAACCCAGCTCCTGCATATCCGTGGTATACCGCCCCTGGTCCAGCATTAACTGCTGCTGCCGATTGGAAGCGTCGAGCAGTGCCGACATCGCATCGCTGCGCCGGCCTTTCTGCAAGCTGCCTTGATACGCCGGCAGGGCAATCGACATCAGAATCCCGACAATAACCACAACAATCATGATCTCCATCAGCGTGAAGCCGGCTGTAGCACTGCGCCTCGCCATTTCGCTGCGCTGCGCAATACTCAACGCGGCCCCCGGCATCAGTAACCCTCCTCGAACCAGTGATCACCATAGGGCGCCCGCAGCGGCGTACCGATATCACACACACCCGCCTCACAATTCTGCTCACCGTCGCCGTCGGTATCACCCTGTGGCGTACCTGGAGGCAACAGAAGACGTATCTGGCCATCTTCGCCGAAGTGCACTGAGGGGGTATCCGGGATGATGCCACCCAGACCAATAGTGTTCCGGTCACCTGTGTACAGATCCACTACATAGAGACGCCCGATACCCGACACAGGTTCGCACACGTTTATTTCGTCCAGCATACTGCTCGGTGTGAACGTGGTGAAAAACACATTGCCATTGAGTGTGATGGACTTGGACAGCGACTTCTCGCCGTCACCCGCCAGATCCAGGCGCCAACCGAGCGCCGACTTCAGCGCCGCCAGCGCGGTCGCTCGCTGCTCGTCTGTGCCCGTTACCAGACGGTTGTTGGTAATATCGTACAGACCGGTGTTATTGATCGGCAGAAAACAACGGAAATCGACAACGTCATCGTCGGCACAATCTGCACTGCTGGGGGTAGCGGTATTGTAGGCACCAATCGCAAGATCACGGATCATGTAGAAGCGGTTGTTCACATCCGTCGCATTCGGGTTGCTGCGGTCGCCCGAACCGATAAGGATTACATCAATGGGGTTGCCGTCAAAGCGGATTCGCACCACATCGGGCGCGCTGAAGAAGCGCCGGTCATTGGCCGCATTACCACCACCCAGACTGGCTAGCTGGTTGACCTGCCAGGTATCCTGACTCGCGGTCGGCAGCACGTTGCCTGGCAGGTCTACCCGCCAGACATTCCCACCGGTATCGGCAAAGTAAATACGATCCGTGAGTTTGTCCCCGTTGCCGTCAAGCACGGTGACCGGTGCCGCCACCGAATGCTGCACCCCTGTTTCCCGAAGATTCTTCACACTGTTGGCCGCCGGCGTTACGCTCCACACCAGCGCTCCTGTCCGTGCATCGACAATGAAGATACCGCGCCCCTTGGCATCCGGCGTCGCCACCCCGGAACCGTCCTTGTTCGTATCGTACCCTGCGCCGAAAACCAATACCGGCTTGGGCACGCCACTGGCATCAATGTAGCCCGGTATACGCGTCACCACAGGTTCGGACCAGGTCTGTCCCAACTCGGTAAAGCCGGTGGTGGACGAATTGATGTGCCACAGGAACGACGGGTTCTCTGGATCGGAAATGTCCAGCGCGTAATAGCCACTGCCGCCGCGACGCATGCCGAAATACGCCCACACCTTGTCGCCGGCGCCGGAATTCAGCGTACCGTCGCCGTTAACATCCAACGTGTAGGCTACTGGCGTGAGGTCCATGCCGTAGATGTTCTGCGAGGAGCGCGCGTTCTGGCTACGGGCACGCAGGATCGATGCAAGTTCCTTGGGGAAAAATGCCCAGTCTTCCTGCCCGTTGTCATTACCGAACATGTGTACAAAGCCTGCGTTGGTACCCACCAACAGCCGAATGTCCGGGGCCGCCTGGGTATAGCCACTGCGAGCACCGTAGTTCAGCACCAGCGGCTGGCTGTGGAGAATATCCCCCATAATCCAGCTGCGGGTGTCAGTGCTGTCGCCATCACCGTCCCTGTCATAGGCGTCGAAGCCACGCGCCCAGTTGATCAGGCGCGTCAGGGCAACATCCGAGGCAACGCCGAACAGGTTATGCAGCTGAGTATCATCAGCAACGCCCAAGGCGCTCGGCGTAATGTTATCGGACTCCAGCGCCTGCAACGCACCGCCCGCCCCGGTATTCGTATATAGTGAGCGCGAGCCGGCACTACGGGCGGCAAGCAGCGCGCCAACCCCACCTTTCTCCACACCACCGCCATCTGCAGTAGCGCCCCAGAAGGTCACCGCGCTGTCCTTAATAAAGCCGGTGGTGGCATCGATAGCCGGCGTGCCATTACCGTCCACCAGCACTGTGTCCCCATCATCGATACGCAGCTTCAGCTTCTTGATGTTACCCTGCCAGTCAACCGTTTCACCGGGCTTGAACATGGCGTAGAAGATTTCATCACGGCTCTGCGTACGGGTAAAAGTATCTACCGCCACGGCAGGTGAGGTGAAGGTGGTGTCCGTTTCAAGAATACTCACAATCGCCCCCTGGAAGGCCGCCGTCAGCTCCTGCGCATTGTTCGCGGTATAGTATTGCCCCTTGCCCTTATCTGCCGCGTCACGCAGGAGATCTTGATCGGTGGTAAACCCGATCGTATAGGTAATACCGAACTGGTTGCCATTGGTCGTATCGTTATCCAGGTCGGTATTAGCCATATACTCGGCCAGTTCCGGCAGGCAATTCTTGGTATTGTTATTATCCGCATCCGTGTATCGATTACAGGTCTTGCCGGTCAGCGTTTCAATACGCGAATTAGCATCGGTATCCCGCTGCGGGAAGCCATCTGTCACCAGAATCACATAAGTAAAGGCGCAGTCCGTAGCGGGAGAATTGTACGTGCCATTGGTTTCCGCCAGTGTGTCACGCGGATGCACATCATAAACACCGCGACTGTCGCTGCCGGCCAGCCGGTTATTGCCATACAAAACATCATCGCCGGCGATATACCGATACGCTTCATACATCGACTCGCACAGTGGCGTACTGCCTGCGTGGTCGATCTGGTTCACCATGTCAATCAGATTGCTGCGGTCAGCTGTCGTCATATTTTCGACGATGCGGCGAATAACGCGGCCACCCTGATCGTAATTGAACTCAAGCAGACCAAAGTCAATGCCCTGGTTAGTGCTTATGATGGTAGAGACGACTTCCTGCGCAATACTCAGGCGAGTACGAGGCTCTTCCAGAGAGTCATCGTAATACCAGTCCAGATAATGGCCGGTATACAATGTGTACGCTCCAGTGCCCCAATTCATTGATGGGTCCGGGTTAGGACCATATTCGCTGCCAGTTTGCACGCCATCCTGGGGATAACCAGGGCCAGTGCCTGCACCATTGCTGGTAATCCCGGAGGCCACGTCGTTCAGGCAATCAACATGCGGAGGCTCGTTCACGCCAGCTGTGAGTGGCTGCCAGCTCTCGATGCTCAGAGATGTAGACGGCGGCACCCAAACCGCGTCGCTTGTGCGCGTCCAGGTAGACTCCGTCACGGTCTCAGTGCTGCAAGGATCCTGCCTGACAATGAAATAATCCCACGCAACCCTCCCACTTTCACATCTCTGTACACGTTTATCTGGGCAATCCCGAGACTTCTCTCCCAGCCAAGCTTCATACTCAGAACGTGTCACCTCGACAATCACAGGGTCCGGACAAACCTCGGTAGTCACTTCGACATCCACAAACTTGTAGCAACCATTGCCCTGCAAGGTCTCATCGTTGTTTGTGCAACGGAAGGAGCCTGCCGTTTCAATCAGGCGCGAATCCACCCAACGCCGGGCCCGGTCCGCCGTGAACCGGCCATCAAGGGCAAGACTGTCGTAGGAGGAAGCGCAGCGATTCTTGCTTTTCAGGAACCAGTTCGGATTGGGTTGCCCGCTGATGGTCTTTGGAGGCACATCGCCACCGGTCGACCAGTAAATGCGCTCCGACCAGTTGGCAGGGCGAGGGCCGGAGGAGAATGTGTGTGCGTAGGTCGTCGCCTCCGGGTTATAGGGCGGCCGTTGCTGGTCCACCATGGTCGACATACTTCCGGAGTCATCGAACACCACCAGTACCTTGGGCCTGGCACCGGTACCAGCGCTGAACTCCGCCTTGTAGATTTCCGTGTCATCAGCGCCTGCGGGGAAAGTTCCAGCCACCAGCAGCAAAGAAGCCAATGCCAGTGCACGAAATGCGTTCCACATGTCCGTTGCCATTTTCATTTTTTCCGCCTCCTGTTAACACAGGCTCAATCGATGCTTAACCGGCTTCACCTACCACCGTTTTGACCACACCCAACTCAACGCGCGAGCGCGCTTTGCCGGCCACGTCGTGCTCCGATGTCACTCGGTAAAAATCACAATCAAAAACACCAACACTACTGCCCCCGGTTTCACCCGGCGGCCGCGGGCACTCGCGGGCCACTGCCACCACTGCCACGCGCACATCCACCGAGCCCACGCCGTCAGGTAAACTGCGCAAAGGGTGTTCGGTAGTGGCGTTCAAGCTGGCAAACGGTGTGTCGTTATCCACCCGCAGGAAAGGATCCTGTGCCGTGCCTGCCAGGGCCAATGCGCCGTATATACCGGCCTCAGCCGCCTGAAAAGACTGGTAGTTGTCCTGCAAATTGCCCGCCATGCGCAGCCCCATAGAACTGTTGGTGACGGCAGTGATACTGACGATAGTCACCACCAGCAAAAACAGCAGCGATACTGCAAGCGCAACACCGCGCTGGGGACCCTGAAGGGGCATCACAACCCTCCTCGAATCATCAGTTTGGGATTGCGCAAAGACACGCTGGTCTGCACAAGCTGCCGCCGCCAGTTGCCGCCGGGGGTACGCGTCAAACCACCAATGTTGTAGGTTTTACCATCCACGTAACTACCATCCTCTGCCTGAGCACGCAGTAGCAGCGAAACTTCAACGGACTCAGTAGCATCCCACATCGGATTCAAAGCCATCTCGGCGACCGTCATAAAACGGTCCACTTCACCATTGCCCGTAGAATCCACACCAAACCGGAAACGCAACGACTCCACCCCCGGCACCAGATCCTCGGTGGTCAGCGCCATGGCACCGGCAACGGAATCCCATGACAACACCCGGCGACTCAAAGTAGGCGTCGGGAGGTCACGGATGTAATACAGTTGCATTCGGTAAGGCCAGGCAGCTGCTAACGCATACGCATTACCTAGCCGCACGTCAGGCGCTGCATCCGATCCGTCCAGCAAGATGCCACGCTCACTGTTGGCAATGACATACACTTCTTCCGGGTTCATACCGGTTGGAAAACTGATCACGCCATCCACGGAAGCCGCTACGTCATCGGGATCGCTGTCGTACAAGGGCCGAGGCACCACCTGCTTAACCACCAATACTTCGCGCGGCAGCTCGCCGGCAACCGGCGCAAGCGCATCGGTCACGCAGCCAAAAGCCTCACCGGCGGCGGAGGGAATATCTGCGAGCAGATAGGTGCCCAAATTAAAGAATGCCGCGTCACCGGTGCAATCGTCCGCGACCGCACCCAAGGAAGTATCCTGCTCAATATCGCGCGGATGTGCACCACCGAAAAAACCCGCGTGACGCAGCGAATCGTTCAGCAGCTGCAGCCCAAACCGGCTGTTTTCAGCCAAGCCGGCCACTTGCTCTACTTCGGTGTAAGAGCGGCTGGTGGCCAGATACACCGAGACTGCCCCGGCAATCAAAATAAGGCCGAGGGTCATGGCAACCATAAACTCTACCAGCGAAAACCCGCGCTTATCCGCAAACTGCATTCTGCTACTGCTCATAGTTCGGCCTCGTCGATGACAAAGGTGCTCACCACGAGTTGCCGACGGAAATCGTCGGCACCAGCCGCCGCGCCGCCGCAAGCTTCACCATCCCCAGCGGTAACCGCGTCTTGCGTTTCACCCAAGCCGCGCCACTGGATAATGACATCAACTAGACCGGTGCGAGCCATGCCCGTATCGGCCGTAAATCGCACACAGGCACGCGGCGCAATCAGTCCCGCAGCGTTTCTTACCACCGCATCAGAGCCAGTGACGGTAACGGTCGCGCCATCGATACCCTGCTCCCAAAGCCAGAGGTCATAGGCTGCCAACTGAGTGGCTGTACAGGCGGTTGCAGCGCAATCGGTGGTGGGCGCAGAGAGCGTACCGCCGCCAAACGGAGTGGCCAAACCCCCGGCGCTATACGTGGCCAAACCGCCTGGGTTAATGCGAATGCGTTCGACCAGATCATTCGCCAGCATCACTGCGTTGCTGCGCTGGATACCCTGATGCTGCGAAGTCTTGGAGATCGCCTGCAGGCTCACTATCCCTAGCAGACCGACCGAGAGAATGACAAAGGTCACCAGCGCCTCAATCAGCGTTACGCCAGATTGCCGGCGAAGCCGATGCGGTGAGCCACATCTTCTAGCAAGAAACATCATTACCCGCCCCATCTTCAACCACACCGTTGGCGTCGCTATCGACACTGGCGGCCACCATGCCGGCGTTGGTAATAATCAGCCCTCGCGCCTTGCTCGCGCCGCGCACGTCACAGAATATAAACGTTCCCGCACTGCCCAGCGCGGAGCCAATGG
The DNA here is from genome assembly GCA_030730585.1 of Haliea sp. GTDB lineage: Bacteria > Pseudomonadota > Gammaproteobacteria > Pseudomonadales > Halieaceae > Haliea. Next base: position 11,076 of record JANQUV010000083.1, read on the forward strand.
TGTCGAATACCACAAGCTTTGGGGTAAAATTGACCGTCACCGCAGGGTTGGTTTTGTTCTCCCAGTGCAGCCGACTCAGGCCCGGGTTAGCCGCATCAACGGTCGCGCCAACCCCATCGCCCATCAGGGCGATATACCCACCACTCCAGTTCGTGGTGTCTGTGCAGCCGGTGCCGGCGGCGTTGCTGGCGCAGACCACGACACGATCACGCCGCGACAACGCCTCGGAGCGCGCCAAATTCAAGGTGGCACGCACGCCGTAAGCGCTGGAGACCAAACGGTTATCTCGAATCAGGTCAGTAAAGGCGGGGCCTGCCAGGAGTAACGCAATCGCGAGCACAGCAAGCACAACCATCAGTTCAATGAGGCTGAAACCGCCCGCACGACGCGAAAACTGCCCTGACATTGTGTTTATTGAACTCACGCTGAAACGGCGACCCCTGCCCTGCACTAACGTCAGCATCAAGTATCGCTAACGGTTGTCGCAATGCCAGTCAGGGCCGACCAGCGGCAAAGAACGCTGACCGGCGGCTCAGCGGTTGCTGCCGGGCTCCCTTACGCTGCTCATCAACAGCGCCAGCTGAACACGGTCGCGGGCACCCAGCTTTTCGAAGATTGCAGACAAATGCGCCTTAACCGTGCGCTCACTGATCTCCAGCACCTCGGCAATTTCACGGTTGCTCGCGCCCTTTGCTATGTTGCGTGCCACATTTAGCTCACGCGGCGTGAGCCCCTCAAGGCTCGGGGAGGGGTTCGCAGATTGGGACTGGGTACGCACTGACAACGCCAACAGCCGCTGTACAAGCTCAGGTGGCATCCACAGGCCACCGTGGGCCACCACCGTGCCAATTTCGCGCAATTGCTCCGGTGCCGATTCGGTGTGGCAGTAGCCGACAGCGCCGGCGTTTAGCGCCTGAAACGCATCCCCTTCTGAGGGCGTCGCACTCATCACCACAACACGATACCCGGCTGCGGCAGCCGCAACCAGGCTGGTACTCCGTGCCGCTGCGTCCATTCGGCTTGCGTCCAGCCAGGTTACCTCGGCCGCCGGCGCCTCTACCGCCAGCGCATCAACCGACACAGCACAAAGCGCTTCGGGGTAAGCCTCGCGCCAGCGATTACGCAGGTTGCCACTCGGGGTCACAAACACATGTTTCATTAACGCTCCGTCAGCGCGTACTGCTTCGCACGCAGCACGGGCTTCATCAAATAGGCGAGGATAGTTTTCTTACCCGTGAGCACATCCACCTGCACAGTCATACCGGGCATGATTGGCATGTCCTCGCCAAAACCCACCTCCCTGGTGCGCACATGCACTTCATAAAATGGGTTACCTTCCTCATCCATGATTGTGTCTGCGCCTATGTGTTCAACCACGCCCTCGAGCCCGCCATAGACTACGAAATCATAGGCGGTCAGCTTGACCAGTGCTTCTTGCCCCGGCACCAGAAACGCGATGTCCTTGGGCCGAACGCGCACCTCTACCAACAGGCTGTCGTCCAGCGGCACAATCTCAATCACTTCCTTACCCGGCAACACGACACCGCCGATAGTGTTGAAGTACAGCCTGTTCACTGTGCCCTTTACCGGTGCGCGCAATTCAGTTTGCCGCACCCGGTCGCTAAGGCCTTCACCTGCTTCGCGCAGGCCGTTAATACGAGCAATAGTGTCGGTGAGCTCCTGGCGTACCGTATTCTCAAACTCCACTTCCACCTCGCTCAAGCGACGCTCGGCTTCGGAGATCGATGAAGTGATGCGCTTGAGCTGTGCCATCGATTGATCGTATTCACCGCTTAACTGGTTCACTTCACGCTCCAGCCGCAGAATTTCCACCTGCGACACCGCCCCAGAGTCCACCATGGGCCGCGTGACACTAAGCTCCTGACGGCTTAGCTCCAGCGAACGGGCCAACTGCCTAGATCGTGCCGTCACTTCGGCAAGCTCCTGCTGCCGCTGCTCCAGTTGCTCTTCAGCGATCTGGCGCTGCAGCGTCAACTGCGCCTGCAAAGATTCGTACAGCGCCTGCTCCTGCTCAACGATGCCCGGCGCCTGCAGCGACCACTCGGCTTCCGGCGTAAATTCAGTACGCGCCAGATTGGCGCTGAGGCGCGCAGCGCGCACCGAAAGCGCCCGAAACTCCGCCTGATTCTCGCGCGAATTGGAATTGGACCGGGTTTGATCGAGGCGCACCAGCAATTCCCCCGCATCCACTATATCGCCCGCGCGCGCGTGAATTTCAGTGACCACGCCACCATCCTGAGACTGCAGCACTTGTATCTGCTGTGAGGGAATCACTTTGCCTTCACCGCGCGTGACCTCATCGATCTTTGCAAATGCCGCCCACACCACCAGCGCCACCACAATAAAGATCACCACATACAGCAAACCTCGTGCCCGCAGGGGTTGCTGCTCGAGATACGCCCGGTGAGTATCCTGCTCCCAGCTAGCGGGCGCATCTGCACTGTCGCGCAGCCAGGGCGCAAAAACAAAATCTGCCAGGTAGCGGCGGCGGGGTGCAGGAGCAACGTTATCTGCGTCAGGCTGGGCCACTGGCGCATGCTCTTCGTTCATCGCGCTGCCCCTATCTTGCCCTGCTGCAATGCCTGCACAACGGTGTCGCGGGGGCCGTCAGCAACCAGCTTGCCGCTATCAATAACCAGAATACGGTCGACCATTTCCAGCAGCGAGTTGCGGTGCGTCACCACCAGCCACGTGCGGCCTTTCAGGCATGCCGACAACTGCTGTTTGACCGCCACCTCGGTCGAGTGATCCATTGAGCCGGTAGGCTCGTCCATCAGCAAGATAGGTGGCTCATGCACCATCGCGCGCGCCAACGCGACGCACTTGCGCTGGCCGCCGGAGAGCGAATCACCTCGCTCGCTAATCTGCATGTCGAAGCCTTTGGGGTGACGGTTGATATAGTCCGACAAATTGGCAATTTCCGCCGCTCGAACCAGCGCGCTGTCGCTGACATTGGCATGCGATAAGGCGATATTGTCGCGCAGGCTGCCGTAAAACAGCATGACATCCTGAGGCACATAGCCGACCCGCGAACGCAGCTCGCTGGGGTCTAACTGGCGCAGGTCAATACCATCGACCAACACCGCACCCTCGGTGGGCTGATACAAGCCCATGGCGAGCTTCTGTAGCGTTGACTTGCCAGAACCCACACGGCCCAAAATGGCGACGTGTTCGCCCGGACGAATGCGGAAAGACACGTTGTTCAGCGACTCCATCTCCGCCCCTGGGTAGGCAAACGAGACATTGCGAAACTCAATGTCGCCCTGGAACATTTCCCGCGACAAGAACTGGGCACCCTCGGGCCGCTCCATCGGCTTGGCCATCACTTCGTCCAGTGACTTCAACGAAATCTCCGCGTTGTGCCAAGAAGTCACCAGCCCGGCCACTTGGCCAAACGGCGCCATCACCCGTCCACTCAACATGCTGCAGGCGATCAAGCCGCCCATGCTTAACTGCCCGGCGGTAATCAAGTACACGCCAGTGATGATCACGAACAGGGTCACCATCTGGTTACCCCACATGGTCACGTTAATCGTGGAGTTCGACACCAGCCGCAGCTGCACCCCAACGTGCGCCAGAAAGGCTGTACTTTCCTCCCACTTGCGCTGCATGCGAGATTCGGCGCCCATCGCTTTGATCGTATCCAGGCCCACCAGGCTTTCGATCAACGTTGCATTGCGCTGGGCACCGGCACGGTAAGTGGTTTCAGACAGCTGGCGCAGTTTGCCCTGGGTGGCGAATGCGTAGCCCAGAATCACCAACAAACCCAGACCGAGCGGAATGAGTATCGGCCATGCTATCCAGGCAATGACCGCGACAAAAATCAGCGCAAAGGGCACATCAATCAGCGTGGTAACAGACGCCGAGGTAATAAAATCACGCACCGTTTCAAAGGACCGTAAATTCACCGCATAGGAGCCCACCGAGAGCGCCCGGCTCTCCAGCCGGGAGCCCAGAACTCGCTCCATGATTTTGCCGGATAGCTGGATGTCGACGCGCCGGCTGGCAAGGTCGAGAAAATAGCCTCGCATACTGCGCAAAACGATATCGGCAAGCAGGATCACCACCACGCCAATCGCCAGCATCCACAAGGTTTCAACCGCGTAGTTCGGTACCACACGGTCGTAAACGTTCATAGTGAAAATAGGCAGCGCGAGGGCAAACACGTTGATGAAAAACGCCGCCAGCAGCACATCACGGTAGATGGGAGTGTTGGCGCGAATGGCATCCCAGAACCAATGGCCGCGATCGGAGGTGCCGGTGCGTGGACTGCGCTGGTCAAAGCGGAAGCGTGGCCGGCACACAATAACACTGCCCACCTCCGCAGCCAGCAGTTCCCCTGCCGGCACCGTCACCGCCGCCTCATTGAGCTGGGGGTAAATCACGGTGGCCTCGCTGCCATCGGCGCTCCAGCCAACCAAGACGCAAGCCTGCTGGTCGGACAACAGCACAATGGCTGGCAGCAGCGCTGGCTCCACCGCTCGCGCACTGCGTTCAAGAATGCGACTGACCAGGCCTACCCTGCCCGCGGCCCGCTCCACCAACGCGGGTGTGAGGCGGCCATTGTCGAGCGGCAAACCCCCTACCAACGCTTCTGCGGTAGAGGCACTGCCGTGATAACGACACACAGCCAACAAACTTTGTAGCAACGGATCTTCAGCGCTCGCGGTCATCGGTACTGGGCACCCTCATCTAGCCGAATCTTCAGTGTATTTTTACTAATGCGGGCTAAGCCATTGAATACTTTAGTAATTATTGAAGAGTCAGAATAAGCCACTTGAGGGCAAATTACTATGTGAAATAGATCACACCAGGCCGCAAATACTCCTCAAACCCGTGCGAAATGCTCTTCAGGGTTTCACACTGAACGAGACTCAGGCGCCACCTACGCGGGCCCCAATCGCCGCGCGCGATATCAGCGCAGTAGTGAAGGTAGACGCATCTCAGCGCGCTATAACCCTGAAACCAAGCACAATCGCCTGCTCGTCGGGCGCCAGGAAAACGACACTCTTTAATAGCCTCATAATGCTCACCTATGAGCGGGGTGCGCCACGACGTAACAAATGCGCGGCATAAAGGGTGGCGGATAACAATATGACCGCTCCTCCTTGGTGCGCAGCGGCCAAGCTGATCGGCACGTGCAACAACAAGGTACTGATGCCCAGTATCACTTGCAGCCAGAGTGCACTAAGCAGAAACACGGTCGCCACTCGCGTGCGCAAGCCCAACCCTGAGCGCCACAACCGCAGGGCGAACATGTGGATCAGCACAAACAGTACATAGGCAAAAATGCGGTGGTTGAACTGGATCGTGGTGATATCCTCAAAGGCGTCTAGCCAGGCGTGGGAACCTGAATACAGCCCGGGCGGTACGAACGTGGTACCCATCAAGGGCCAGGTGCTGTAAGCAAAACCCGCCTTGGTGCCGGCTACCAGCCCGCCCGATAAAATCATCAGGAACACCAGGCCGACAATCCCTGCGCCCCAGGGGGCAAGCGTATGAGGCTGCCAGGATGGGGGCTTTCGCCCCGCGAGCACATCAAAAATCACCCACAACATAAAGGCATATATCAAAAAAGCGAAGCCAAGGTGCGCCGTGAGCCGGTACTGACTCACATGAGGATTATCAACCAGCCCGCTTTTTACCATGTACCAGCCAAGCAGCCCCTGACAGCCACCGAGCACAAACAACAACCACAGCCGCGGCATCAGCCCAGCACGCACGCGGCCAGTGAAGGCAAAAAACAGCATAGGCAAAAAGAACAGAACACCAATCAACCGCCCTAACACCCGGTGCAGGTATTCAAACATGAAGATGGTTTTAAAGGCGTCCAACGACATGCCGCGGTTGATCTTCAGGTACTCAGGCGACTGCCGATACTTTTCGAACACCTCCAGCCAGGCTGCGTCCGTCAAGGGAGGCACAATCCCCATGATCGGGCGCCATTCCACCATAGACAGGCCAGAGTTGGTGAGCCGAGTCACCCCGCCCAGCAGAATCATGCCGAAGATTACCGCGGCACAAAGAATGAGCCAGCCTGCTATCTGCCGGTCGTAGTTTTTCTGTCGCGAAAGTACCATTGCGCTGCCTCAACCCGCGTCATCGGAAGGCGGCAATAATAACCGAATTGTGTGGCCGGCGGGGCTTGGCCGCGGCAGAAACTCGCTGCGGCTGCACCAATAGCCTAAAATTCCATTTCCGGCACCACATTGGGCACCACCATGTCCCCCGCCGTGAGGCGAACAATCTCGTCCACACTCACTCCGGGAGCTCGCTCACGCAGCCAGAACCTACCCTCGGCAATCTCCAGATAGGCCAGGTCGGTGACCACGCGCTTGATGCAGGCAGCGCCCGTCAATGGCAGCGTGCAGCGCGGCAACAGCTTGGACTCACCGTGTTTGGACGCGTGTGTCATGGTGACGATGATATTGTCGGCACCGGCTACCAGGTCCATGGCGCCCCCCATACCTTTAATCAACTTGCCCGGCACCATGTAGGACGCAATATTACCGTCTACGTCGACCTCGAAGGCGCCGAGCACCGTAAGGTCCACATGCCCGCCGCGAATCATCGCGAACGATTCAGCGGAAGAAAATATCGAGGCTCCGGCAATCGCCGTCACCGTCTGCTTACCCGCATTAATCATGTCCGGGTCCAGTTCAGCTTCAGTCGGAAAGGGCCCCATGCCCAACAGCCCGTTTTCTGACTGCAACATCACCTCAATCGCTTTGGGAACATAGTTCGCCACCAAGGTGGGAATGCCAATACCGAGATTCACGTAGAAGCCGTCCTGCAGCTCACGTGCAACGCGCTGCGCCATTTGTTCGCGGGATAATGCCATGCCTGTGTACTCCCTCAGCCTTCGCGCACGGTGCGCTGTTCAATACGTTTCTCGAAGGTGCCTTGAATCAGTCGGTTCACGTAAATTCCCGGGGTATGGATTTGGCTGGGGTCCAGCTCACCCGGCTCGACGATCTCCTCCACCTCCGCGACGGTGATTTTTCCCGCGGTGGCGGCCATGGGATTGAAGTTCTGTGCGGTGTGGCGATACACGAGATTGCCATAGCGGTCGCCCTTCCAGGCCTTGACGATCGCAAAGTCAGCAACGATCGACTGCTCAAGAATATAGTGGCGGCCACCAAACTCACGTATCTCTTTACCCTCGCCCACCTGGGTGCCGTAGCCGGTCGCGGTGAAAAAGGCAGGAATACCCGCGCCACCGGCGCGCATTTTCTCGGCCAGGGTGCCCTGAGGAGTCAGGTCCACTTCCAGCTCGCCCGCCAACAGCTGTTCTTCGAACAGTTTGTTTTCACCGACATAGGACGACACCATTTTGCGGATTTGTCGATCCTCCAGCAGTATACCCAGCCCGAAACCGTCGATGCCGCAGTTGTTCGAGACTATGGTGAGACCGCGAGTACCTTTGCGCTTGATCTCAATAATGAGGTTTTCCGGTATGCCGCAAAGCCCAAAGCCACCGGCAATCACCATCATCCCGTCTTTCAGGCCCGCCATGGCCTCGGCGTAGCTGCTCACCACCTTGTCGAATCCGGCCATAACGGCTCCTATGCTGTTCAGAGTTCACTGTTAGCTGCGCTAGCTGCCGCGCAAGGCCTGCGGCTTGCAACACAACGCACAGCTTGCTGCCGGATTTTATATTTAACAAATATTAAATATTTACGAATTCATCTATTCTATTTATGAATTGCTAAAGGAGCCGGCCATGGATATCACTGTCAAGCAGCTGCGCGCCTTTGTCGCCGTGGCGCGCAGCCGTAGCTTTGCCGAGGCCTGCGGGCTACTGAACCTCTCCCAGCCCGCACTGAGCGTGACGATCCGCAATCTGGAAGAAGCTGCAGGCGGCCGGCTTCTGGCGCGCACCACCCGCACCCTGGCGCTGACGCCTGAAGGCCGCCAATTCCTGCCGGTGGCACAACGTCTGCTAGCGGACTGGAGCACCGCCTTCGACGACCTGCATGACACCTTTGCCCTGCACCGTGGAAGGCTCTCGGTGGCCGCTATGCCCTCCTTTGCCAGCACCGACCTGCCAACCCTGCTGCAACACTTTCGCCAGCTGCACCCTGAGATCAATATCACTGTGCACGATGTAGTCGCTGAGGAGGTCGTCGCCATGGTGCGTAGCGGCAAAGTGGAAGCCGGCGTTACCTTCGACCCAGGCAGCGCAGAAGACCTCCAGTTCACACCGTTATTCAGCGACCGGTTCGTGGCGGCACTGCCCGCGGGTCACCCGTTACTCGTCAAACGGCAGTTGCACTGGAGCACTTTGGCGGAGGAGTCCTTTATCGCCCTGCAACATCCCTCCAGCATACGCTCGCTGCTGGAACACTCGCTGGCGGCCAGCGGCGCGAGCTTACGCATCGAGGTAGAAACCAACCACTTGGCCACCATCGCGCGTATGGTTGCGGCAGGGCTCGGTGTCAGTGCTATGCCTACCCTGTTTACCCAGCACTTGGGCGAACTCGGTGTTCACTGGCGCCCACTGCTGGCGCCGATTATTCAACGCCGGGTGGGAGTATTGACGCGGAGGCGCTATCCGCTGTCGGGGCCAGCCGAAGCATTGATCAGCATACTCCGAGAGCATTACGCTCGAGGAAGATCAGCCCAGACACCGTAAACCGTAAAAGGATATCCGGGTAGCAGCTGCATGCCTCGCCCAACAACCATCGGCTGCGCTAGCCGCAGCACCGCCCAAGCCGTAGAATGCAAGCCCCTGATCACTGACAGAGCGCCCATGCCCCTGCTCAAACTCGAATCCCTGCACCTTCACTACGGCACCCAGGTGCTGCTCGACGACGTCGGCCTCACCATCCGGCGTGGCGAGCGCTGGGGCCTGCTGGGGCGCAATGGCGCGGGGAAGACCACGCTGCTGCGGGTACTCGACGGCGAGCTGCAAACCGATTCAGGGGAGAGGTGGGTGCGCCCCGGCGTGCGTATCGCGCGCCTGCAACAGACACTACCCGACGCCGACAGCAGTACCGTTTACGACGTGGTTGCCGAGGGCTTGGCGGAGGCTGGCAAGCTAGTGGCGGAATATCACCACCTGCTGCAGGACGTGGAGGAAATAGATTTTGACCGGCTGAGCATCGTGCAACAGGCGTTGGAGGCCGCTGATGGCTGGGCGCTGCAGCAGCGGGTCGAAACGACCATCACACAACTGCAGCTGCCTCAGGATGCCAAAATGGGCGAATTGTCCGGCGGTTGGCGCAGGCGCGTTGCACTGGCACGCGCACTGGTTGCCGACCCGGACATCCTGTTGCTGGATGAGCCCACCAACCACCTCGACATCCCCGCCATTCAGTGGCTGGAGACGCAGCTGCAACAGTACCGCGGCGCAATCGTCCTGATCACTCACGATCGCCGCTTTCTGCAGAGTGTTGCCACGCGCATCGCCGAGCTGGACCGCGGCCACCTCACCAGCTGGGAAGGCAGCTATCAGGGCTTTCTTGCCCACCGCGACCAGGAGCTGGAGGCTGAAGAACGGGCCAATGCGTTGTTCGACAAAAAGTTGGCGCAGGAAGAGGTGTGGATTCGCCAGGGCATCAAGGCGCGACGCACCCGCAACGAGGGTCGCGTGCGCGCGCTAGAGACGATGCGCAGTGAACGGCAGCAACGCAGGGAGAAAGTGGGTAGCGCGAGCTTCGTGGTGGAAGAAGCCAGCCGCTCCGGTAAGGTGGTGGCGGAGCTCGACCATGTCAGCAAACACTTCGACGGCAAAACCGTGATCCGCGATTTTTCTACCATTATTCAGCGTGGAGACCGGGTGGGCATTGTAGGCGCCAACGGAGCCGGCAAGTCGACGCTGGTTAAAATGATCCTCGGACAATTGCAGCCTGACGAGGGCAGCGTAAAGCTCGGAACAAAGCTGGAAATCGCCTACTCAGACCAGCTACGCGGCAAACTCGAACCGGAAAAAAATCTGATCGACAATGTGTGTGGCGGGCAGGAATTTATTGAGCTGAACGGCAAGCGCCGTCACGCCATTTCCTACCTCGGTGATTTCCTGTTCAGCCCTGAGCGGGTGCGCACGCCGGTGAAAGCCCTGTCGGGTGGCGAACAGAACAGAGCAATCCTTGCCCGCCTGTTCAGTAAACCAGCGAACCTGCTGGTGCTTGACGAACCTACTAACGACCTTGATATTGAAACTCTGGAACTGCTTGAAGATATCCTGCTGTCATTCGATGGCACGGTGATACTGGTCAGCCACGATCGCGACTTCATGGACCACGTCGTCACCCAGCTGTTGATTGTGCGCGGCGATGGTAGCGTCGAGGAACAGGCCGGGGGCTACAGCGACTGGGAAGCGCGCGGTGGCCGTCTCGCCGTACCGGAGACGCGCGGCCAACAAATGCCAGCCAGCAAACCCGAGCCTGCGGCAACAGCACCCGCCCCGGCAGCCGCCGCCACGCCAAGCCGCCGCAAATTGTCATACAAGGAACAACGTGAGTTGGAGGCTCTGCCCGCAAAAATTGACGCACTGGAACAGCAGCAGTCAGCCCTGGAAGCCCGCACCATCGATGCAACGTTCTACCAGCAAAGCCGCGAAGCGGTGGATGCCGTATTAGCGGAGCTCAGTGATGTGCAAGAGTCGCTGGACGCAGCAATTGAACGCTGGGCAGAACTGGAAGCGTGATTCTGGAAATCGGACTCTGGAAATCGGACTCTGGAAATCGGATTCTGGAAATCTAAGCCTTGCAGTCTCAGCCTGGAAATCCGAGCCTGGCAGGCTGAGCCGGGCGTCTAGGCCTTAGCATGCAATCGCATAATTAGGCACGCCGTCCCACGGACGGCGCACTTAAACGCCTACTTTCCTAAACAGTTTGCAGCACTTTGCCAACAGACTCCGCAAGGTAATCAATATTGGCGCCGTTGACCCCCGCAACATTGATGCGCGATGAATCCAGCATGTAAACACCGTACTCCTGGCGCAACGCCACGGCCTGCTCGGCACTCAAGCCGAGAAACGAAAACATGCCCTTTTCCTGCTCGATAAAACGAAAATCGCGCTCGGTGCATTGTTCCAGCTTGCTCACCAAACTGGTGCGCAAGCCATTAATCCGACGGCACATCGTCTGCAGCTCATCCCGCCAGTTGGCATTCAGGGCAGGGTCTCCCAACAC
>JANQUV010000083.1:22334-23998 GCA_030730585.1 Haliea sp.
GCCAAGCGTATGGCGTCGAACACCGGGCACACGCCCTCCTCGTTCATATAAATGCCTACGGTTAAATCCACTTTTTGTGGATTGGGATCCGCTCGGCAGGCAGCGGCGAGGCCAAGGATCGAGTCCTCTGGCAACTGCGGCAAACATTCCAGCATGTTAACTGATCTCCTCAATCAGGTTTCCGCTAACAACGCGGTGAGGTACTGCCAAAATAGCGATAGTCACATTACATCAGTGCGAATTTGGCAATAAAAATAATCGCCAGGAACCAGGCTCCCGGCGAAATATCGCGATAAAAGCCCGCGAACAGCTTGATCACAACATAACTGATGAAGCCTACCGCAATGCCGTTGGCAATCGAAAATGACAAGGGGATCATGACCACCGTAATCAGCGCCGGCAGTAGCTCCGTCATGTCGTCCCAGAGTAGCCCCTGCAGGCTACTGAGCATCAACATGGCAACGTAGATCAAGGCCCCGGCCGTCGCGTATGCAGGCACCATGCTGGCCAAGGGCGCAAAGAAGATGGCCGCCAGAAAAAGCGTTCCCACCACCACCGCTGTCAGCCCGGTACGGCCGCCCGCCGCAACGCCCGTGGCGCTCTCAACGTAACTGGTGACTGGCGCGCAACCGAGAAAGGCGCCCAACACGCTAGAGGTGCTGTCTGCCTTCAGGGCGCGATCCAGATTCTTGATATTGCCCTCGGCATCCACCAACCCCGCGCGGCTGGCGACTCCCAACAGGGTCCCCGCCGTATCGAAGAGATTCACGAACAGAAAAGCAATAATCACGCTGGTCATCGCCACATCAAGCGCGCCCAGGATATCAAGCTGCATGAAGACCGGGGCAAGGCTGGGTGGCGGAGCCACCAAGCCACGGTACTCGACAAGGCCAAACAGCAGCGCCAAACCGGTGGTAACCAAAATGCCAACAATAATCGCACCACGCACCTGACGCACTGAGAGCACTGCAATGAGTAGAAACCCCAGCCCGGCCAGGAACGGCTCAGGCTGGGTAAAATCACCCAGAGTCAGGAAGGTTGCATCGCTGGCGACAATCACCCCGCCGCTCTTGAGGCCAATAAAGCCGACAAAGAGCCCCACACCCGCACCCATCGCCACGCGCAGATTCATCGGTATGCTATCCAGCATCCAGCGCCGCAGCCGGGTGACACTCATAATCACAAACAACACTCCGGCCAGGAACACGGCGCCCAAAGCCACCTGCCAGCTATACCCCATATCCGCCACAACGGTATAGGTGAAAAAAGCATTCAGCCCCATGCCTGGCGCCAGCCCTACCGGCCAGTTGGCGTACAAACCCATCAAGTAGCAGGCCAAAGCGGAAGCCAGGCAGGTGGCGACAAAAGCCGCTTGTGCATCCATGCCCGCCGACGCCATCAACTGCGGGTTCACGAAGATAATGTAGGCCATGGTGACAAAGGTTGTTGCACCGGCAACCAGCTCAGTACGCACCGAGGTGCCGTGCTCAGACAACTTAAAAAAACGCTCCAACGGGCCTGCGGCCAATTTCTGCTGCTCCATCTTGGCTGCCTGATTCCTATCTTGGTTAATGGCCCAGTGTAGTGGAGTAAAGTGTACGCAATACCCGTCTAAGGCACCATAGTGAAGCCGTAACGACACAAGCTGTGATAGCCTTTTGTTC
>JANQUV010000084.1 GCA_030730585.1 Haliea sp.
AGTTTTGGATGGAAATTACCCCCTTAGGTGGGTCAATTTTGGGCGGCATTCAACACTCTGCCCAAATGCAGCATGCATGACGACAAAAAAGATAGCTGGAATCGGCAAGAAAACGAGTTTTCGCATTTGAACGTATCCTGGGTTAGAGACTTGCTAGAATCACCTTGCGGCGACGTTTTTCATACGACATGGGCAAACAATTTCGTAAAAAACTAATTTACCCCTACTGGGCCAAACTTGCTTTCTGAGCTAGTTTCATAAGGGGCCGGCCCGTTATTGCGAGATAGCCTGCCCCATTTGCGTTCATAAAAAAGAGCCACTGTTGCGGCGGCTTCATTGGCGGCTGTTACGGCATCAACTACACCGTCGCTCTGTACCCGACCGTTCCAGATCATTCTTGGAGATGCGAAAATCGGGACTCGGGTTCCACCCGCAGACATTAGTGTAGATGTGCCTGATTCCCTATCATAATATCCGTAACCGAGTTCTGGGATTGTAGGTACAAGGTAATCTTGGGGAAGATGAGCGAGCCCCAGAATGTGACCAAATTCGTGAGCGGCTGTCGTTAGTCCGTATGGGGCCCTCGATTCAACCCCGTCATAAACGCATGTGAGAACAATAAGGGGTAGAAAAAAATCTTGGGGGCCAGGTGTGCCCGTTCCACAGGCGCCATTTAAGTCTAGGCCTTCAGTATTTCTAACGATCATAACAACATCAGCGTAGTTCTCTCTAGCATAGCGGTAAGCGTCTGATAGAGTATTGTTATAGTAATCATATATATCGCTTGAAAATCCACCAAACCGGCTCAAGTTTACGTATTCTACTTTCGTGACATAGATCTGCGCATTTATTCCAGAGCGTGACATAGTGTCATTAGTATTGCGAATCTCCCTTAGAGCCCTCCTGAAAGGAAAAGTAAACGCATCAGTTTCACGACTATCGACCCAGACAGCAACATTGATTGGCACGCGACCCTCGGCGCTATAAAAATTCATCGGTTCTTTTAACAGGTAACCCGAGCAGCTTTGCGAGTTGTCGTTCCCGTTGCATAGTTGCTCCGAGCCCGACAATGGCGTCCAATCGCTGTATTCCTCAGCTTTCAAAGACTGCTGCTGATACCAGTGAATATTTTCAGCACCTTCATAATTTCCTCTGGGGCTGTCGATGGGCACATTAGACTGAGCAGCTGCCACACAGGGAAGCAAGCTAATCAAAGCTATGATTGCTAGGTTTTTCATTGAGAATCTCTCGATGTCCGTAAAAGCACTAATTTCTCCCATAGTCCCTCACGCTACTAACATACTGCCAACAAAGTCAAACACGCCGTGCTGGAACTGCACTGATGAATGAGTTTATTGCGCTGACCATGACCTACCTCAAGGCCACCACAGACCCATCATCTGACGATGACGATGCTATGGAGGCACTGGAGGCCCTTCAGGCGCACATGGCTTCCGCTGGCAACAGGCCAGAGCAGGTCGAGCATTGGACCGGCTATGTACTAGAGCTTGCTGACGAGGAAGACCCTTTAGCTGCGGTAGTGGCAGATGTTGCCATTGCTGGTGCGGCTGGGTGGATCAAAGTCTAAAACCACCTTTTTGCATATGTCAGCGGCTACTACAGTATCTTTGATAAGGCTTCCCCGGCCCCCCTTCGACCCCGCATCCCTGTTTTTATCCTAGCCGACTCGCTAAATCAGAAGCGTCGAGATGGGTATACCGCCGGAGCATACGTGGGTCTTGGTGACCTGTGATTGCGGCTACCTCCATCATCGACAGACCCCTCTCAAAGAAGCGTGTTGTCGCTTCATGGCGCAGATCGTGGAGTCGAATGTTCGATAGCCCTGCCTTTGTAGCTGCGCGGGCAAATGCCTGAGTTATCGAGTCGGGTTGGTACTGAAGGATATGACCTTCAGGTCCTCCGTCAGGTAGTAGGCGCGTCAGCAGCACCAGAGCGGCAGTAGAAAGAGGTACTTCTCGCTTTCGGTTTGTCTTGGTGACTGGTACGAGCAGTGTTCGACGATCCCAATCGATATGATGCCACTGCATGTTTACAAGCTCACCTCTGCGCATACCCGTCTCAACGGCGAGTTGAACTGTAACGCGCATCTCTGCGTTGGGTATCTGCGTTAGTAACGCCTCAAGCTCCTCGGGGCTTACGCGGCGTTCACGAGAGTTTGAAACCGTCGGAGGACGTACAGTTGGTATTCGTTCTACAGGGACACCCAATGTGCGGAACTGATGTTTGAGTGCTCGATGCGTGATGCCAAGTTCGTGCTTGACGGTGGCAGCAGCGACGCTGTGAAGACGCTTGTCACGATAGGCTGCGAGTACCAGATGTGTAATGTCAGATAGCCGATGGTCACCAAGGTGGCGCTTAAGGATGCGACTGTGGGCTTCTATGAACTTGGTGGCCTTGAGGTTCCGATGTCTACATGCCTCAAGGTATGCTTCAAGTGCTTCGCTGAAGTGAAACTGCTTGAGTCGAGCTGAATCATCGAAGCATCCACGCTCCATCTCAGACTCAAGCTTCTTCGCCCACGCCTGAGCATCGGCATATCTGACAAATGTTTTAGACCGAGTTGGGTAGCCTTGCTTGCGTATAAGCGCCTTGGTTTTCGCGCCGACCTTAACGAATGTGGCCACGACTGTTACCTCCACTGTACCTGTTGCGTTGCTATGCAGCAGGCGCTGGAGCTTGGTTATCGTAACCTATTGATTTATAAGGGTAAGATGGTGGGCCCACCAGGACTTGAACCTGGGACCAATCGATTATGAGTCGACTGCTCTGACCAACTGAGCTATAGGCCCGTAATGCAGGGGTGAGATTATAGAGAAGAACTGACCGCAGTCACAGCCCTATGTAGCCAACGGGTCGCTATGTGCGAGCGCGCAGGCTTTCCATATTACGCAGGATAACGGCGTTGATATCGGGGCCCAGCCCGCCCAAATCCAAGCACTTTTGCAGCAGCGCGGCGGCGCCTTGGTGGTCTCCAGCTTTAACGGCCAAGTTGGCTCTGTTCAGGCACATGGACGGCGAGTTGTGCCCCAGGCCCGCTGCGCGCTGGTAGAGGTCACTGGCGTGGCCAAAGTCCTGCGTTCGGTAGCTCGCCTCAGCGGCACCTTCCAGGCTGTGGCCCGGTCGATAGCCGAGTTCTGCGGCCCGCACAAAGTAGTCGCGTGCGCGGTGATAGTCGCTGGCATGGTACATGGCACTGGTTGCGGCAATGCTGTAGAGCCTGCCAGTGGGGTTGGAGGCCAGTTCGCGCTCCATTAGCGCGAGATAGCGCAATGACCGTGCGCTGCGCGGGCGGGCCGGGTTGGCATCAATATAGTGGTGAATCGGTATTTCCAGTGTTGCTTGGTGCTTCACCGCGATGGACTCGTCGACGGTTTCATGGATGGTTCCCGCGTAGCGGATGTCGGCCCGATTCCGAAACAGACGCAGGATGGGATTGGCGGTAAAGCCAGCGAAACCGCGGCTGAGACCTTGGTCGGGCGCCGGCTGCCAACCGAAGGCCGTTTGGTCGTTGTTATAGTTCCACTGCTGCAGAAAAAAACCGTCGAGCTCGGTGGTGTCAATGAGCTGGCGCAGAGTAGCGAAGTCGCCGGGTGCGATGAGTTCGTCGGCGTCCAGCACCAAAATCCACTCGTGCTTTGCCTGAGCGAGAGAATAATTACGCGCTGCGGCGTAGTCGTCGTGCCAGCGATAGTCGAAAATACGGGGTGTGAACGTGGTGGCGATGTCGCGGCTGCCGTCCGCAGAGCCGGTATCGACCACCACCAGCTCATCGACATAAGGTGCTGCAGCGGCCAGGCAGTCGCGCAAAAAAAACGCTTCGTCCTTGATGATCATGCACAGAGAGAGTGGCATGTTCAGGCTCCGGCGAAGGGCTTGGGGCTGAGTGTGATGCGCCCTCCCTGGCGCATCGTCAACTTGGTCGATGGCACTGGGGGTTCAGTCGTCGAGGAAGCTGCGCAGGTAGTCTGAGCGGGTAGGGTGGCGCAGCTTGCGCAGCGCCTTGGCCTCGATTTGGCGAATACGCTCGCGAGTGACATCGAACTGCTTGCCCACTTCTTCCAGGGTGTGGTCGGTGTTCATGTCGATACCAAAGCGCATACGCAGCACCTTGGCTTCGCGCGCGGTCAGGCCGGCGAGCACTTCTTTAGTGGCTTCCTGCAGGCCCTGGCCTGTGGCCGCCTCTATGGGTGAGCTGATGGTGCTATCCTCAATGAAGTCGCCCAGATGCGAGTCTTCATCGTCACCAATCGGGGTCTCCATGGAGATGGGCTCTTTGGCGATTTTAAGCACCTTGCGCACCTTGTCTTCGGGCATGTCCATGCGCTCGCCGAGTTCTTCGGGCGTGGGTTCGCGGCCCATTTCCTGCAACATCTGGCGTGAGATACGGTTCAGCTTGTTGATCGTTTCGATCATGTGCACCGGAATACGAATGGTGCGCGCCTGGTCGGCAATGGAGCGAGTAATTGCCTGGCGAATCCACCAGGTGGCATAGGTTGAGAACTTGTAGCCACGACGATATTCGAACTTGTCCACCGCCTTCATCAGGCCGATATTGCCCTCTTGAATAAGGTCGAGGAACTGCAGGCCGCGGTTGGTGTACTTCTTCGCAATAGAGATTACCAGGCGCA
>JANQUV010000085.1:0-3092 GCA_030730585.1 Haliea sp.
CGCAGCACCAGTTCGATCTTGGAGCGGCGCCGCATAAAGTCCTCCAGTTTCACCACCATTTCGCGCTGGGCCGTCATCTCCATTTCACAGCGCGTGTATTCAGCGCGAGCAATCAGCAGGCGGGCGCAGCTGCGATCAGCACGAATGCGCTCCAGCAGGTGGAAGGCGGCCTGGCCATAGCGGCGCCAGAATCGTTCACTCAACGGCTCCGATGACGTGGGCGCGGTGAGTTCGTCCAGTTGCATCAGGCGGGCCTGCCGCAAGTACTCCTGATGAACTTCTGCGGGAGGCTCGCCATACCACTGCGCTTCAGGTTCCGGCACGGCAATGCCCAGCTTGGCCAACTCAGCCACCACCTCGTTGCCCACGTTCAGGCAATCGGTAAGCTTGCCGCCCAGCACGCTCAGGTGTTGCTGTTCCCGGTCGACTTCCAATACGTGCTTGCGCGACAGTTGCACCCAATCTGCGGAACCACCGTCGCCCCCCACCGCTAGTGGCCGCACGCCGCAGCGCTCAGCGATGATGCTGTCGCGAGTTAGCGGGGGGTCCATATCCAGTAATGCGTTGATATTCGACAACACAAAATCGCGATCTTCGTCCGTCACGCCCACCTCGGGGGATTCCACCCGCGTATCCGTGGTACCGACGCAGGTACGTGAACCCATCGGAATCAGGAAGAAGAGCCTTCCGTCACTGGCGAAAAAGGTGAGGACCCGCTTGTTATCGGTCACCCGGTCAACGATCAGGTGGATGCCCTTGGAGAACACATGATGATGCGTGGTTTGCACCTGTGCCGCCTGATTGAGGCCATCCAGCCACGGGCCTGCGGCATTAACCAACGCTTTGGCGGCCACGGTAAACACCTCGCCACTGGTGGCATCGCGTGCCTCCACCAGCCACCGGCCCTGCTCACGGCGCAGTGAGGTAGCCTCAACATAGTTGGCCGCCACACAGCCGTAATCTAACGCCTTGCGCACAAAGCCAAACACAAAGCGGGCGTCGTTGTCGTACAGGTAGCAATCAGAATATTCCAGCCCCCCCGCCGCCTTCCGGGTATTAATCACCGGCTCGCTTGCTTCAAGCTTGCGAGCGCTCACGTATCTCGGGGGCTTTGTTTTAAAACGCCCCATAACCCAGTACAACAGGCTGCCAAGGAAAATGACAAACGGTGGCCAACGAAATCCTTGCTCAATGCTGGTGAAAAACCGGATCTCTTTGACGGTAGAAGGGTACGCGCGCATCAACTCATTGCGCGACTGGCACAGCTTATTGACCAGCAGGAACTCATAGCTTTCGAGATACTTGATACCACCCCAAGCCAGGTTGGATGACTGCGAACTGACGCCGCTGGCGAAATCCTCACGCTCGATGAGCGCCACTTTCACGCCACGCCCGGCCAAGGCTGCGGCGGACACGGCACCGTTAATGCCGCCGCCAATCACCAGCACATCGAACTCCTGTCCAGCCAGTTTGGCCAGATTGGTCTGGCGCAGCGACGTGGTCAATCCACAGGCTCCTTACACCCTTGAGATGTAACAGCATAACACCGTGCAAATTAGACAGAACCCTCCCGCGCAGACATACTCTTCGCACAGCGTTTTATCACACCATCAGGAACCCACAGGCATGAAATCAACAGACTGGCAACGCATAGAACTCAGCGCCTTTGGTGGCCCGGAAAATTTGCACTTGGTCACAGAGCACGGCCTGCCTGAGCCGGGCCCCGGACAGGTGCGGGTGAAAGTACTCACGGCCGGCACCGGTTTTACCGACACCATTGTTCGGCAAGGGCAGTATGTGGATGTAAAAGAAAAACCTCCCTTCACACCCGGTTACGACTGGTTCGGTGTAGTCGATGCGCTGGGCAGTGGCGTCAGTGGCCTGCAGGTCGGTGATGCTGTTGCGGATATGCCGGCGATTGGGGGCTACACCCAGTACCTGTGCGTCGCTGCCGATCACGTCGTGCCCTGCCCGGCAGGGATAGACCCGGTGCAGGCGGTTTGCATGATGCTGTCTTACACCACCGCCTGGCAGATGTTAACTCGCGAGTGCAGCTTGCAGCCCGGCGATGCTATTTTAGTGCACGCCGCGGGCGGCGCAGTCGGCACCGCATTACTGGAGCTGGCGCGCGAGCTACAGTTGACTGTGTACGGCACCGCGTCGGCCAGCAAACACGACTTGGTGCGCAGCTTCGGCGCAACGCCGATCGACTACCGCAACGCCGACTTTGTCGCTGAAATCGATCGCCTCACCGAGGGCAAGGGCGTGCAGGCCGTATTCGATACCATCGGCGGCAAGTCCTGGGCACGTTCCTATCGCTGTGTAGCGAAAGGTGGCCGCTTGGTCGGCTTTGGCGCGCTGCAGGTGACCACCGGGGAAGAGAGCGTGCCCAGCCTGCTATGGGGTTTTGCAAAATTGCTGGGGCTATGGAGGCTGAGGCCCGATGGGCGCAGCAGCAGTTTCTATAATATTCTCAGCCGGCGGCGCAAACTGCCTGAAGAATTCCGCGCGGACGTAGCCACGCTGATGCAGTGGTTGGGAGATGGCCGCCTGTATCCAGCTGTCGCCGAGGTGCGCCCCCTGCGCGACGCCGCCGACGTGCACCGGCTAATCGACGCCGGCGCCGTGCCGGGGAAAATCGTGTTGGACTGTCAGGCCTAAGGTGAGAGAACGCGACATGCCCAACACGCAAAGCTGCGGGCCGGTTTTCATACTTGCACTCAGCGGCTGCCAGAGCGCGTGACAGCATCACGCGCAGATCACACAATGACGACACACAATAAAATTCAGGAGCAACCCGCCACCATGAAATACAACATCGACCCCGAACTGCGCCCTATCCTCGACTTTCTGCCACCCTTCGACTTGTCCAGCCCGGCTACAATGCGCGCCACCATGGACGCCATAATCGGCCCCATGAATGCCGAACTGGACACCTCGGGTGTCACGATCAAGGATCATGCCGCTCCAGGGATCAACGGCGCGCCCGATGTCCCCGTGCGGGTCTATCAGCCGGACGGAGCCAGCGGCAAAGTGCCCGGCCTGGTGTATATCCACGGCGGCGGCTTCGTATTCGGCAACCTCGACAGTGA
>JANQUV010000085.1:3192-20154 GCA_030730585.1 Haliea sp.
TGGGCAAGGGCAGCCGTATCGCCGTGATTTCGGGGAACCGCCCGGAGGTGCTGGCTAATATTGCAGCCATGCAGATCAACGGGTGTATCGGCACGCCGCTGCACCCCATGGGTTCCTTGGACGACCACGCTTATGTGCTGGAAGCCGCTGAGATCGATGCACTGGTCTTCGACCCCACCACCTTTGACGAACACGCCGCCAAATTGCAGGCGCGGGTGCCTGGCGTCAAGCTGCTGCTGGCCTTCGGCCCCAGCGCGCAGGGTACAGACTATCTGGCCTTGGCCGACAGTTTTACCCCGCTACCCTTGGTAGCGCCCGACATCAGCCCAGACGATATTTCCTCGGTCAACTTCACCGGGGGCACCACCGGGCGGCCCAAGGGCGTCATGAGTAGCTACCGCCTCACCAGCTATATGACCCAAGTCCAGCTGGCAGAGTGGGAATTTCCTGACGACCTGCGCATGCTGATTGCCACGCCGCTGTCCCACGCTGCGGCCGCCTTCTTTATTCCGGTACTGCAAAAAGGCGGGGCGTTTTACGTGATGCAGGGGTTCAGCCCCGATGCGTTTTTCGACATGGTAGAGCGGCACCGCATCACTGCCACCATGTTAGTACCGGTCATGCTGTATTTTTTGCTCGACGCGCCGCGCGCAAAAAACGCCGACATGTCCAGCATGGAGTCGATTTTTTATGGCGCCTCGCCAATGAGCCCGGCACGCCTGCGTCAGGCAATCGAACTGTGGGGCCCCGTGTTCTACCAGTTTTTTGGCCAGTCCGAAGCGCCGATGGTGGTGGCGAATATGCGCCGGCTGGAACATGACCTGAGCAAACCGGAACGGCTGGGCGCCTGCGGCCGTCCCTCCCCTTGGGTGCCACTCGCCCTGCTCGACACCGAAGGCAAACCCGTTGCAGACGGTGCGGCGGGTGAAATTTGCGTGCGCGGCCCGCTGGTGATGCGCGGCTACAAAGACATGCCAGAAGCCACGGCCGAAGCCTTCGCCGGTGGCTGGCTGCACACCGGCGACATCGGCCGGCTGGACGAAGACGGTTTCCTGCATATTGTCGACCGCACCAAGGACATGATTGTCACCGGCGGCTTTAACGTTTACCCGCGTGAAGTAGAGGACGTTCTTACCCACAACCCGGCGGTGCAGCAGGTCGCGGTGATTGGTGTACCCGATGCACAATGGGGTGAAGCGGTAAAGGCTGTGGTTGTCTTAAGGCCCGGCATCACCGGCAACGACGCGTTGACAGCTGAACTCAAGCAGCAGGTCAAAGATGCCAAGGGCTCGGTACAGGCTCCCAAGAGTGTGGACTATGTGGATGCAATCCCCCTCACACCTGTTGGCAAACCCGACAAAAAAGCCGTACGCGCGCGTTACTGGGGCGACCAAGCGCGGGGCGTCAATTAGCGCTCACAGGGTCGGGCGCTATTAACCCAGCGCGCGCTTGCGCCCGCGCTTAAGCACACCGGTGGCGATCCCCGTGCCCAGCAAGGTGATCGCCATGCCCGCCAGCACCTGCAGGGTGACGGGCTCCTGCAATAGCAGGAAACCCCAGACCAAGGCACTGATCGGCACCAGCAAGGTGACCGTGGATGAGGCCGTAGCACCGGCGCTCGCCAGCAGACCAAAGTAAAGCAGCAGCGCCGCCGCCGTGCTTATGGCGCCCAGCCCCAGGGCCGCACCCCAAGCCATACCGCTGAGCGGCTCCGCCGGCCAGAGCAGCAAGCCGGGTAAAAGCAAAATAACACTACTCGTAGCGCATGTGCCGGCAGCCAACACACGGGTTGGGAGGTGCGCCAAATGTGTGCGGGAGTAATTGCCCGCAAACCCGTAGCAGAGCGTTGCACCCAGCGCAGAAAGAATGAACCACCCGTCACCTCCCGCACTAAAATCTAGGCGCCCTGCAGACAGCACGCCCACGCCGGCAAAGGCCAGCGCCAGCCCCAGCACCTGCTGCCGCATAATCGGCGTGGCAAAAAAGGCAGCACCAATCAGCGCCGTGCAAATGGGCGTCGCGGCATTAATCAGCGACGTCACGCCCGCCTCCAGGCGCAGGGTGGCAAGCGCGAGAAACGTATAGGGCAGCGCGGCGTTCATCAGCCCCACCACAAACAGCGGCCCGGCATGCAACCGTAGCAGGCGAAAATAATCACGCCGCAGTAACAACGGCAGCAGCAACACCGTGCCCAACACCATGCGCACCAGCATCAGCGCCAGCGCGCCAAACTCAGGTACCGCTACGCGCATGAAGATGAACGAGAATCCCCACAGCGACGACAGTAATAGCAGGCGCAGAGTATCTGCTGGTGACATGGTAAGTGGTCTCAATGAAGCTTATTGGTAGGGCTGCAGCTGGTTACCGTCGCTGGTCATCAAACGCAGCAGCGGCAAGTTGAGGAAAAGCTTTTCGTTGCCGGACATTATTTGCTGTAAAACGTTCAACCAGCGGCTTGAGCTAGTTTGCTGATCTTCTCGCCAATCCATGTACATATTCCTTGTGTATTTCGACAAAGGTAGAGAATTTGAACAACCTGTGTCGATGTAATAGACATAGCAACTATCTATGTCGAAGAAACCTTGCTATTTAAACATAGCTGGACAGAGCACTGGCGAGCTCAGCCAACAACAAACCCTATCCGGTGAGGCTAGCTGATTACCGCATAACGGGCCCATCGTTGTAGTGCCCACCAAAAAAGCGCGCCCGCCGCATCGCGACTCCACCACTGGACTTTCCCGCCTCCAGCGCCGAACATAGCCGCCTTGCCATTTTTCAGCCTGGACCTTCTGATGCTCGTAGCCAACCCCGAAACCTACGCCGGACTACTATACCCCTGGACCCGTGCGGTGAATCCAGAAGCGGGTGTGCCGCAGCAGGTTGCGGAGGGCGTTTATTGGGTTCGCTTCCCTATGCCCATGGGCCTGGACCACATCAACCTCTGGCTGCTTGAGGACGGTGACGGCTGGGTGGTGGTGGACACCTGCCTCGACCTCCCCCGCTCACGTGAAATATGGGAGAGCCTGTTCGCCGGCTTCCTCAGCGGCAAGCGCATCACGCGCGTAATCTGCACACACATGCACCCGGATCATGTTGGCCTGGCCGGCTGGCTAACCGAGCGCTTTGACTGCCAGCTGCTAATGACGCGCGAAGAATTCCTGATGTGCCGCTCACTGGTCAGTGATACCGGCAAGCCCGCCCCGGAAGTCGCAATCCGCTACTTCAAGGCCGCCGGTTACAGCGAAGAACAGCTGGAAAGCTACCGCAAAGCCTTCGGCGGATTCGGCCGCGCGGTATATCGCCTGCCCGACAGCTTCCATCGCCTGAAAGACCGCGAAACGCTGACCATTGGCGGCCGGTACTGGCAGATCATTGTCGGCAGCGGGCATTCACCAGAACATGCCTGCTTGTACTGCCCCGCGCTAAAGCTGCTGATTGCCGGCGATCAGGTACTGCCACGCATTACACCCAACGTCAGCGTATTTCCAACTGAGCCCGAGAGTGACCCGCTGCAGGAGTGGCTGCAATCCTGTGCTCGCATCCGCGAGTTACTACCAGAGGACCTGCTGGTATTGCCTGCCCATGAAGCCCCCTTCTATGGCCTGCACGTGAGGCTGACCCAGCTCATCGAGACTCACAAGAAAGAGCTCAATCAGCTCTATGAGCACCTTGTTGAGCCGAAACGCGTAGTAGATTGCTTTCCAGCGTTGTTTAAACGCAAGATTACCGAGCACCACCTAAGCCTGGCCACGGGTGAGACAATCGCCCACCTGAACTGTCTGCGGCGGCGGCGTCAGATCGACTTTACAACCGATGAACACGGCGTACGCTGGTACCACCAGCTACCCGAATCCATCGCCTTCGATTAAGCTTCGCGGGAGCGCGCCATCACATTATGTTACAAGCACTGAGGGTTTGGGCCACGCGGCGCTATTACCAACATGCCAACCACCGTGCCTGGCGAGGGAAATTCACCGATACGCCCTACAGCACGCTGCAGCTACCCCTGCCCAATCGCCCGCTACAGGTGCGCATCTACAGCAGCAAGCGGGGCGCGAACAAACCCCTGATCATTTACTTTCACGGCGGCGGTTGGGTCATCGGCGACCTGACAACCCACCACCCATTTTGCCAACAGTTACGCGAGCACACTGGCTGCACCGTGGTGGCAGTCGACTATCGCCTGGCGCCGGAACACCCTTGCCCCGCGGCATTTAATGACTGCCTGGAGGCCACTGAATGGCTGGCCAGGCACCCCGAAAGCACAGGCCCCGCCAACGGCCGTCTGGTGCTAGCCGGTGACAGTGCCGGGGGCCACTTGGCCGCCTGCACTGCACTCGGCGTTGCGCAGGATGTGCGGGCAAAATTAGCGGGTACCCTGCTGCTCTACCCCGTTGCAGATCATTACAGCCAGCCCCACCCGTCTTACCTGGAACGAGCACGGGGCCAAACATTGACCAGCGGCTTGATGCGCTGGTTCTGGGATACCTGGCTGGCGGGGCAAACGGCTGAAGACGCTGAAGCCGCAGGCATGCTGCCCTTGCGGCGAACCGACCTGCGTGCGCTCCCGCCCTGCTTACTGATTACCGCAGAGCGCGACCCACTGCGCGACGAAGGCCGAGCGCTTGCCGCCGCACTGCAGGCCGCGGGCGCTCCAATTACGCACGAACACTACGGCAGCGCGGAACACGGATTTGCCTGTTCCGAGGGGCCCGGCAGCGACTTTCAGCACTTCATGGCGCTGGCAGTCCGCTGGCTGGATACATTGCCCGCATCAGCCACCGCAGAATCCTGACGCCAAGCGGGAAACTCCAGGGTGTACGACGCGGGCTCAGGGCCGCTAAGCCGTAATGGCGCGCAATATTCCCATCGTGGCGTCGCGCTCCAGCAACTTGGGCACCGGGTAGCCTTCGCATTCTTTCAAAGCAAGGTCGGTTAAGTAGGTGTAGTCCTCACTGCGAATGCGGTCAGACGTTTCTGCAATACCGACATCAGCGCGCAGCTGTATCACCGCATCAATAAACTGGCCTGCCAATTGATCAGCCGACTGGCCAGGCTTACCCACACCCACAAGCAGCGCCAGCTCCGCCAACTCGTTCACAGACTCTGTGCGACAGAACTTCAATACATGCGGCAGTACCAGCGAATTCGCCAAGCCGTGGGGAATACCGTATTTACCGCCAATCTGGTGAGCGATAGCATGTACGTTGCCCACATTGACCTGGTTAATGGCGATACCCGCATAGTAAGCACCCAAGGCCATGGCATCACGGGCCTCGCGATTACTGCCATCGGCCACCGCGTCGCGCAGGTGCGCAAACACCAAACGCACCGCCATGCTCGAATGCTGCTTGCGGGTGCCGCGGTCCCACACGCAAATATACGCCTCGATGGCGTGGGTAAGCGCATCCATGCCAGTCGCCGCGGTGATCGCCGCCGGCATGCCCAGCATGAGGTCGGAATCGAGAGCCACCGCGGCGGGCAATAGCGTGGCACCGGAAATCACGCCCTTTTCATGCGTCACACTGTCAGAGATCACCGCCCCCATAGTGGCCTCAGACCCTGTGCCCGCGGTTGTCGGTATGGCGTAGAGTGCGGGGACCTCATGCTTCACCTTACCGAAACCCACCCAGGTTTTGGGGTCTTCATCACTGGTAGCAGATGCAGCAATAATCTTTGCCGCGTCAATCGATGAGCCGCCGCCGATGGCGAGTACTGCGTCGCAGCCATGCTCAAGCATCAATGCACGGCCTGCCGCAACCTGGGCATAGGTTGGGTTGGGCTCTACACCGTCATAAATGACCACCGAGACGTCGCTGCCCGCCAACGCTAACGTGGCCTGGTCAACGATACCCAAATCCCTCAAAGGCTTGTCTGTTACCACCAAAAGTTTGCGTGTACCGCTGCGCACCATGTGCCGGCAAAGCTGCACCGCACTACCCGAGCCGATGTACACCATGTACGCCGGCGAAGCAGCCAGGCCGGCAAGGGTTTTCATCAAAATCAGGGTAACAGCGTGCTTAAATTTACGCAGGGACATGCTCAACTCCGTGGTCAGAAAATCGTTATGTTTATCGGGGCACCAAGGCCTGGCTGATTATGGTCAAGTCAGCCGTGAGATACCATACCGACCAGATGCCGGTTGCCGGCAACGCGCACAGTATCGCGGCCCGACTCCTTGGCTTCGTAAAGCGCATTGTCGGCCCTCAGGAGCAACTCCTCTTTACTGTCCTCGCGCTCAAACTCGGCAATGCCAAAACTCGCGGTCATGGCGATCATCTGCCCACTCTCCAACAGAGGTTGTTGCAGCAACATTTGGCGCACGCGAGCGACCATGCGGCCCGCATCCTCGGCGCTCGAATCACCCATCAAGACCGCAAACTCTTCACCACCAATACGCCCAATCGCATCTTCATTACGTACGCACTGGCGAACAATCTGCGCGAAATGCACCAGAGCTCGGTCACCTACTGCATGACCGAAGCGATCGTTGATACGTTTAAAATAGTCGATGTCCGCCAGCACGATGGTCAGCGGCCGGGTATACCTGCGCGCCGTGGACATAAGCGACTCTGCGACATATAAAAAGCCACGCCGGTTACTGACCTGTGTCAGTTGGTCCGTAACGGCCTGCAGGCCCAGTCGATTGGACAGGTCGGTCGCGAGCAGAAAGATCACAGTCACACCCATGGCCACAAAGAAGGTGGGCATGAGAGCAAAGTTGACCAGATTGTAGGCCTCGCGCTGTTGCAGAGTGGCCTCATCAACACCAAGTTGCAAAGCGATGCCTGTCGCCAGGCCCTGTGCCAGGCCGAACAACAGGTGCACCCCAGCGGCAACGTGCTGGGCGAGGCGCGGCTCCGGTCCGTGGCGCAGCAGAATCCAGGCAATATGCAGGAACGCCACGCACGCCACCCCCGGGCCCAGAGCGACGCGCACATCGGTACGCGGGACTATCAGGGTAAAGACGATTTGCAGCCCCATAATCGCAACCACGAGCGCCGCCAAGTGATACATCGAGGTGGCAAGGCCGAGACGCACCCGGTGGCCCAGGGCCGCGCCCAACACTAACAAGCATGACACCAGATTCACGATAATCCACCACAGCTCGTAGGAGGGGAAAGCCTCACGAGCCAGGCTCAGCCCGTACTGCAGCGCAGCCAGCAGAAACGCCCCGCCCCAGACCAACGCGTGCCGCGGGCGGTCGAACAAATGCCAACCCAGAAAGCACGCAGCAGCGAACACCAAACTGACCACAACCAGCGTCAGCTGCAAAGCCTGCACGGCACTCAAGTCCAAAGCAGCTGCTCCCATCACATAGCAAACCACTATGATACCCGTCGGGGGCGAGCACGCAAACTGCTTGGGTCAACCAATGTTTGCAGCAGATCAGTGAATCGATAAATTCGATCGGTTCTTCCGTTTTTTTTAGGTATGCCAATGCCACTAGGCGCGGTAAAGTATCGTCTAAGGTGTTGCTTACTGCGGCATCTGCCAAGCCTGACAAGCCTGTCAAGCCTGTCAAGCCTGACAAGCTAACACCACAGGAGCTTACAATGCATACGAAAAAAATCCCTTTGATAGCGGCGGTCGCACTCGCTGTATCATCAAGCTTTGCCAGCGCTCAGGGGCAGCCCATGTCCAATCAATTCTGGTGGCCGGAGCAACTGAATCTCGCACCGCTGCGGCAGCATGCGACAGAGTCCAACCCGATGGGTGAAGCATTCAATTACGCCGAAGCATTCGAAACGCTGGACCTGGATGATGTCAAAAAGGACATCGAAGCCGTGCTCACCACATCGCAAGACTGGTGGCCCGCCGACTACGGCAATTATGGCCCGTTCTTTATCCGCATGGCGTGGCACGCTGCAGGCACCTACCGCATTTCAGATGGCCGTGGTGGCGCCGGTGGCGGCCAGCAGCGGTTTGAGCCACTCAACAGCTGGCCAGATAACGTGAACCTCGACAAGGCACGCCGTTTGCTCTGGCCAGTCAAACAAAAATACGGCCGCAGCCTTTCGTGGGCTGACCTCATGACCCTCACCGGCAATGTGGCGATGGATTCCATGGGCTTCAAAACCTTCGGTTTCGCCGGTGGCCGCGAAGATGACTGGGAACCCGACTTCGTCTACTGGGGCCCGGAGAGCGAATTCCTGGCCGACAAACGCTACAGTGGCGACCGCAAGCTGGAAAAGCCACTGGCCGCCGTGCAAATGGGCCTGATCTACGTGAACCCTGAAGGGCCAAACGGCAACCCAGACCCGCTGTTAGCCGCCAAAGACATCCGCGACACCTTCGGCCGCATGGCCATGAACGACGAGGAAACCGTCGCCCTGATAGCCGGTGGCCATACCTTTGGCAAGGCACACGGTGCACACAAACCCGATGAGTGTGTTGGCCCCGAACCCGCTGCAGCCGCCATCGAAGAACAGGGCCTGGGCTGGAAAAACTCCTGCGGCAAGGGCAATGCCGAAGATACCGTGAGCAGCGGCTTGGAAGGCGCCTGGACCGCGGCACCGACTCAGTGGAGCATGATGTACCTGAGCAACCTGTTCGCCTTCGAATGGGAACAGACGCGCAGCCCCGCCGGTGCAATTCAGTGGGTACCCAAGGATGGCCAAGCGGCTAACACCGTACCGGATGCACATATTGCCGGCAAAGCCCATCAGCCGATCATGTTCACCACCGACCTGTCGCTGAAGTTTGACCCAAGCTACCGTGAAATCTCGCAAAAATTCCTGCAAAACCCGCAGGCCTTCGAGGACGCCTTTGCCCGCGCGTGGTTCAAGCTGACCCACCGCGACATGGGGCCACGGGCACGCTACCTTGGCGATGATGTACCAGAAGAAGCCTTGATTTGGCAGGATCCCGTACCCGCCATAACCTATGAGCTGGTTGATGCCAAAGACATCCGCAAGCTGAAGGGCGAGATTCTCGATGCCGGGCTCACCGGCCCTGAACTGGTGCGTGCGGCATGGGCTTCGGCCTCTTCGTTCCGCGGCTCTGACATGCGCGGCGGTGCTAACGGCGCCCGCGTGGCCTTGGCACCGCAAAAAGACTGGCCAGTCAATAACCCGGAGGAGCTGGCCAAGGTGCTGGCAAGCCTGGAGGCTATTCAAACCGAGTTCAATCAGGCCCAACGACGTGGCAAGAAGCAAGTGTCACTGGCAGACCTCATTGTGCTGGGTGGCGCGGCGGCCATTGAGCAGGCCGCCAAGGAAGCGGGTGTGAAGGCGGACGTACCCTTTGCGCCGGGTCGTGCCGATACCACCGCGGAAATGACCGATGCGGCCTCGTTTGACGTTCTGGAGCCAAAGGCCGACGGTTTCCGTAACTTCTACAGCGAGGGCATGTACCAATCACCCGCCGAACAGCTGGTCGATCGGGCAAATCTGCTCACCCTGTCAGTGCCGGAGATGGCGGTATTGATAGGTGGCATGCGGGCGCTGGATGCGAATACCGGCGGTGCACAGCACGGTGTGTTCACGGACAAGCCCGGCACGCTGAGCAACGACTTCTTCGTTAACCTGCTGGATATGGCGACCGTGTGGTCAAAGTCGGAAAGCACAGCGGGCATCTACGAAGGGCGTGACCGCAGCAGCGGAGAACTGAAGTGGACGGCAACACCCGTTGACCTGATATTCGGTTCCAACTCCGAATTGCGCGCGATCGCTGAAGTCTATGCGTCGAGTGATGCCAAGGAGAAGTTCGTCAGTGACTTTATCTCTGCCTGGAGCAAAGTGATGAAGCTGGACCGCTTCGACCTGCGCTAGGGGCATGCCAGGCCGGTGCTAAAGACACCGGCCCCGCACCCAAAAAAAAAACGGCCGACTCCTCGCGGGGTCGGCCGTTTTTTTTGCAGCGACGCGCCTGACAATAATCAGGCAACATAGCTTTATCCGCGCAGCGGGCCGCCCTGGCTACCCTTCCAGCGCGAGCCGGAAATAGTATCGGTGAATGGCTTGAACGCCTCCGGGTCGAGCTTGCCGGCCAACTTGATATCCCGGCCCAAAAACGTCGGCCACCAAATGTGAGCGGAGACCTGTTCGCGCAATGGCAGGCGGCTCGCCAGCGGGTCCCACGGACTGTCATGCAGCACCAACTCACCGTCAACACGCTCTTTCCAGGCACAACCATAACGGCTGAGCACATGCACCACATGGGGTGGGAAGTCATAGCCGTCAGCCGCATTGGGCATGGCACCCACGGCCAGAGAAAACTTCACCCACCACTCGTGCATATCAAAATCCGCCTGCGGCTCGTTCTCACCGCTGGACGTGCCGCGAAACTCCACAAAGGTGTAACCCTGGTGGGTGCAGCGTGCCCGCACGGCAGAACCCATGCGGTAGTAGTCAGTCTGACACGGGTACTTGGGCTGGCCATTGTGGTCGCGGCTAATAAAGATCGCCGATTCCTGGTCGATGCCGTAGCCCAGCGCGTACTCACCGGCAATACCGTTATAGTCGGCATTGACCGTTTGCAAAATGCCGTACTCGGGCTCGTCAGGCACCGGCACATTGTAAATGGTCAGGTTCACATGAGGGTTCGCACCCGGGGTGATACCCGGCGGTAGTACCGCAGCGATCGCTTCTGGATCGGTGCGATACACAATCTTCAGCATTGGCCAATTGGCAATATCACCCGTGCTGCCCTGAGGGGCGCCATTTGCAGTGGACATAAGTCGATTTCCTTATTGTTATGGCGAGAAGTAGCAGATGGCCTTTAGCCACCCACCATGTTCGGTGCGGGCGTTTCCCGGTTGAGTATCATGTCAGCGCGGGCGCGGATTTTCTGATCTGTTTCCGGCGTTGTGGCCAGCAACCAGAACGCGTCTTGCTCCAGACCAGCCACCGCCATCGCGGCCACCTCATCCGGATGTGTAGTCTGCAGTTCGATACCGTACTCTGCCGCCATGCGCTTCATATCATCCACCGAGCTGATGCCTGAAGCATTACCCTCAACCTCTTTCTTCAGTGCTTCAGGGCGCACTCGGCCGGAATTGAACAGGCCGGTTTCAACCACGTGCGGCCCAGGGAACAATGCACTCACTTTCACCGGGCTCTGTGCTGCCTGCACCTGGTAGTGCAGATTCTCGGTAATGGCGTGCACGGCCGCCTTGCTCGCGGTATAAATGGGGGCGTCCGGAAAAATGAGCAGCGCGCCATTGCCAGAACCGGTCACCACAAAATGCGCCGGCTCATTGGCGGCCAATAAACGCGGCATAAACACCCGAATAGAGTTGATTACCCCCCAGATATTGACGTTAAAGCACCATTGCCAATCTTTTTCTGAATAATCCCACATGGCTCCGGATTCACCCGCGCCAATGCCCGCATTGGCAAACACCAACTGCACGCCGCCGAAGTGCTCGGTAGCCACGTCGGCCAGGTTCTCCAGGCTGGCCACATTGGTGACATCGCAGTGCGCAACACGGGCCTCTATGCCTTCTGCCGCCAAGGCTTTATCGATATCGGCCATAGCCGTTTCATCCACATCACCGACAACAATGCGCGCGCCACGGCGGCCCAGCGCGAATGCCAAAGAGCGGCCGACACCGCTGGCGCCACCCGTAATAACGGCTACCTTTCCTGTAAAATCGCGCATCTCAACTTATATCCTCTGCATTGATATAGAACTGGCGTACCCACTTGCGATATAGCACCAGCGTTTTGTCTTCCCGGCAGAACACCGGCTTGTGTTTATGCACTTTATTGGCCCAGATCGGGTAGTCGTCCGAGATCCCTGCGATGATACCTTTCATCACCTCATCACCTGCCAAGTCCTCAATTTCACGACGCACTGTCAGCGTCCACCTTAACAAGGTGGTGTGAGCGTCGATAGGCTGAGCGCTGTTATAGACCACCATTTCGGCATCCGGGCCATAGCTGGTGCGCACCACCGCCAAACCCGGGTTCAAAACCATCGCGTGCAACTGGCTGGGAAACTGGGACTGGCTGGAATCTGAACGCAGGTGCAGGGTACGGCCGTCATCGTCAATCGTCACTTCCGAAGGCGGCACGTCGGGCTGCTTGTGTACATAACGGAAATGCACCGGGTCACAGGAATTCTCGGCAATATCCTGGATATGTGCCGGCACCTCGAACTCCGCGTAACGGGGAGCGGTCCAGCCCTCATCGTGAAGTTCTGACAGCTGCGGCAACTCCCACTTCGGCGACAAATTCTGTGGATGGAACCAGATGTACACCTCGCCATTTTGTTCACTGGTATGCCAGGTGCGCACCCGTGCGCGCTCAGGGATTTCATCGCAATAAGGGATTTCTACGCACTGGCCCTGGGTGTCAAACCGCCAACCGTGAAATGGGCAACGCAGGGATTCACCCACCACGCGGCCCTCTACACCCAGGTGAGCACCGAGGTGCGGGCAAAACGCATCCTGTAATACAGCCTGGCCAGAGCGGGTGCGGTACAAGGCAAATTCGCGGTCGAAGGCGTGCACGCGCTTCACCTCACCCACTTGCAGTTCGAAGCTGCGAGCGACCGAATACCACCCCATGGGAAAATCAGGCGTGGTATTGGTCTTTGACTCGCAGGCCTCAACTATCGCCGTCACGCGGCTTTACCCGTGGCGTTGAAAATGGACGAGCTGGGGCCGATTTTGTCCGCCACCGACTGCAGGTAGGTTTGATCGAGCCCGTACCAGGCAATGGCGTTCTCACCCAGAATTTTGCGCCCGTCGGCCTCAGGAACACCGGCAAAGGTCTCGAGATAATAATGCTGCGTATTGGGCCAGGTGCCTTCAGGGTGCGGATAGTCGCTACCCCACATCAGCTTGTCCACGCCTAAAACGCTGCGCAAGTCGATATCGGCACGCGGCACACATGAGGCACCGACCGCAATGTTACGCTTGAAATACTCGCCGGGTGACATAGACAGGTGGCTGCGGAAATCACCAAGCTTGGCGGAGAACTGCACGTCAAAGTAGTTGTGATCCATCAGGCGCAGCCATGGGGGCAGCATGAACACAGTACCGCCCTCGGTCAGCACAACTTTCAAGCGCGGGAAGCGCTCGAATACGCCGCCCCAAATCATGAAGGTGAGCGGCCGAACCAGCCACCACATGACCTCAGACACATACACGCCCATGGCGCCGGGGAACTGATCGCTGCGATCTTCATTGGGCCATTCCTTGCCGAAGTATTCGGGCTGGGGCGCGGGGCCTGAATGGAAATGAATAATCACGCCAAGATCCTGACAGACCTCCCAGAACGGGTCGTACTTGACGTGGTGGTAGGGATCATTATCACCCCACAGCGTGGGAATCATCACCGCCTTTAAGCCGTTATCTACACACCAACGCACCGCCTCTACTGCCTGCTGCACATCCCACAACAGGGGGATAGACGCGACCCCAATATGCCGCGCCGGGTCATTGGCACAGAACTCAGCCAGCCAGCGGTTGTGCGCCATGGCACCGGCCCATTGCAATTCAGGCACGGCATCGCGCGGCGACAGACCGAGCCCGGCGCCAAACGGCGGTGTGTTCATCTCAGTGATGCCGTCGGGGAAAATCACCTCGGCAGCAATGCCGTCGTGGGCGAGCATGGCAACGCGCTCTTTGTAATTCCACGCCCCGGTTAGCTGCTGCTTAATGGGCGCGCGCCAGGCATCGTTGATTTCCTTGATCAGGAAACTCTGCTCCGCCTTGTCCGTCATTTCAATTTGAACCGGCACCGCAACATCCATGATGTCGTGGTATTTCGATTCGACGTAAGGTTTGTAATCGGCGATGTGGAGGCCGGCGTGGCAGTCAGAAGACACTACAATCAAACGATCGGACATGACCTTAATCTCTCTGCTAATAATAATGGCATTATTGTTACTGCTTCAGTGCTACGCAAAAATTGCACACGCGTGTACAAATTAGAGTAATGTTTTTGCAAAAGCAACAAATCTGCGGTTTTTCATGGGCAGCTTCGGGACAGCGATAGAGCCCGTAAACCCACGACACAACTGACCTCACTGGCAGGGAGCTGTTTGTCGCTATACTACTCGCGATACTGACTTGGAGCTGCTCGCATGGCGCAAGAACTTTACATGGCAACGCGGCTGGGTAGCAAACTGCTCCCCAGCCTCGGTTTCGCGTTTTTGCTGACGGCCTGCGGTGGAGGCGGTGGAGGCGGTGGAGGCACAACGGCAACACCTGTACAGCCCGCAAATCAACCCCCGAGCGCACTCATCAGCGCACCCGGCACCGCGCAAGCAGGCGTTCAGGTGACACTGGATGGCAGCGGATCGAGCGACGGCGACGGCAGCATAACGGCCTACCAGTGGCGCCAGACCGAAGGGCCAACGGTAACACTCGACGGTGCCAGCACTGCCACCGCGCGCTTTACCGCACCGCCGGTCAGCGGTGATACCGCGTTGGCATTCTCACTCACCGTAACCGACAACGATGGCGCCAACGGCAGTGCCACAGTAACCCTGACCATCGCCGGCACTGCCAACGGCGTCAGCTGGACGCTCAGCGGCAGCGTGCTCGCCTCCAGCAGTCAGGCGGTTGATGGCGACACCAATGACACTGCCAGCCTCTACACGCCCAACGACACGCTGAGCAGCGCACAGGAGCTGGCGAACCCCGTCACACTAGGCGGCTACGTGAATCAGCCGGGAGCTGGCGCCGAGGGGCGTTCGCAAATTAGCGGCGATGTTGACGACTACTTCCGGCTAACGCTATTGGAGGGGCAGTCGGTCACGTTACTGGTTGCCGACTTCGAGGATGCCGACGCCGACTTGTATCTCTACAACGAAAGCGGCGATGTGATCGACTTCTCCGTAGAGACCGGGGAAATCGAAGCGGTCACGGCTCCCGAAAACGGCACCTATCTGGCCAACGTGACCGCCTTTGTGGGCGGCACCAATTACATTCTGGCGGTGGGCAGCCAGGCGCTGCCTACGGCACGCGCCGATGCAGAAGTCGTGCCCGGTGAAATCGTCATGGAATTCGCCGACAGTGCCGTGCTCGCAACCGGCTTTTTCGACGCAGATCTCGCCTACCAAATGGGCATGCGGGAGCGCGCAGGGGGGCCGGGCAGGGCGCGTTTGCTGGAGATTATTGCCAACCAGGCCGAACGGCAAAGGCTGGGCAGCGCCGCACACCGCCGGGATCACTTCCGCACAGCGCAAGCCAAGGCGCGCTGGGAAACACTGGTCAGCGTGAAAAACCTGCGCCAGCGCCCCGGCGTGCACTACGCCGAACCCAACTATCGTGTGCGTCCTGCGCTGGAGCCCAACGACAGCGCTTACCCGCTGCAGTGGCATTATCCGCTGATTGGCCTTCCGGCGGCCTGGGACGTCACTGTCGGTGACCCCGGCGTGATCGTCGCAGTCATAGACACCGGCATTTTCTCTGGCCATCCAGACCTGGCCGGCCAGCTGGTGCCCGGCTATGACTTTGTGCGCGACCCTACAGCCGATGGCAATGGCATCGACCCCAACCCCGAGGACCCGGGCGACCAAGCAAACCCTGGCAATAGTCGCTTCCACGGCACACACGTCGCGGGCACAGTTGCCGCACGTGGCAACAATCGCATCGGTGTAGCAGGCGTGGCCTGGGGCGCGCGTATCATGCCTTTGCGGGCGCTCGATGATGGTGGTGGCACCTCCTATGACGTTGCGCAAGCGGTGCGCTTTGCCGCGGGCCTGGCGAATGATTCGGGCACACTCCCCGCTTCGCCCGCGGCCATCATCAACTTGAGCCTCAGTGGCGAGGGCTTTAGCCAAGTGAATCAGGCACTGTATCGAGAGGTGCGCGACCTCGGCATTATCGTGGTGGCATCGGCCGGCAATGAAGCCACCGATGCCCCGGCCTATCCCGCCGCCTACGATGCCGTGATCGGCGTATCGGCAGTGGACGCCCAGCGGGAACTCGCCAGCTACAGCAATCGCGGTATCGCGGTCGACATCGCTGCACCCGGTGGCGATGGCAGTACCGACTTCAACGGTGATGGCTATCCAGATGGAGTTCTCAGCACCAGCGGCTCTATCGATGCGGGCAGCGTAGAATTTGCCTACACCTTCCTCAACGGCACCTCCATGGCGGCACCCCATGTCGCGGGTGTCATGGCGCTGATGAAAAGCATTAATCCGGACCTGACCGGCCGCCAGGTGGAATCTCTACTACAAAGCGGCAGCCTCACCGACGACCTGGGCAGCCCGGGACGCGACGATAACTACGGCCACGGATTGATCAACGCGCGCAAAGCGGTGGAAGCCGCACTGGCGAGCATCGGGCAAGTGTTTACCCCGCCCGCCGCACTGCGCGCATCCAGCCAGTCGCTGAATTTTGGCAGCACACGCGAGCAGTTAGAGATTACCTTCAGTAACGGTGGCAGCGGTAATTTGCGCGTTCTGGGTGTCAGCAGCGATGCCAGCTGGCTGTCCATTGCCCCTCTCGACATCGACAACAGCGGCCTGGGGCGTTACCGCTTGCAGGTTGAGCGCAGGGGGCTGGCAGACGGGCTCTATGCAGCAACGGTGACCGCTCGATCCAGTGCCAACGGCTTGCAGGTCCGCGCGCTGCTCTCTGTAGGTGATGCGGCGGTTGCTGATGTGGGCGTACTCTACATCATCGTCTACGACCCGGCAGTCGATGCACCGGTGGCGCAGCGCATCGCGCGGGTAGAAGCGGGCCGCTATGCCTATCGCTTCCCGGATCTTGCCGCAGGCCGCTACCAGCTCTTCGCGGGCACCGACGCCGATAACGACCTGTTTATTTGCGATGCAGGTGAGGCCTGTGGCGCCTGGCTCAATACCGACGAACCAGGGCTGATTACTCTGGACCAGGATCGCAACAACATCGACTTCCCAATAGAACACTTTATTCGTCTGCCTGGCGCAGCCGATGTTGACGGCGACAGCAATGGCGATGGTGGCACAGCGAAAACGCGAGTGGGAGTACCTCGCCTGAACTGAAACGAAACGAGCTGAGCTGAGCTGAGCTGA
>JANQUV010000085.1:20254-22998 GCA_030730585.1 Haliea sp.
GGCTGGCTGGCTGGCTGGCTGGCCCAGGATGACCTCATGCGCAAAGCCGTTATCCATGAGCTCATTTGCAACTTTGATCTGGACTACAAGGTAACTGAGACACAGTTCGGCATTCACTTTAGCGATGACTTTGCAGCAGAAATCACCCGGCTGCCGCCCTTGGCCGACGACGGCTTGATTGCGATGAGCACCAGCGGCATTCGGGTATTGCCAGCCGCGCGCCTGCTGGTGCGTCGACTGTGCATCGAGTTCGAGCCTACATCAATCCCGCCGAACTGTCCGGCAGCCGCTTCTCACGTCTCATCTGATCATCAAACAGTAGCGACGAGCCGATTTTTGCTGATAACGCCAAACACCCAACCACCCATGGCGCCGGCCAAGCCCTGTAGCAACAGTCCTGGCCATTCACGAGCCGCCGCAATCACCCAGATCCCCAACACCTGATTCATGATCAGGTGAAGAGCAATCAAGCCAGCGAATCCGGCCAATGTGAACCAGAACAGCCGCGGCCCTGGTACTCGATGCGCGCGCACCAGCCAGGCCGCAACGGGCAACGCCAACACAAACGCGACCAGTATAAGCAGCAAATAGGCTGTCATACCGATAACATCATGCAAGCTGGCTTGCAGACGCACCGTCATCGGCACGGCAACACCCAAAGCGGCCAGTTTGGCCAGCACAGTTTGCGTGGCCAACACACTGCCCAGAATATAGGCGAGTAAAACAGCAGGAAAGAAAGCTTTTAAAACGCGAATCATGTGCGACTACCGGTAGCGCTACGAGTGTTTATAATGAACCGGCGCACTGCAAAGGAAAACCCCATGTCCATTTTATCTGTCGCTTCGCGACTGTTCATTATTGTTAGCCTGTGGCTAAGCCTGCCGGCCACTGCGGCAGACTATCGCCTTGAAACCCTCGCGGAGGGCCTGCACCATCCCTGGTCTGTCGCGCAGCTGCCAGACGGCAGCTTCCTGGTCACTGAGCGTCGCGGTAGCTTGCTGCACCTGAGTGCCGACGGAACCCAACGCACCACAATCGCCGGCGTGCCAAGCACATTTGTCGCCGGCCAAGGCGGCTTTTTCGATATTCTCCTGCACCCGGAATTTGCTGCCAACGGGCTCGTCTACCTGAGTTACGCCCGCGGCGACGCCGCCGCCAATGGCACCGCCATCCGCCGCGCCCGGCTAGCGGACAATGCTCTGCTCGATGGCGAGGATATCCTGTGGGTGGCGAACAAAAAAAACACCGCACAGCACTACGGTGGGCGCATGTTGTTTCTGCCCGACAACAGCCTGCTGCTCGTAACAGGAGATGGCTTTGATTTCAGGGAAAAAGCCCAGGACAGCAGCAACGAGCTGGGCAAGGTACTGAGGGTTCGCGATGACGGCAGCGTTCCTGACGATAACCCTTTTCACACAGCAGGCAGCGAGCGCATATGGACAATGGGCCATCGCAATCCGCAGGGCCTGGCACTGGACCGCACAGCAGGCACGGTATATCTGCATGAACACGGCCCCAAGGGCGGAGATGAAGTCAACATTGTGCTACCTGGCGGTAACTATGGCTGGCCCGCCGCAACCTATGGCGTGGACTACAGTGGCGCCTTTGTTTCGCCGTTTAGCGAATTGCCGGGCATGGCGCCCCCCTTGCACCATTGGACACCAAGCATCGCTCCCTCCGGCCTTGCCTGGTACGGCGGAAAGCGTTTCCCTGCATGGCAGGGCAAGCTGTTCGTGGGTGCACTGGTGGATAAGGAAGTGCGTCTGCTGACGCTGGAAAACGCTGCCGTGGTAGAAGAGACATCACTATTTTCCGAGCTGGACGCGCGCATCAGGGACGTGCGTGAAGGATCTGACGGGCTGCTGTATCTGTTAACCGATGCAGAGAACGGCGCATTAGTGCGTGTAACTCCAACCCGCGACTAACGCGGCCAGCTTCCCACGATGGGGAAACTGGCCGCGATGTTTGGCGCGAGGCTCAGCTGCAAACAGGGCTCAGCTAGAGGCGACGCTCGCCTTCTTTGGGCCGCGCTTGGCTGCCGCTTTTTTAGGTGCAGCTTTTTTCACAGCTGATTTTTTAGCTGCCGCCTTCTTGGCCGGGGCCTTTTTTGCAGCAGCCTTTTTAACTGGCGCTTTTTTCACGCCAGCTTTGTTGACGGTCGCTTTTTTCACCGTCGCTTTCTTGGCAGTTGTCTTGCGCTTGGCGGGTGCC
Organism: Haliea sp.; assembly: GCA_030730585.1. Lineage (GTDB taxonomy): Bacteria > Pseudomonadota > Gammaproteobacteria > Pseudomonadales > Halieaceae > Haliea. The sequence goes on from JANQUV010000085.1 coordinate 22,466, forward strand.
TTTCCCGCGGCTTTAGCCGCTTTCTCTACCATTGATGCCGCTTTGTCGGCAGCTTGCGCGCGACGAGACTCCAAAGCGAGATCCGCTTGAATAGGCACCAGCTTTTCGAAAGACGCGTAAGCCGCTTTGGCCATCTTGGCCACAGACTCAGCCAGCTCTTGCACTTGCTTCACCAGCCCTTCCACACGCTTCTGGCTTGCCGTGCCGGCCTTACCACGCAAGGCACTGCGTGCCTTCTTCAACCGGGTATTCGCTGTCGTATGTTTTTTGCGCGCAGCCGTTAAGTCAGACTTCACCTTGGCATGCGCTTTCTCCGTTTCAGAAAGCAGTTTCTTTTGCAGCTGCTCGACCTTTTTATTTGCCTGCTCTGCCATTTTCACGGCCTTAGCCATTTCTTTTTCCAGCATGGGTATTCCACTCTAGTCAATAAAAGGGTACCGCCGTTTCAGTGTAGGCAAAATCGCCCCGTAAGCAATGAAAATTTATTGATCTGGCTCAGGCACAAACAAGGCACTTGCCGCTGCCCCAGTTTG
>JANQUV010000086.1 GCA_030730585.1 Haliea sp.
GTCTCACGCCGCTGAGCGGTGACCACCACTTCTTCCAGCGTTAGGTTCTGTGCATTGACCACGGAGACAATAGGAAATGTCGTGGCGGCAACTAACGCGGCGGCAATAGGGGTGCGTAGGTTTCTAAGCATGGTAAGGCTCCGTAATCGTTATTATGGGCTCCCCAAAGGGGGGCCTGAGTACCTTGCCAACACGGCGTGTTGGATTATGCAGCTAAGTTATGATATTGAAATTCTGCCCTTTTAGTTTAAACGTGTCGGCGGCGGTCGCGTCAAGTGCTCATTGCAGAAAAATTCCCAGGTGTGTATTGATTACTATACCGCCCTCATCGATGTCTCGTTTCCCCATCCATTTATGCCCAACAGCCGGGTGGGGGAGGGTCTATGGCCACCGCCGCCAGGGAAGGGCGTGCCGGCAGAGATGCTGGAGCTGGAGCTTACTGAGCGAATTGCCCTTGGAGAGCTCGGGCAAGACGCTGGCGACTCTGAACGGATGCCTGATGAGCTGCCCGTCATAAGCCGCCGCTGGTAAGCAACACCCAGCTTGTGTAACCCGCAAAGCATAGCAGCAGGAAGGCGGCCTCCCAACGGTTGATGCGGCCCGGGCCCCTGCGGCGGTAGCCCATCACGCACAGCAGCGCGGCCAGCGCAGCCATGCTCAGTACATCCCGGCTCAGCACTTCTGGAGGCGCAGTGATCGGCGCAATGACGCCGGCAATGCCAACCACGGCCAAGGTGTTGAACAGGTTGGAGCCAATCACATTCCCCAACGCGATATCGTTCTCACCCTTGCGCGCCGCAATCACCGAAGACGCAAGCTCCGGTAACGATGTGCCAATGGCAACCACGGTGAGCCCAATCACCAGGTCGCTCACCCCCAGGCCTTCCGCAATCAGCACCGCGCCCCACACCAGAAGGCGTGACGCTCCCACCAGTAGCACCAGGCCAAATAGCAGCCAGAACAGCGCAGGCTTCAGGGGCATATGCGCGCTGCTATCACGCTCGGCACTGACGTCGCCGCTCAAAGCGTCTGGTTCGCCGCGCATGCCTTGGCGAATGGTCCAGACCATAATCACGGCGAACACCCCCAGTAACGCCAAGGCATCACTTCGGGTGACCACGCCATCGGCCACCTGCCACGCTGCAAGTGCGGTGACAGCAAGCAAGATAGGCAGTTCTTTGCGTAAAATTTGCGAGTGGACGGCCAGCGGAGCAAGCAAAGCGGTGATGCCTAGAATAAGTGCGATATTGGTGATATTGGAGCCATAGGCGTTGCCCAGCGCCAGGCCTGGGTTGCCCTGGCTGGAGGCGATAGCCGAGACCACCATCTCCGGGGCGGAGGTGCCAAAGCCAATGATCACCATGCCGATCAGCAAAGGCGGTACGTTAAAATGCCAGGCCGTGGCGGCGGCGCCGGTGACAAAGCGATCTGCGCTCCAAACCAGCAGTACCAAACCGATCAACACAGCTCCCAACGCCATCATGCTTGAGCTCCCAAGATGCCTTACGCACGGGCCAGTCCCGCTCGCGGGCGCTACGATACTGCCGATGAACCTGCCGCGGCTACTGGCCTTGGGCGCTACTATTACCGGATTCCGCAGGGCTTGTTTGCCCATCTGCTTGCGGGTGTTCCCAAGCGCAAGGCATGGAAACCGGTTTTGTCTTTTGCTCGACCTGTGGTAAAAATGGGGATCACCCGATATACCATAATAATCCGGGAGTTCCATGAGCATTTTAAGCCGATCGTTTGTTCCTGCCGCTTTGTTGTTGAGCCTGGCCGTTGTCACCGCCTGTTCCAATAGCAGCAACCCCGTGCCTCCGCCACCGGATGTCACGCCAGAAGAAGTGCCTGACCCTAACCTCGTGGTTATTGAGCCAGGTGATGATTTCCAGCGCCGAGTTATTGAGGCCTTTATCAACATTCAGCCCGGCCAGACGATCGAGCTACCCGCTGGAGAATACGCGTTGGATGCCCAGCTATCGCTGGACGTTGATAATGTCACGGTACGTGGCCAGGGCGAGGGTGACACCTTGCTCGACTTCGGCAACCAGGTGTCGGGCGGTGAGAGTATTCTGGTCACCAGCAACAACGTGGTGCTCGAGGATTTTGCCGTCATTGACGCACCTTCGGACGGCATCAAGTTCAAATTTTCCAACGGTGTGACACTGCGTTCGGTGCGGGTAGAGTGGACCTGCGGTGCTTGCGCAACCAACGGCGCCTACGGCTTGTACCCTGTACAAACCCAGAACGTGCTGATTGAAGACAGTATCGTCATAGGTGCCAGCGATGCCGGCATCTATGTGGGCCAGTCCGACAAGATTATCGTGCGCCGCAACACCGTGTCCCAAAACGTGGCCGGCATCGAAATCGAAAACTCCACTGACTCCGATGTCTACGACAACCTTGCCGAGAACAACACCGGCGGTATTCTGGTGTTCGACCTGCCGAACCTGTCGGTTGATGGTGCGCGGGCGCGCATCTTTGACAACACCATTCGCAACAACAACGAGCCGAATTTTGCGCCGCCGGGCAACATTGTCGGCGTCGTGCCTGCGGGTACCGGTATTCTGGCCATGGCGTTTGACGACGTGGAGATCTTCGGTAACCGTATTGAGAACAACCAGTCGATGGCGGTGGCTATCGTCAGTTACGATATCAGTGGTTTAACCACCAACGACGTCACCTACGACCCGGATCCCCGGCGCATTCATGTGCACGACAACCTCTACAATAACAATGCCTACGCCCCTGCAGCGCTGGCGTCGGATGTGGCGGGCTTGTTTGGTGGTTTGGGTGGCCTTCCTGAAATCGTCTACGACGGGCTGGGTGAAGCCGAAGGCGCCTTCGCCGATGCAGACCGTATCTGCGTGGCCGAAAAAGACAGCGTGCGCCGCGGTGTGGTGTTTCAGCCTGGCGGCGGTGGCCCCAGCATCGACCCCGGTTTTTTCGACTGCGCACACGCCTCTTTGGCAGCTGTGACCCTCGACACTCCCGAGCAGATAGCCGAGGGTGAGCGGCCCCCAACAGAGGCGGAAATCGCCGAGCTGTGCACGCCTGAAGGTGTCGATCCCAACTTTGGAGCGGCAGAGGTCAGCTGCAGGGAGCTTGCCGGCTATAACCTGTTTGCGGATGCCCTGGAGCCGCGCACTGCGGCCAACGATGGCATCGGCTATGAGCTGACCAGCGCCTTGTTCACCGACTATGCGAGCAAGTACCGGCACATCTTTGTCCCCGACGGGCTGCAGGCTGCCTACAACTCGCAAAATGTGCTCGATTTCCCGGTGGGCACCATCATCTCCAAAACCTTTACCATGCCGAACGACTTCCTGAATGAGTCGGCGGGTGAGGTGATTATTGAAACGCGGTTGCTGATTCACCGCCGCGACGGTTGGGCCACGCTGCCTTACATCTGGCGCGAAGACGGCAGCGGTGCCGACCTCACGGTAGCCGGTGGTCGCCGCAGCCTGGAATGGGTGCACAGCGATGGCAGCACACGCAGCACCGAATATGTGATTCCTGATGCCAACAGCTGTAAAACCTGCCATGGCGTTACCCGCGCCGAAACGGGCAGTGGCGTCAATTCGGAAACCGTCAACCTGCCCATTGGCCCCAAGGCGCGGTTCCTTAACCGGGATCGGCAGTATGGCGATGTCACGGAAAACCAGCTCGCCTACATGGCGCAGCAGGGTGTTCTTGTTGGGTTGCCGGATGATTTGGCTTCTATCAACACGGCGCCCGACTGGGAGGATGTGTCGAAGCCGCTGGAGTCCCGCGCGAAAGCCTATCTCGACATCAACTGTGCGCATTGCCACAGCCCAGGCGGGTTCGCCAGCAACTCAGGCATGTTTACGGAATTCTGGCGTGAGGTCGACGTAACCTACGGTGTCTGTAAGCCGCCGGTAGCCGCAGGTGCCGGGTCGGGTGGGTTGCAGTACGGTTTGGTGCCGGGCAATGCCAACGCTTCGATTGCAGTCTTTCGGATGAACTCCAATGAGTCGAATGTGCGGATGCCAGAAATCGGCCGCAGCATTATTCACGACGAGGCAGTTGACTTGATGCGCACCTGGATGAACAGTTTGAGTGGCGGGTGTAGCTAAGGCTGCCTGCCCAGTAGCTGGCTAAAGTGAAAGCCCGCCCCGCAAGCCTGGGGGCGGGTTTGGTGTATTCAGATCATGGATTGCTGATAGTTCTGGATGCCAACGCGCTCGATCAGGTCGAGCTGGGTTTCTAACCAGTCCACATGCTCTTCTTCACTACTGAGGATGGCTGAAAACAGGTCCCGTGTGCCGAAATCCGATACCGTTTCGCAGTAGGCCACGGCCTCACGCAGCATGGGAATAGCGAGCTCTTCCTGCTTCATATCGCACTGCAGTATTTCCGCGACGTTTTCGCCAATGAACAATTTGCCCAGGTCCTGCAGGTTCGGCAGGCCTTCGAGAAACAGAATCCGCTTGATCAGTAGGTCTGCGTGTTTCATCTCGTCAATGGACTCCTCATACTCTTTTTCGTTGAGTTTGCTGAGCCCCCAGTTTTCAAACATACGTGCATGCAGGAAGTACTGATTGATGGCTGTGAGTTCGTTCTTCAACGCCTGATTGAGGTAGGCGATGACCTGTTTGTCACCCTTCACGCTGCTCTCCTTGTGTGGATCCTGGCTTCAGTGTAGTCAACTTGGAACGCGGAGGCCACGTATACCGCGCGTATTGCGGCGTCTAGCCAGGTGTCTAGTTTCGCCCGGTTCACGCCGGCCCTGACTCGTGCCTGGGAGCAAAAAAAGTGTCGCTGGCGATTATCTGCCTGAGACTGACAATTAATACCACACGCAATTGACAATGATTCGCATTCATATAAACTGAGATCATTCAGGAGGTAAGTGCATGTTCATTTGTCTTTGTCGGGGCGTAACCGACACCCAGATTCGCGCTGAAGTCAGCCAGGGCGCAGTGAGCTACGAAGACATCCAAAGTCGTTTGGATGTAGGGATGTGCTGCGGTACCTGTAAGGATAGCGCTGAAGAAGTGATCGCCGAAAGTATTGCCAGTTCCCTCTTTTATGAGCTCACGCCTGCGCGGGAAACCGCCTGGGCCTGACTCCGGAGTACCCTATGAAGTTGATGTCCACGCGCCCGCAGCAGCGGGTGCTTGCCTTGGCTGTTGCCGCTGTTTTGTTGCCCGCGAGCCTTGCTGCGCAAGAGGGCGGTGACTTCCCCATGCCGGTGATTGAGGTCATTGGCAAGAGCGAGAATGCGGTGTCGCGGCAAACCGGCTCTGTGGTGTTGATTGATCGCGAGGCACTGGATCTGATTCAGCCCTTGTCTACGGATGATGCGCTGCGCCGGGTTGCCGGTATCAACACCGCGACTGAAGACGAAACGGCAATTGTGTCTAACCTCGGGATTCGGGGCCTGTCGGCGAGTGAGTCCAAATCACTGATTCTGGAAGATGGCGTGCCAGTCGCGCCGGGTTTGTTTATTGGCAACGAGCGCTATTTCAACCCGCGTATTCAGCGCATTGAGCGTATTGAAGTGTTGAAGGGTTCGGCGTCTTTACGCTATGGCCCGTCCACGATTGGTGGGGTAGTGAACTATCAAACGAAAACGCCGGATGACGGTGTACTGCTGTCAGCGCGCATTGGTTCCTTTGACACCCGTGAGGCTTCACTAGAGGCGGGCGGCCGCAGCGCTTCCGGTGATGCGTTTGCCGGGCTGGTGCTTACCCGTGCGGAAAGCGACGGCTTTATGGATAAAGATTACGAGATGACCGACCTCCTGGTGAAGTCCGGCATTGCGTTGAGTGATAATCAGGAAGTGGGGGTGAAATTTTCCTGGTATGAAAACGATGCCAATATCTCTTACCGTGGCTTGCTGCTGGGTGATTATGACGCCGGTAGCAACTACAACCCGGCCCCGGATGACTACTTCCTCAGCGACCGCGTAGCTTTCGACCTCAACCACGCCTGGCGCTTGAATGACGCGGCCAAGTTGCAAACGGTGGTGTACTGGAGCGATGTCTCGCGCGACTACTGGCGCTACAACGTCGACACCGAAGCTTCGACTGAAGCCGGCCGCTGGGTGTATACCGACACACTGACCGGCAACAACCGGTCTTTTGAACGGCTGGGCCTCGACACTCGCCTGCTGCTGGACCATCAGTTATTTGGCTTTGAAAACGAAGCGGAGATTGGCCTGCGGCTAATGCGCGAAGAGTCCGACGATACCCGCATACGCGCAACTCGGGACGCTGATCGCACGGGCATTAACGACCGCCACCTTGTGGACAGCGCCGACAGCGTTGCCGTACACGTGCAAAACCGCATGGTGCTTTCGGGCCGGCTGGCGGTAACGCCGGGCTTGCGTGTCGAGTCCTATGAACAGAAGCGCCGCGTTCTGACTGACAGCAACGCGTCGGCAAAAACCTCCAACACGGAGCTGCTGCCCGGCATTGGTGCCACCTACGAGCTTACGACCACCGCTCAGCTGTATGGCGGTGTCTACCGCGCTTTCTCGCCGGCCTCCAACGGCGTTGCGTTGGATGGCCTCACCGACCAGAACCTCAATGGCGAACGCTCTAACAACTACGAGATGGGCCTGCGCGGCTTGCAGGGCAAGCTGAGTTACGAAGTGGCCGCGTTTTATATGGACTTCGACAACCAGGTGGTGACGGGCAACAGCGACCCCAACCTGTCGCAGTCAAACGCGGGTGCTACCGTCCACCAGGGCATGGAGTTTATGGTGGGCTACGAGCTGGCGGCGGGCTTCAGCGTCGACGCCAACGCCACCTGGGTACCTGAGTCCGATTTCGACAGCGGTGAATTTGCCGGCAATCGCTTGCCCTATGCCCCCGAGCACCTGGCGAACCTGGCACTGAACTATGCGGATGGCAAACTGAGTGCCACGCTCACCGCACATTATCGCGGTTCGCAGTTTGGCGACCCCAGCAATCAGGTTGAGATTCCCAGCGATGCCGCGGGCGGAATCTGGGGTGGCAAAATGCCCTCCTATACGCTGTTCGACTTTATGGCACAGTACGCCTTCAGCGATAGCCTGACCCTCTTCGGTGCCGTGAAAAACCTCAGCGACGAACGTTATATCACCGGGCTGCGGCAGGGAATTTATGTAGGCCCGGAGCGTTCGTTTGAGGTGGGTGCGCGGTTCCGCCTGTAGCTTTCTCAGGCAGGGGTGCTATACCGGGTAGTGAAAATCGACACACTCCTCGGTGTAGCGCCATAGCTGCTCGGCGGCGGCGTCATCTCGGCCCCAGGGCTTGGCCCGAGTTTGTTTGCAGTCGGCGAAATATTCACCGCTCACGCCGGCGACGTCGTCACTGGTGCATAGGTAGAGTGAAGTCTCGGCACCTTTGTCGGGTGAGCGGAAGAACAGTTTCAGGAACACGGGGGCGATGTTTTTCAGTAGCCCTTCGTTTTGCTGGCCCAGTGACGTGGCTACGGCGCCCGGGTGCAGCGAGTTCACCGTAATGGGGTGCTGCGCTACACGTTGCGCCAGGCTGCGTGTGAACAGAATGTTGGCCAGTTTCGAGCGGCCATATTCGCGCCACGAACGGAAGTTTTTTTCCGCCTGCATGTCGTCGAAATTCATGCTGCGCACAAAAGCGTGTGCCGCTGATGCCACGTTGACAATACGAGCCTGTGGTGCTTCCAGCAGGGCGGGCAAAAGCAGGCCGGTGAGCAGGAACGGTGCAAAGTGGTTGACCGCCAGCGTTTCTTCATAGCCATCGACAGTGGTGCGCCGGCTGGTGTTCATCAGGCCGGCATTATTCAGCAGAACGTCAAAGGGCCGGCCCGCTGTGATGCACGCCTGCGCCGCTTCCCGAACGCTTGCCAGGCTGGCCATGTCGAGGTGCACCAGGCTTGGCGCCGTGCCACCGGCGGCGACAATTTCCCGGCTGAGTTCTTCGCCTTTTTCCAGGTTGCGGCAAAGCAGCGTGAGTATCGCGCCCTGGCTGGCCAGGCTGAGTGCCGCGCTGCGGCCGATGCCCGCGGTAGGGCCGGTGATGGCGATATGTTTATTGCGCATGTCCATCTGGTTTGTCTCCTGTTGGGGCGCACTACAGTAAGCACTAGCGCCAATTAATACCGGCGTTCACTGTACCGGCAGTGCAGCGCAATGAGAAGCGTGCTGCGCACGCGAAGCTACCGGCGGGCTAGTTTTGGGTTGCCCACACCAGCGCCAGCAGCTTGCCCTCGATGGCGTCCTCCAGCGGCGCTTCCTCGTTGATCACCCGCAGTTTGCCGTCGGGTGTTAGCGAGAACAGGGGAATGAGCCCGCTGCCGTTTTTCTCCTTATAGGCCGCCAGGTCAAACTCCTTGTTCAGGTTGATGGCCTTGATTTCTGCCCCGCGGCCTATCAAGCTGGCCAGCTTCTGGTAAGTGATATCGGCGCCAAACAGCCGTGGTGCTCGAAACTCGTTGGCGGGCCGTTCGCGGTCGCTCACTTCCCGTTCTTCCGCGTTGCGCAGGCTAAATACCCGTTTCGCGCCAAATTCGCCGCGATATTTCAGGCATGCCAGCGTGTTCCAGCGTGCCCGCGTGACATGGCAAACAGGCGGCCTATGCCCACCAGTTCCAGGTATTGGTCAGCGTGCGCGGAGATGGGGTCACCGTAGTACGTCTCCAGCCCCGCCATGCGTGCGCTGCGAATTTCCTCATAGGAGGTGTCTGACAGTTTTACACGAAAACCCTGCCGTACCAACGCCTGGCCAATGGCGCGCGCCACGCCGTTGGCTCCGACGATCAACACACCATTCGGTTCCGCCTCGGCCAAGCCCAGTACCCGGGTTGCTCTCCCGGCGGTGAGGCTTTGCAGTACCACGGTCGCGATAATGACCAAAAAAGTATACGCCACGAGCTCGGAGCCACCGGGGTAACCCAGGTCGTCCAAGCGTAGAGCGAACAGAGAGGATACGGCAGCCGCCACAATGCCACGCGGCGCCACCCAGCTCAGTAAGGCTTTCTGACGCCAGTTGTAGTTGCCGCCGATAGCGGCGGCCCACACCACCACAGGCCTTGCCAGCAGCACCACCAGCAAAACAATAACGCCGTTCCAGCCGGTGGCGACAATGTCCATGGGGTCGACGCGAGCCCCCAGCACAATAAATAGCACCGAGATAATGAGCACCGACAGGCTTTCTTTGAAGCTCAGGATTTCGCTGACACCTACGTCTTTCATATTGCCCAGCCAGATGCCCATCACCGTGACGGTGAGTAACCCCGACTCGTGGGCAACGTAGTCGCTGCCGGCAAACATCATGACCACCCAGGCGAGGGTTACGACGTTAATCAGGTATTCCGGCACCCAGTGTTTGCGCAGCACCGTGCCCAGGCTGATAGCACCGGCAAAGCCTGCGACCAGCCCCACGCCGACACTTTGTGCAAACACTGCCCAGGAATCCGCGCCGGATAAAATGTATTGGAATACCAGTACCGCCAGTAACGCGCCCACGGGGTCGATCAAGATGCCTTCCCAGCGCAGCACTTGGCTAACTTCCGGCTTGGCCCGCATAGTACGCAGTAGCGGGTTGATCACGGTGGGGCCTGTTACCACGACCAAGGCCGCAAACAGCAGTGCAATGGGCAGCGAGAATCCAGCCAGCAGCCAGCAGCCAGCAGCCCGCGGCCATCAACAGCCAGTTCAGCAGGGCGCCCCAGCTCACCATGTTGGTGACCAGCCTGCCGTGGCCTTTGAGGTCAGGGAATTTGAGCGTCATGCCGCCTTCGAACAGCACCAGAGCCACACCGAGAGACACCATGGGGAACAGTAGATCACCGAATTGTTCGTCGGGGCGCAGCAGCCCGGTTACAGGCCCCGCGACAATGCCCAAAACAAGCAGCGCGAGAATCGAAGGTTGCCTCAGCCTCCAGGACAGCCACTGGGCACCCACGCCGAGGACCAGCACAGCGGCAATGATGTACAGCAGGTTCTGATCCACGGGTGAGGCTCCTGTGCGCCGTTTTTAACGATGCAGTCGTTAACGACGAGGCTTTTAACGGTGAGTGCAGCATAACGTAGTGGCTAGGGTTTGCGAGCGCGGACGCGAGCATTTACCAGCAACAATCTGCTAGACTTGCGGCGCGAATTTTTCTGCTGAGCCCCCCGTGGCACAAATCCGCCGGCTTTAGGCCTTTTAACCGTCAGGAAGTGCCCGCAAAAATGAAGCAAAAAATTGCCCGATGGCTGCTTTCACTAGCAGGCTGGACTTTGGAAGGCGCTCGTCCCTCTGAGCCGCGTTACGTGCTGATCGCTGCACCGCACACCTCCAATTGGGATTTCCCGTTTATGCTGCTGTATGCCGCTGCCTTTGATATCAAGGTGACGTGGATGGGCAAACATAGCCTGTTCGCGTGGCCGCTGGGTTGGTTTATGCGCAAGATGGGTGGCATGCCGGTGTACCGGCATAAAAACGGCAACCTGGTTGCATCGATGGTGGAAACTTTCGGCACTGTTGATAACCTGGCGCTTATGGTCCCGACTGAAGGCACGCGCGACAGAACCGAGTATTGGAAGTCGGGCTTTTATCACATTGCCCGAGAGGCTAACGTGCCCATCGTGCCGTCGTATCTGGATTTTTCGCAGAAACGCGGCGGCTTTGGCCCCGCGTTGATGGTCAGCGCTGATGTAGTGGCCGACATGCAGTATTTTCGCGACTTCTATCAGGGCATGGCGGGCAAGTTCCCGGCCAATTCAGGGCCGATACGGTTAAAAGAAGAAGACACCGCCCAAGAGGCGTTAGTGCCCCTCGCCAACGGCCAATCCACACCGCAACGCCACACACCCTGCTCGGCTTCCCCTCCGTAAAGGCAGTGTGGATTAGTCGCCTGCCCAGCGCCAGTTGCTGATTTCAGGCGTGTCGATGCCGTGTTCATAGGCATAGGCCTGGCAATCCAGCTGCAGGTCGCGCATTTTCTGTCGCACGTGCGCGCCGGCCACCAGCAAACCTGGCACCCGGTTGATGACATCAATGACCAGGCTGAAACGGTCGATCTCATTCTTGATAGCCAAGTCCATCGGCGTGTTGATACTGCCCTTCTCCTTGTACCCGCGCACATGCAAGTTGGCGTGATTGCTGCGCTTGTAAGCAAGCCGGTGAATGAGCCACGGGTAGCCGTGGAAGTTAAAGATAACGGGCTTGTCTGTGGTGAACAGGCTGTCGAAGTCGCGGTCTGAAAGCCCGTGTGGGTGCTCGCTGGAAGAGGTGAGCGTGAACAAGTCCACCACGTTGATAAAGCGTATTTTTAGCTGCGGAAAATGCTCTCGCAACAACTGCACGGCGGCCAGTGCTTCCTGTGTGGTGACATCACCGCAGCCGGCCAGCACCACGTCCGGTTCCACGCCCTGATCGTTACTGGCCCACCCCCAAATACCAATGCCCTGGGCGCAGTGACGAATGGCGGCGTCCATATCCAGATACTGCAGATGCTGCTGCTTGTCGGCAACGATGACGTTGATATCGTTGCTGCTGCGCAGGCAGTGGTCAGCAACGCTGAGCAAGGTGTTCACATCCGGCGGTAGGTAGATGCGGACCACGGTTGGACTCTTGTTCACCACCAGGTCGAGAAAGCCCGGGTCCTGATGGGTAAAGCCATTGTGGTCCTGGCGCCAGACAGTCGAGGTGATGAGCAGGTTCAGCGAGGAAATTGGTGCGCGCCAGTCGATGTCTTCGGCGCTGTCCAGCCACTTTGCATGCTGGTTGAACATGGAGTCGATCACATGCACAAAGGCTTCGTAGGTCGAGAGAAACCCATGCCGCCCGGTGAGCAGGTAGCCCTCCAGCCAGCCTTCCAGTGTGTGTTCAGACAGCAGCTCCATCACCCGTCCGTCGGCGGCCAGCTCGCCGCCATCGTCATCCTCAGGCAGTCTCTGTGCCATCCAGGTTTTCTTGCTGGCTTCATAGACCGCTTGCAGTTTGTTGGAGGAGGTTTCATCAGGGCCAAAGACGCGAAAATTGCCCGGATTGGCACGCAGAATATCACGCAGCATTTGACCCAACGGGAAAGTGTTCGCGACCACACTTGCGCCAGGCTGGTGTACAGGGGCGGCATAGTCGCGGAAGTTTGGGATGCGCAGCGCCTGGCGTAACAGGCCGCCGTTGGCGTGCGGGTTGGCGCTCATGCGGCGGTTGCCTTGCGGCGCGAGCGCTCTCAGTTCGCTGTTTAGCCGGCCGTCTGCGTCGAACAGCTCTTCGGGCCGGTAACTGCGCAACCAGTCCTCCAGGCACTGAAGCTGCTCTGCGTCCTCCCGCACGTTTGTTAGCGGCACCTGGTGGGCGCGCCAGCTGCCTTCGACCTTGTGGCCATTTACCGTTTTCGGTCCAGTCCACCCCTTGGGGCTGCGCAGCACGATCATCGGCCAGCGCGGGCGCTGGGGTACTGCCGTGGTTGATGTTCGCGCCTCGTCTTGTATACGGTGAATTTCCCCCACGCAGTGTTCGAGCGCCGCGGCCATCATTTGGTGCATCTGCTCGGGGTCGTCCCCCTCTACAAATACAGGAGCCCAGCCATATCCGGTGAACAGAGCGTCGAGCTCATCATGCGAGATGCGCGCCAGTACGGTTGGGTTGTTGATCTTGTAACCGTTCAGGTGTAGCACCGGTAATACGGCGCCATCGCGGCGCGGGTTGAGAAACTTGTTGGAGTGCCACGCAGCGGCCAATGGGCCGGTTTCTGCCTCGCCGTCGCCGACCATCACAGTCACCAGCAGATCGGGGTTGTCAAAAGCCGCTCCGAACGCGTGCGACAGGCTATAGCCTAGCTCGCCACCCTCATGAATCGAGCCGGGCGTGTCCGGCGTGCAATGGCTGCCTATGCCCCCCGGGAAGGAGAAGTCGCGGAAAAACTGCAGCATGCCTGACGTGTTTTCCGTTTTGTGCGGATATACCTCCGAGTAGGTGCCTTCCAGGTAGACGGGGCCCAGTACGCCGGGCGCTCCATGGCCCGGCCCTGCAAGGTAAATGGCATTTAGGTCGTATTTCCGGATCATTCGGTTGAGGTGAACGTAAAGAAAGCTCAGCCCTGGGCTGCTGCCCCAGTGCCCCAGTAATCGCTCCTTGATATGCTCCACCTGCAACGGCTCTTGCAGCAGTGGATTGTTGCGCAGGTAGATCATGCCCGCCGCCAGGTAGTTGCAGGCGCGCCAGTATGCGTGCAGCTGGCGCAGTTCCTCTGCATGCAGTGGGGAATTGCTCGTCGTGCCTGAACTGGACTCATCCATCCGTAGTGCACTCCTGTCATGCGTGCCGGGGAGGTTGCGGCAAGCTTGTTACGGTTGGGCGCCCAGCAGTTCCATCGCCTGCCTGGCCATGAGCTGCTGTTCATCCACTTTGAGTACCCAGACGCTCACCGGGCTGCTCTGCGTGCTGATCCGTTGTTCCTGCCCCGTGGCCCCCTGATTCAATGCCGGGTCCAGATGAATGCCCGCCCATTGCATATCGCAGAGAATGCGCGCGCGAATCTCTGCTGAGTTTTCACCCACGCCGCCACCGAAAACAATGCTCTGGGCGCCGCCCAGTGCGGCAAGATACGCGCCGATGTACTTGCGTACGCGATAGCAGTAAAGCCCAACGGCGAGCTCGGCTTCCGCGGTATCGGCTGCGAGAAGCATGCGCATGTCCGCGCTCAGCCCCGATACGCCAAGCAGGCCGCTGTGCCGATTGAGGAGGTCGTTCAACTCATCCGCACTCAGGCCTTGGTATTGCTGGAGGTACAGTAGCAGGCCCGCATCGACATCGCCGCAGCGGGTGGCCATCATCAGCCCTTCCATCGGCGTAAACCCCATGGACGTGTCGACAGGCCTGCCATCGTGGGTGGCGGTAATGGAGCATCCGGACCCCAGTTGCAGTGTCAGAATCCTGCCCTTGTTCGTGCCGTTCGCCTCGAGTTCAGACCAACGCTGCCACAGCGCTTCATGAGCGAGCCCATGGAAGCCGTAGCGCCGCAAGCCGTGGCGAGCCACCAGTTCCGCCGGCAAGGCGTAGTGGCTGGCAATCTGCGGAAGGTTACGATAGAAGGCCGTGTCAAAACTGGCCACCTGTGGCGTATCAGCCCCGAATACGGCCCTGGCGGTACGAATCAATGCCAGAGATTGTTCGCTGTGCAGGGGCGCCAGAGGTGCCAGCTCTGTCAGCTTCCGCTCTGTTTCACGGTCCACTTTGCAGGCGCCGGAGAAGTGGGCCCCACCATGGACAATACGGTGCACCACCGCGGTGACGCCGTTCAGTTTGTGTTCGTTAACGAAGTGACGAAGCAGGGGCTCGACAGAGCCGTCGTGTAAGTCGAAACGTGTTGCCGCGATTGCCTCGATGTCTGCCCCGGCTGCCGAGAACGCAGCGAGGCGTAGCGAGGAGCTGCCGGCATTTGCGGTGAGCAGCATCATGCCATGGAGTATGGCGTATTCCCTGAAGGGCAACCAGCACGGTTTTTCACCGCCGTTGAGGAGGGGCTGGATGTGCGTGGCCTGGTATTGGACGTCACTGACGAGGCCGCTCGGCCACAATGACGACGGCTTACCGCATGGCGAATGAACCCCGCGGGTACGCGTGCGGGCTGAACTTGCAGGGTAAGCGTCGCACGCGCCAAGCGTGGCTGTAATCCGGAGCTAAACTTCAGGTTCCGCTTGCGCGGCAGTCCAGCCCGATATTCGCCGTGATGATGGCTTCATCCAGTGCGTCAGTGAGGCCGTCAAAGTTGAAATCGTAGACGCTGGAGAGGCCAGTGGAACTGGCATATTTCTCCCACTCTTGCAGGTCCGTGTCGTCAACCACGCCATCGATGTTGCCATCGCCCGGGCAATCAATGACGCTGGCACGAATGGCGGCAAGTTGGTTGGTCAGCTCAGTGAAGGCCTCCTGCTGGCTGGCGCTTAGCTGATCCAAGGGCAGTTCGTCACCTTCACGATCCAGCCAAGGCGTGTTCAGTGGTTCGTCGATTTCGTACAGCTCAAGAACGACTCTGTCGATGCAGGTGTCAGGGTCGCAGTCCTTGAACGTGTTTTCCACCAGCTTGAAGCCTTCGTTGCGCACCGCGATAGAAATCAGCGGCGAGATGTCAAATTCGTCGCCGCCATTTTTTGTGACAAAGTCCAGCGCTTGTGAGCAATATTCGAAGCCCTCTGTGGGTGCGAGTACGCCGTTGGTGCTGGCATCGTTGTCTTCACCCCACCAGGTACCATTGTTGTCTTCACAAATACTGCGGATGTTGGGGATCTGTGTGCAGGCTCCAACGATGCAAGGGCCGTTAATCACCTCATTCGGCTGATAGTTCAGCCCTATTTCGGTGTAGTTCCAGTGGCGGATGGCTGCTTGTTCCGGGTTGGTCAAATACGGCAGCATGGAAACAGCATCCAGGGTGCGTGGCACCTCAGCTTGCACGTCGGTAATCCCTGCGATTTCGCCGAACAAGGCGTACAGGTCTACCGCATTCACCATCGCGCTTACCTGGCGGCCCGGGTTGTTCACCAAGGGCCCGGACACAACGAGAGGCACCCAAACTCCCGTCTGATAGGCGCTGCCTTTAGAGCGACCGACGTCGAAGGGAGCTTTTGCGGTTAAGCCCAGAGAGCCGTTGTCACCAATAATGACGACCATGGTGTTGGTCGATTCAGGCGCGTAATCCAGGCCCCCGTCGGCGTTATAGCTTGCCAGGCCGGTGGCCACCAGCAAGCGGGCAATTTCCAGGTCTAGTGTCTCAATCATCAGGTTAGACAATACGCGCTGGGCCAAGGGGTTGGCGCAATCGAGGTCGCTTGCGGCAACACTGACCGGTGAATTCGGGTCTACAGGCGGTTGCACCAGGGGCGTATGAATAGAAGCGAAGCTGACGGTGGCCATCCACGCCTGGTCGGGCGCCCGGGAGTTGATCCACTCAGCAGCCGCATCGATGGCAAAGTTGGCCCGAAACTGGCGTGTCCGTGGGTCGGTGAGCGGCAGTTTTTCCACTGAGCCGTCGGCGAAGTTGTACGTGACCGGGGAGACGGAATGCGCATTCAGTTGATTGAAGTTCAGCCGTTCAGGCCTTGGGCTTTGGCAGTTGGTGTTGGGGTCGAAGATGCCACCTTCGTCGCGGCAGCTGCGGCCGGGCACAACAACATTGACCCCCTGTTCAGTGCAACTGCCATCGGCGTGATAGCAAGCGCCTGTGTCCGCACCATTAGGCAGGTTCGCTCCTGGTACGAATCCGCAGCTGTAGGTGCCCGGCGGAGCGACGCCGCCGGCTGTGGTGTCAATCGAAGAGGGATCGCCGGTCTCATCAAGCCATCCGGCGAAGTAGTCCCAGCCCAGATCATGAACGAGCGCGTCACCGGCTGGGTAGTTTTGCTGTAGCGCTATGTGGAACTTACCGATTAGCGCGCTCTCGTATCCCTGCTTAGCCAGCAGCTTGGGGAGGGTGGTTGCATAGGGTGATGTCATGGAATTCACGAGGTCATTCGACCCCAGTGCCGCTTTGATGTTGGTTCGTAACGGGAACCTGCCTTCAAATAGCGTGCCACGCGTCACCGAGCAAGCCGGCATCGACCAAGTGTCGGTAAAGCTGACGCCCGCATTGGCAAGTTGGGCAATGGCGGGAGTAGCGGGGGGCGTGGCGCCCCCAAAACCGAAGATCTCCAGCTGATCCATGCCCACATCATCAAGGATCATGAACAGGATGTTCGGCTTTGTCTCTGCAGGCACTGGCGGGGCTGCCGGCTCTGGTGCCTGTGAGCTGTCAGAACAGCCGATGATCATCAGAGAGGTGATTGCCGCTATCAGTAGCGGCGTCCGAGGGCTTTTCAGTGTACTGCGCATTTATTCGCTCACTACTGCGGGCGGGTTAGCGTAACACTCTGCTGGCAGAGTGACTATGCGTTTACTCATCGTGCAGGCTTTCAGTGTGTGACGAACTGGTGTTAGAGGTACCACTCGTATTCGCGGGGCAGCGCTGTTGCCAGAAGTGCATTGAGCTCGTTCTCTTTGACTGTTTTATAAAGCTGTAGATACCGTGCACCAAAATACTCATTCAGTATCGGCGCGTCATCCAATCGATCTAATGCTCGCCACAGAGTCAGTGGTAAATGCGGATCAACTTCGACGCCAGCGTTGCCCGAGAAAGCCTCACTGAGCGGCCTGAGCCGGTGCGACAATCCGTAGTGTACACCCGCGAGCGCACTGGCAAGCACAAGATACGGGTTGGCATCCGCTCCAGCAACGCGATGCTCAATCCGCTTCCCCTGGCCGCGCCCTGAAGGAATACGGAACGCAACGGACCGATTGTCGTAACCCCAATCCATTGTGACTGGTACATAGCAGTTTGGCTTAAGTCGTCGAAAACCGTTTATGTTCGGCGAAAATATGGCCATTGACTCAGGCATGGTCGCTTGAAGCCCTGCCATCGCCTGACGCATCAAAGTTTCACCCTGGTCGATATCTTCGTGAAATATATTGTGTCCATGCTCATCAGAAAAATTCATGTGGATGTGCATGCCCGAGCCGCTCTGGTCCAAAAAGGGCTTCGCTAAAAACGTTGCTTCCATCCCGAACGTGCGTGCAACCGAGCGCACAATGCGGCGCAGCAGACAAGCGTGATCTGCTGCTACCAACGCGTCGGCTACATGATTGAGGTTTAATTCGAACTGCCCAGGCGCAAATTCTCCCGACGCAATGGCTGCAGGGACACCTTGCAACGCGCAAGCATCAGTTATTGCGGCGAGGATCGGTGCATATTCCTCTAGTGTGTCAATGCTATACACCTGATTCGAACTGGCGGTGCGTCCGTTGAGTGGTGATTTAACAGCAAGTGGGCCACCATCATCTGTCCTGTTTTCATCGATGAGATAAAATTCGAGCTCTAATGCAACAACCGGCGTAATACCTAAAGATTGATAACGATCCAAAACACCACGAAGAATCTCTCGCGGCTGGAAAGGCACTAATTCATTGGTCTGTGGGTTTCGCATCTCGAGTAACACTTGAGCTGTCGGCTCAAGCGCCCACGGCACGGGGGCCAATGTGCCTGTGATCGCTTTGGCGTTGGCGTCGGGATCACCATCAGTCACGCCAATGCCCATCGGGTCACTGGTATTCCCTGCGGCGTCTAGCAGTAATACCGCGGCGCACATCGTAAGGCCGTCGGCATAGAGTTTCTCAACATCACGAATTGGATAGCGCTTACCCAAGGGGAATCCACACAAATCAAAAATGAAGGCATCGACGTATTTGGTTTCGGGGTGTGCTGCTAGAAATGTCGCAATTTCGCTGCTAAAGGAGGTATGTTCCATGAAAGGAATCCAGGCTCAGAGTTGGATAAAATACAGTCGCGCGTCGAAGTATCAGTACCAGAGTTGCGAGACTCGCCGGCGCAGTGCGTGATCGTCGCAGAAATGGACGCAACATATAAGGGCCGTTTTGAATGCTGTACAGCTCTCGAATTAGGCGCTGACGCCCTGCGCGACGGGTTGGCTGCCTAAGTTGCTTTTTGATCACTGACGAAGCCAGACTATATGCCACTTGATGCTAGTTAACTATTTTCCGCATGTTAATGGCTAATTTGAGATTGCGTTCCGATGATCAGTCGTCCATCATTTTTGCGGGTTTTTTTTGGATGGCTCGGTTGCTCTCGACTGAGCTCGATAACCGTTAATCGACGTTGAGTGGCAGGGCGCGATGCAGGTACATACACCAACCAGTGAGTTTGAAGGCGAAGTTTGCAAGCCGGACTTAACAAGCCCGGAGCATTACGAAGTGATTGTTGTGGGAGCAGGTTTCGCAGGGTTAGGGGCTGCGATTAAGTTGCAGCAGGCTGGCTTCGATTATCAGGTATTCGAGAAAGCGGCGGAAATAGCGGGTGTTTGGCGGGAAAACAGCTATCCAGGCTGCGCCTGTGACGTGCCCTCGGCCCTGTACTCGTACTCATTTGCCCCGAATCCTCGTTGGAGTCGTTTTTTCGCCGAGCAAGCCGAGATCAAAGACTACACGGTAGCGGTTGCGCAACGGTTTAACGTCATGCCATCGATTCGCCTTAACGTGGAAGTGCTGAGTGCGACCTGGAGTACAGATGACCAAGTGTGGCACTTGAACACCAATGCCGGAGCATTTACCGCATGCTTCGTAATTATGGCTTGTGGTCCGATGCACAAACCCTCGACGCCGCATATCAAAGGGATAGACACTTTTCCTGGTGTCAGTTTCCATTCTGCCCAGTGGGACCACGATTGTGACCTTCGGGGCAAGCGTGTTGCGGTGATTGGCAGTGGCGCGTCAGCGATACAATTTCTGCCGGAGATAGCGCCAGAAGTTGGCCACCTTACCCTGTTTCAGCGCACGGCTCCTTGGGTATTGCCAAAAATGGATGTGCCGATATCCCAAAAATGGCAGCGTCGATTCGAGCGCTTTCCGCTACTGCAATCTCTGCTGAGGCAGCTGCTGTATTTGGGGTTTGAAATGCTCAACAGCAGTTTGAGTAAGCCTAAGTCGCGCCAGAAACTCCAGGCCAGGGCGCTGGCGAATATCGATCGTGCGGTAACAGATGAATTCCTGAAAAAGAAGCTGGTGCCTAACTTTGCTATCGGCTGTAAACGTATTTTGCAATCGAATACATGGTATCGAGCGCTTGGGCGGCAAAACGTTGATGTGGTCGGCGGCATAGCCGAAGTGCAGGGTAACCGGTTGATTGCATCCGATGGGTCTAGTTGTGAAGTTGATGTCATTATTTATGCAACGGGTTTCGAAGTGGCTAATCCCCCCGTTGCTGAAATCATCATCGATGCTAAGGGTCGGTCGTTGGCGGACCAATGGCAGGGTAGCCCCGAGGTTTTTTTAGGCACCACGGCGAGGGATTGTCCCAATCTGTTCCTGACCTTTGGGCCTAACCTTTATACGTTCTCGTCCGCTTTTGTCATTATTGAAGCGCAGCTCAAATACATCACGAGTGCCCTGAAGAAGGTACGGTCCCAGAAACTCACAGCACTCACCGTTAAACCGGCGGTAGCGCAAGCCTACAATCATGAATTACAGGGCGCACTGCAAGCCACTGTCTGGAACAACGGGGGCTGCACGAGCTATTTTATTGATAAAAATGGACGCAACAGCACGAACTGGCCGTGGACAACCTTTCGTATGCGCCGTCGTTTGCGCCAATTCAACCTGAGCGATTACCACGTAACCCCGCGCTGACGAGCCCCTGCGTGATGTGGGGCTTGACCTGCGTCGAGCTACAGATACTGGCGTAGCGTCAGGCTATCTCCGCGCTGGGTAAATTCCAGGTGTTTAAGGAAGCTCATGCCAAGCAGAACCTCGTCGGTTTGTAGCCCTGGCACAATACCGGCACGAACATGGGGTAGCCGTATGTCGGCGACAGCTACCTCGTCCAGGGTTGTTGCGTAGCTTATCGCCATGCCGTTAGCGGTTTGAGTCTGGTAGGCTCGCCCACGCTGCAGGCCCAGCCGATTTGCCAGGGCTTCGGGAATCGCCACGCCGGTGGCTCCGGTATCCAGCAGGAAGGTGACGGGCTGGCCGTTGATCTCCCCGCTGGTGACATAGTGCCCAAGCCTGTTGCGTTGCAGGACAACTTCCCGAACCCCATCTTCGGTGTACTGAGTCTGTAGCCGCTGGTTGGGGTTCAGCTGTCTTTCCAACACGTCGTTGAAATAAAAAACACCCAACCCAAGTAGAACCACCCACGCTAAAACCTGCATAGCAAGGCCCATGCGCTTCTGTTCCTGGATGTCGTTCGGGTTACTCATTCGATCGGTTTTGCCTGCCGTTTTTCGTGATGAGAAGGTGGTAGTGTAATGGACTTTGCGTGGCGGGAGAGTTGAGTGCCTTCGCGGGCGCGTTACTGGAGTTTTAAGAATACAACCAGGTGACCACTCGAATGAAAACGCGGCCAGAGGCAGCCCGCTCGATGACTACACCAGGATGTTGAAATGATCCCTGACGTCTCCCTTCAAGCGGCTTGCCGCCGGTGAGCCGCAAAGTGCTAGCGTTCTCCCGCTCGCAGCTTTAGCAACCATGAGCTCTCGTTCTTTTCGGCGTCATAAAAGACAGCAACGGTAAAAAAGAACATCAGGATCAGGATGATGTGTGCGGCCAGGCTAATTCCGAAGTAAAGGATACTTCCAAGGTAGACAGCGAAGGCCCCGCTCCACATAAACGCCAAGATGGTCATAATAAACATGCGACTGGCTGGGTCGGGAACATGCCTGATGGGATTCCGGCTGGAATCGAAAATGTACTGGTAAAAATCGTAAATTTTTAATCCAAGATTTTTCATTACTACTGCCTTTTTTATGTTCTAGTGTGAGTTGTACGGCAGCAGTTCGCCATTGGATGTGCAGGGATATTTTTCGGGGATATAGAAGCAGCTCCCCCATCACAACTGGCAAAGAAAGTCAGGGAGCCAGCCATTGGAATCCATCGGGGGTAATCGATGATACCTTCTGTTGCCTGTGTTGACTTTTCTCCGCTTTACCTGCGAAAAAGAGCGGAGATAATGGGCGCCGCCGCTGCTTTCTTTGCCGTCACTCGCATGCCTACCCACACCAGGCCGATGAAGTAAACGAAGGCCAAGCCCAATGAGATGAAGGCACCTGCAAAGTTGACGTGCTCTTGCGCAGCGGGGATCGTGCCGGCGGTGAGGAGCAGCATAGCGGCCAAGTTGATAGCCACCGACAGTCAGCCCATTACCCGGCATCTCGCGGTCATCAGGAACAGGATTGAACCATGAAGATCGACTACACAGGAAAAAGCGTCATCATCACTGGCGCGGGTGGAAGCATCGGCCGGGCCAGCTCGCTGCTCTTTGCCCAGCTTGGCGCATCGGTGATTGCCAGCGATATCAACGAGGAGCGCTTGCAGGAGACGATTGACCAAATCGCTAACGCAGGTGGTTCCGCCATGTCGATTGTTGCTGATGTCACCGATCCGGACGAGGCCGCTGGCATCGTGAAGTTTGCCTGTAACACATTGGGTGGTATCGACGTGCTGTTCAACAACGCTGGCGGTTCGTTCCCGACCCCTATGGAAGCGATCAGCAAAGAAGAGTTCCAGCGACTCAGATCGCTCAACTTCGATGCCGTATACCACGCGTCGATGGAGGCACTTCCGGTCATGGTTGCGAAGGGGGGCGGGGTGATTCTGTCGACGACCTCGGGTGCAGGCTCCGGCGCGGTGAACGGGCTCGCGGTCTACGGAGCGGCCAAAGCCGGGGTCAACAGCCTGATGCGCAGTATCGCCATCGAGTATGGCCGCAAGGGCATTCGCGCGAATGCGATAGCACCGTCTGCTGCCAGCACAGGCATGATCCAGTGGCTGGAGTCGACACCGGGCGGCGTCAAAGGCTTTGCCGAGGCACAACCAATGGGGAGATTGGGTGCGCCGGAAGATATCGCATCGGTAGCGGCCTTCCTCGCTTCAGAGCACGCCGGCTTCGTCAATGGCGTGGTGCTTCCCGTCGACGGCGGCGTTGAAGCGATGCTTGCCGTGCCCGGCTGATTAATGCGGCGCAACGCGTTGGTGGGGGTTGATGAACAATAAAAAGCCGCAGGTCCTTGTGGGGTGCGGCTTTAATGGGGTTCTTGCTTCTTGCCTGGATGTTGCTGGACATGTGTTTGGTGGAGGCGGCGGGAGTTGAACCCGCGTCCGCCAGTACTCTGCCTTCGGCTCTACATGCTTAGTTTCCGTTAATTAATTTAACCTCATACAGCCCAACGGGCAGGACGTAATTGGCGATCCTGTTAGGTTTTAGCAGATCCACCCCAGGCAGGTTTCACAGCGATCCAGTTCTATATGACAGTCAGTAGCGCGATACTGGCACCTTGCTAAAGACCGCTAGGGCCGAAGCCACTAGTTGGAGCTTTCACGGGCTGCTTACGCAGCCAGTTGGGCACCGTAGTTGTCATCGTTGGCAACTAATAGTTTGCAGCTTTGGATTAACGTGATTGGCTACCATCACGGCATGCACCTCAGGGTTCG
>JANQUV010000087.1 GCA_030730585.1 Haliea sp.
AAATCACCAATGCCAGTAAATTTCTGTTTGGAGAGGAGTGCCTGGAGGCTGTGGCTGAGGTGCGCGAGGCTCTACCGCTTGCGGATGGCGACTATTTTTTCGTGCCTGACAGTGGGCAAACCACTGCCCCGGCTTGGGCTTTGGATATGGTTGACTTGGCTGCCTCGGCAGCCACCGATAACCCGCCTGAGACGGCAGAGGTCACTATCGACGACACTGCGTTTTATATTTTTACCTCGGGAACAACCGGGCTGCCGAAAGCGGCGGTGCTCTCCAATCGCCGCTACTTGCTCACGGCTAGTGTTGTACAGACCGGTGGGCTGCAGCTCACCGAGAATGACCGCTTGTATCTTTGCCTGCCATTATTCCATGGCACCGGGCTGATGGTGGGCGCCGGTGCCGCTTTCCTCGCCGGTGCCAGTATGTTTTTACGGCGCAAATTTTCGGCCAGCCAGTTCTTGCCAGAGGTACGTGAGCACCGCACTACGGCGTTTGTTTATATTGGTGAGCTTTGCCGTTATCTGCTGCATGTTCCCGCGCAAGGCAGCGATGCGGACAACCCGCTACGCGCTGTGGTGGGCAACGGCCTCAGGCCAGACATCTGGCACGACTTCAAACAGCGTTTTGGTATTCAACGCGTTGCGGAATTCTACGGTTCCAGTGAAGGCAATGTGGGTTTTTTCAACCTGCTGAACAAGGACTGTACTGTGGGTACGTCAGCGCTGCCTACCGCTCTTATTGAGTACGACGTTGACCGTGATGAAGTGGTACGTGATGCTGCGGGCCGCTGCCGGTTGGTCGCTCCCGGTGAGCCCGGCTTGTTGCTTGGCAAGATTACGCCACAGACGAAATTCGAGGGCTACACGAGCTCCGAGGCCACGGAAAAGAAGATCCTTCGAGACGTTTTACGACAGGGTGACGCGTGGTTCAATACAGGTGATCTGATGCGCACGGTGGATGTGGGCTTTGCCCTTGGGCTAGCCCACTACCAGTTCGTGGATCGCATTGGGGATACGTTCCGCTGGAAAGGAGAAAATGTGTCCACCAATGAGGTGGGGGAGATCCTCAACCTGCATCCGCAGGTCGCACAGAGTAATGTATACGGAGTTGAGGTGCCCGGTACTGACGGGCGTGCCGGCATGGCTTCGCTGCGACTGCAGGAGGGCGAAGGAGAGCTGAGCCTGGACAGTTTTTCCACCCATGTGCAGAAGGAGCTTCCTCACTTTGCACGGCCATTGTTCCTGCGTATCCAGCGGGAGATTGATGCCACCGGTACCTTTAAGATGTTGAAAGGTGAATTGCGTAAGCAGGGGTACGATCCGGCTCAGGTCGCGGAGGTGCTGTGCGTACTTAAGCCCGGCAGCGAAGTTTATGAGCCCCTCGATGCGATATTCCATGCAAGAATTGTCGCTGGTGAGAGTGGCTATTGACGACGGAGACGACGGAGACGACGGAGTGGATGCCCTGGCGCCGGCTCAAGGTTTATTTAACAAGGCTTTGAGATCGTTCAGCGGCATTGGCCGTCCGAGGAAATATCCTTGCCCATAGTCGCAACCGATGCCCTGAAGCAGCGCCTGCTGGGTTTCAGTTTCAATGCCTTCGGCGATAATTTTCATATCGAGTGCGTGCCCCATTGAGACGATGGCGCGGCAAAGCGCCTGTTTTTTGCCGTCGGATGTGGGCGCGCGAACAAATGATTGATCTATTTTCAGGTAATTGAAGTCAAACCTATCGACATAAGACAGCGAGGAATACCCGGTGCCAAAGTCATCAATGGCAATTTGGAATCCCGCCGCACGCAGTGCGCGTAGCCTATCCGAGACCACGCTGTCTTCGGACAGCATCACGCCTTCGGTGAACTCCAGAACGATTCTGGATGGTGGGATGTTTGCATCCGCCAGTGGTTTTGTGTAGCGGCTGACATCAAAACTCGAATCGAAGATTTGCTTGACTGAGAAATTGATGCTTAGCTGAAATTCGGGTTTAGTTTCAAGCAGAGTCTGCAAATCCCTGCTCGCCTTCTCGAATACCCACAGGCCAATGGCCAGAATTTTTCCTGAACGCTCCGCTGCAGGTATGAAGTCTGCAGGGTTCACCAAGCCCCGCTTTGGATGGTTCCAGCGCAGCAGGGCTTCTGCCTTGACCGGTAGCCCGCTACGCAGGTCGTAAATGGGTTGGTAGGCAAGAAAGAATTCTTCGTTTGCCAGCCCTGACCGTAAATCGTCCTGCAGATGTTTGAATGCAAGTATCTCGTTTTTTCGGGACTCTCTGAAATATTCAAAGTGATTGCCGCCTGCTTGCTTTGCTGATTGCATGGCCTCGCCAGCGCATTGTATCAAGGCCTCGAAATCGCCAGCGTCTTCTGGATAAGTGGCGAGTCCTCCACTGACTTTCGGATACACGCGTTCACCGTCGATGTCGTAGTGCTGGCGTATTTGGTTGAGCAATGTCTCCAGGAGCTGGTGCACTGATGCATGGCTTGAGGGTGTTTTCAGGAGTATGCCAAATTCATCCCCCCCGGTGCGCGCAGCGAAGGCGCCCGATGGCAGCAATTTTCTGATTCTGTTGCCGATCTCCTTAAGTAGCAGGTCACCGCCGGCGACCCCCAATGCAGTGTTGAGCTCCTTGAAACCGTCAAGACCTATGACAACCAGCACAATGTCCGGCTGTGTGTGCTGGCTCTCGATGATGCCAATCATGTGTTGGCGCAATGTCCCGCGCTGAGGAAGCCCGGTGATAAGGTCATTTTGCCGTGGGTTAAGTCTGTCAATAACGCCCACGTAGCTAAGGATGTCGCGGGTTTTATTGTCCCTGACGGTGGTGATCCCGAGGGTCTCCGCTCTCACCTGGCCATCTTTCCGCCGAAAGATGATTTCGCCGCGCCAAAAATTGCGGCTGTCCAGCGTTTGCCAAATGTCGGGGCAGACGGAGTCACTGGTCAATCCAGAGCTCAGTAGCTCTGGCGTTTTCCCCAGGGCCTCTTCCCTGGCGTAGCCACTGATATCGGTGAATGCCGGGTTGACGTCGATGATCCTGCGCTGCGCATCAAGGACGATGATGCTGTCGCGAGTATATTCGAAAACGTCGGCAGCCACGCTGAGCCGGTTTAGCAAGGTGCTGGTTTCTTGTTCCGCAAGTACTCGGGCCGTCAGATCAATGATGTTGCAATGTATCTGTATCTCACCTTTTTCGCTCTGATCAACGAGAGCGTGGATTTCCATGTAAATAGTTGTACCTGTAACAGCGTGCTGAGCTTTTAGTGTCGGGCTGATGAATTCACCTGCAGTTTTCAAGGCCTCAATCGTAGCGAAGGCGTCAGGCCATTCACTTCGGTCGAGCAGCTCAGTCCAGCGTCTCCCGTTGATTTGATCTTGTTCGCGCCCCAAAAGCGTCTGCAGTGCATTGTTACTTTCGATAATCACGCCGTCGGTATCAATCACCAAGTAGGGGACTGGAGCGTGCTGAAAAAGGTTCTGGTATCGCTCCCTGCTTTGTTTGAGCTCTAGACTGATTCTGTCTAGGGAGCTTCGCGTGTTCATGGTGCTGCGCAGGCTCTTCAATTTGGCATGAAAAAACGTGCTGTTCAGTGGTTTGCGGAAAAAATCGTCTGCGCCTGCATTGAGGCATTCCGCTATCGCGTCGTTGTTACCTTCGTTGGAGATAATGATGAGTGGAACCCACTGCTCACCTGCCAGATGCTTTAATTGGCGCGTTGCTTCTACGCCGCCTATACCCGGCATTAGCAAATCCATGTAGATGATGTCGGGCCGCTGCGCGTCAAAAAGTCCTATGGCGTCCTCTCCGGAGGATGCAGTAATGACGTTACAACCTGTTGGGCGCAGTAGCTGCTCGACGACCTTGACCGCTAACGAGTCGTCATCGACGACCATGACTGTGAGTGTTTCCATCCCTACCTGTTATCTTTTCTAAAAGTAACCCCATTTGCTTGGTGGAGAATGATATTTGGTCAGGTAACTCACCGCTAGTATTAAATGTTGAAACACGTTATTTTTCAGCCAATGAATCCTGTATTTAGTCTATCAGCCCGGGTGTTTTTGGCTTGTACTCTCGTAGCCTGTAGCACCGGTGAATCCAATGTCGGTCAAGGAAATCGTGAGGGTGTCTTCCATGTGGGTAACGGCTCCGAGCCACAGGGCCTTGACCCGCACGTCGTGACAGGGGTGCCGGAAAGCAAAATCATTGATACGCTTTTCGAAGGGCTCACCCGTAAAAATCCCTGGACCCTGGAGCCCGAGCCGGGCGCGGCAGCGAGCTGGGAGTTTAGCGAAGACCTCAGGGTGATTACCTTTTACATGCAACCGGAGGGCCGCTGGTCAAATGGCGACCCGGTGACCGCGCATGATTTTGTATGGTCCTGGCGGCGCGCGCTTGACCCGGCAATGGGCAATTTATATGCCTACATGCTGTATCCGGTGGAGAACGCCGAGGCCTATGCAACGGGTAAGCTCAGTGACCCGGAGCAGGTGGGTGTGCGGGCACTTGATGACATGACCTTGCAAGTCACGCTGAACGCCCCCACGCCTTATTTCTTGCAGCTGATGGATCACTATTCGAGTTATGCAGTTCACCGCGCCACCATCGAGCGGTTTGGCAAATCAACGGACCGCTTCACGCAGTGGACGCGGGTCGGCAATATTGTCACCAATGGGCCATTTCAGTTAAAAGAGTGGCAGCTGAATCGCCGGATTGCGGTGGAGCGCAATCCCCACTATTGGGATGCAGACGTATTGCGCCTGAACGGCGTGGTGTTTTACCCCACTGAGAACATCGTCAGCGAAGAGCGCATGTTTCGGGTTCATCAGCTGCATTATACTGGCGACGTGCCGCTCAATAAAATTCCTGCGTATCGCAAGTTGCCCAATACGCCTTTTGTTGAAGCGCCTTTTCTGGGTACCTATTTTTACCTGCTAAACACTGAACGCCCACCATTGGACGATGTGCTGGTGCGGCGAGCGCTGTCACTGGCGGTAGACCGGGAGGCAGTGACGCGTAACGTATTGTACGGCAGCAACAATCCCGCCTACTCGATCACACCGCCAGGTACCTTGGGTTACCAGCCGCCTCAGCTGTTCAGCTATGACCCTGCAGAGGCTCGGCGCTTGCTTGCCGAGGCGGGGTACCCGGAGGGCGCGGGATGGCCTGGGCTGGAGCTTATCTACAACACCAGCGAAAGCCACCGTAAAATCGCGGTGGCGCTGCAGCAGATGTGGAAGGACGTGTTGAATATCGAGGTAACCCTGTCCAACCAGGAGTGGAAAGTCTACCTGGACTCCGTGTCTGAAATGAATTTTCAGATTGCCCGCCGCGGCTGGATCGGCGATTACGTGGACCCCAACAACTTCCTGGACATGTATATTTCCGGGGGCGGGAACAACAACACCGGCTTCTCGGATCCGGTATACGACGACCTGATTCTGCAGCAGGCACCCCGGGCAGCGACGGAGGAAGAGCGTTTTGCGCTGTTTTATGAGGCGGAAACGCGCCTGATGGAGCAGATGCCGATCATCCCCATATACACCTACGCCAGTAAACATCTGGTGCATCCATCGGTCAGAGGCTTGCCGCCCAATCTGATGGACTTCATTAACGTGAAGTATATCTATCTTGACGATGTGCCGCTGACTGAAATTGAGTTGGAGTAGCAGCCTATGTGGCGTTTTATAGCAGGGCGGTTGTTACAGGCAATCCCGGTTATTTTGGCCGTAATTACCGTCACTTTTTTTTTGGTGAGAGTGGCACCCGGTGGCCCCTTCGACAGTGAAAAGGCAGTGATCCCGGAAGTAAAAGCCGCGCTGGAGGCGCAGTACCGTCTCGACCTTCCCTTGGGACAGCAGTATCTCGCTTATCTGGCGGATCTCGCTAAAGGTGAACTTGGCCCTTCATTCAAGTATCCGGGGCGCAGCGTGAACGAGCTGATTGCGGCGGGCCTGCCAGCCACGGCGGAGTTGGGTGCTTACGCGCTGCTGGTCGCGGTTGTGTTGGGTGGCTTGGCAGGCGTGATTGCCTCCTTGAAACCCAACAGTGCGCAGGATTACATTCCCATGTCGGTGGCAATGATTGGCATTTGCATGCCGACGTTTTTGCTGGGACCTTTGTTGGTGTTGTTGTTTGGTATACACCTTGAGTGGCTGCCAGTGGCTGGTTGGGGGGACATGCCCGGTGACAAAATACTGCCCAGCCTCACACTGGGGGCGGCCTACGCGGCGTATACCGCTCGTTTAAGCCGGGCGGGCATGCTGGAGGTGATGTCGCAGGACTATATCCGCACCGCGAGGGCGAAGGGGCTGCCTGAGTGGCAGGTTGTGACCCGCCATGCTCTGCGGGGCGGCCTGATTCCGGTGGTTGCCTTTCTGGGCCCGGCCTTTGCCGGCCTTCTGGCGGGCTCATTTGTGGTGGAGACCATCTTTCAGATACCCGGCCTCGGCAGGTTCTATGTTCAGGCCGCGTTTAATCGTGACTACACCATGATTCTGGGTACCACCGTGTTTCTTTCCACGTTGATTGTGCTGTTCAACCTGCTATCCGATGTGCTCGCCGCCTGGCTCAACCCGCGCCTGCGCGCGCAGTTTGGAGAGGCGTAAATGACCGCTACAACGATCACTGACGCCACGCTGGCTGAGCAGGGGACTTCACTTTGGCAGGATGCCTGGCGCCGCTTGCGCAAGAATCGCTTGGCGTTGTTTGGCCTTGCTGTGCTCAGCACATTTATCGTAATTGCTCTAGTTACACCCTGGATCGCCCCCTACGCTTACGATGCACAAAACCTCGACCTGGGTGCATCACCCCCTTCCGCCGAGCACTGGCTAGGGACCGATATCTTTGGCCGTGATTTGCTCACTCAAATAATGTTTGGCGGGCGGATCTCGCTGGCGGTAGGGTTTGTTGCCACCGCGGTTGCCTTGGTAATCGGTGTGACCTGGGGTGCTGTTGCCGGCTATATGGGTGGCCGTGTGGATGCGGTCATGATGCGCCTGGTCGACATCCTTTACGCGCTGCCTTTCATGATTTTTATCGTGCTACTGATGGTGGTGTTTGGCCGCAACCTGCTGCTGTTGTTTCTGGCGATTGGTGCGGTGGAGTGGTTGACCATGGCGCGTATTATGCGCGGCCAGGTGCAGTCGCTGCGCCAGCAGGAATTTGTTGAAGCCGCTATTTCCCTTGGTTTGTCGCCGGCCACTATTGTGCGGCGTCACCTGGTGCCAAATGCTTTGGGCCCCATTATCGTGTACACCACGTTGACTATTCCCAGCGTGATGCTGCTGGAGGCGTTCCTCAGCTTTCTTGGCCTTGGGGTGCAGCCGCCGGCGACCTCATGGGGCCTGTTGATTTCCTATGGGGCTGAAACCATGGAGGAGTACCCCTGGTTGTTGATCTTCCCGGGTGCTGCGCTGACCTTAACCTTGTTTTCGTTAAATTTTCTCGGCGACGGCCTGCGCGATGCGCTGGATGTACGCGGTTCTGGAGACTGATCGATTATGTCGTTGCTCAGTGTTCGTGACCTGCAAGTGGATTTTACCACCCGTAATGGGCGCGTAACCGCTGTGAACCGTATTGGTTTCGATGTGGAGTCGGGCAAGATCACCGCCATTATCGGCGAGTCCGGCTCCGGTAAGTCGGTTGCCTGCTACAGTTTGTTGGGGTTGTTGCCGATGCCGCCCGCCAGTGTTGAGAGGGGCACTGCCGTGTTTAACGGCCGCGACCTACTTGCTATGACAGAACGGGAACTGCGCCAGATACGCGGGCGCGATATCGCGATGATCTTTCAGGATCCGATGACCTGCCTCAACCCTTATATGACGGTAGGAGCGCAGTTGGTTGAGCCGCTCATCTACCACCGCAAGGTGAGTGCCAAGGAGGCGCGCACGCGCGCATTGGAACTGCTCACGGAAGTGGGCCTGCGTGACCCTGAGTCCACGATCGACCAGTACCCGCATCAGTTTTCGGGCGGCATGCGTCAACGCGTGATGATTGCCATGGCCCTGATTAATGAGCCCAAGTTGCTGATTGCAGATGAGCCGACGACCGCGCTGGATGTGACGATTCAGGCGCAGATTTTAGCGCTGATCACAGACTTGCAGCGTAAGCGGGATATCGGCGTAATTTTTATCAGCCATGATCTTTCCGTGGTTGCCGATATCGCCGATGAGATTGTGGTGATGGAAAAAGGGCACGTCGTGGAACGTGGTGACCGCCTGCGTATCTTTGAGCAGGCTGAACATCCTTACACACGTAAGCTTCTGGCGGCGATTCCGGCCGGCAGTAAGGTGCCTGCAGAATGCGCTCGGGAGGACCTGATTCAGGTGCGCAATTTATGTACCTGGTTTCCTCAAGGCAAGGGCGCAGAGCCTTTGCGTGCTGTTGACGATGTGAGCTTCACCGTGCAGCGCGGCGAAGTGCTTGGCCTGGTCGGCGAGTCGGGCAGTGGTAAATCCACCATCGGCCGATCTCTGCTGCGCCTGGTGCCCATCACAAGTGGCGAGGTTCTGTTCGACGCCACTGATGTCACGCAGCTGCAGGGCACGGCCCTGAAGCACATGCGCCGGCGCATGCAGATGATTTTTCAGGACCCTTACGCTTCCTTGAACCCCCGCATGTCGGTCTATGATGCCTTGGCTGAGCCATTGCTGCTGCACGGCATCGAATCGCGTAAAACCGTAGAGCAGGGCGTGCTGCGTTTGATGGACGACGTGGGCCTGGCTCGCGCGTTTGTGCGTAAATACCCCCATGAGTTTTCCGGGGGGCAGCGCCAGCGTATCGCGATAGGCCGCGCATTGGCTACGCGCCCTGAATTTGTGGTGGCCGATGAGCCGGTATCCGCCCTGGATGTGACCATCCAGGCGCAGATTCTGGAACTGATGTTGAACCTGGGCCGTGAGTACGGCCTGACTATGCTCTTTGTTTCGCACGATTTGGCGGTGGTGCGGCATATTGCCGACCGAATTCTGGTGTTGCACCAGGGCCGAGTAGTCGAGCAGGGGACCGGTGAGGCATTGTTCAATGCGCCGCAGGAAGAGTATACCCGTCAGCTGTTGCAGGCGATTCCCGGGCGGATTTTGCTGCAGTAGTCCAAAGCGCCTGTCTTTGCTTGCGCTTTAGCTCCCTTGGTACCGTTGTGCCTGGCGTGCTCTGTTACACGGCTTTGTGCCCTTTGTCTTATTCATGCCGTAAGTAATTGATTTCTTCTTTGTTCAGTTGGCTGAGCCGCGTTGAGTGGGAGTGCGGCCACCTTTTTTCAAAGGAATGATTTGTGGGCTTGACTTTATTAAATTTTGGGATTAAATTCCCAAAAATGGATATGTCATTACATCAAGTTCTCAGCAGCGCCGTGCTACGCATTTTGCGTCCCCTCGCGCGTGTTTTGTTAGCCCACGGTATGGCCTACGGTGCGTTTGCCGAACTCGCCCGGCGTGCGTTCGCGGATGAAGGATTCTTGCTTGTGAAGCGCGGCGGCAAGCGGGCTACAGTTTCCGGCGTCTCGGCCCTTACGGGAATGACGCGAAAAGAAATCAGCCGCCTTCGGGAATCCGACGTAGACATGAATGTGGCGACAGGGCAGCGTTATAACCGCGCGATTCGTGTAATCAGTGGTTGGCTGTGTGACGCTGAGTTCCTCGATGAGGCTGGGCGACCGGCGACACTTACCATGGATGGCCCTACTGCAAGTTTCGCCGCGCTGGTGCGGCGCTACAGCGGGGACATTCCTTCAGCGGCTATGCTTGACACGCTGGCTGCCAGTAACAACGTGTTGGTAGAGGCAGGATGTGTCACTTTGGTTGAGCGTGCGTACATTCCTATGGCGACGCCAACCGACAAAATTAATATCCTCGGCACAGACGTTGCTGAACTGGTCTACGCCATTGGTCACAACCTGGAGGCTGAGCCCGAAGCCCGGTTCTTTCAGCGTAAAGTATCCAATACCTCAGTTAGCGCAGCTGCAACGGCGCAGTTTCGCGCTCTCTCGAACCGTAAGTCCCAAGAGTTGCTCGAAGAGTACAACGCTTGGCTGACGCAGAATCAAGTCGACGACGATCAGGAGGAGAGTGAAACTCTTCGCTATGTTGCCGTAGGCATCTATTACATTGAACTCCCTGAACAGGAGCACTTGCTATGAAAAATTCTTTTGTGCCACGACCACTTGTGACCTTCAGTGCACTTGCATTGGTGCTTTCTGCCTGCGGCGGCGGCGGTGGTGGTGGCATTGGGGGCATCGCCAGTATCCCGGGAGGTGGTGGTGGAATCGGCGGGTCAGGCCAGAGCTCCACGAGCAGTGGGAGCATAGACGGCTTTGGCAGTATTTTTGTTAATGGCGTGCGTTTTGACACAGACGACGCGGAGGTGCTCATCGACGGTGAGCTACGCAACGATGATGCACTACGACTGGGCATGGTGGTAGTCGTTACCGGTCAGATTGATGAGGGTAATACCACAGGCACTGCACAGCGCGTTATTTATGACAATGAACTGAAGGGCCCCATATCGTCCATTGAGACCGCCCCAGATGGTGATTCCAAGTTGCTCACTATCCTTGGCATTAACGTCATTGTTGAGCGCGCTGGAACGGTGTTCGATAATGCGACCTTCGACAGTCTCGCCGTAGACGATGTTGTGGAGGTGTCTGGGTTTAATGGGCGTGGTGACAGCTTGCGGGCAACACGGGTTGAGCGGGAAGGTCGTTTTGTAGCGGGCCAGTCAATTATCGAGCGTCGCGGACGCGTTGGCGCGGTCACGGGTAGCCAGTTTATCTTCGGTGACCTTATTGTTGATTTCAGTAGTGCTGTTCTGGACGATTTTGGCAGTGCCAGTTTGAGTGAAGGGCAGCAGGTAGAGGTGCAGGGAACACTGGCTGATGGGGTGATTACGGCGAACAGTATTGAACTGGAAGAAAGCGCTCAGGACAGGTTTATCGAGGGAGCGGCGGTTCAGGTTCAAGGCTCGGTCACTATGTTTACCGGGTTGTCTAGCTTTCGTGTAGGAGACGTAGATGTTGATGCCAGCAATGCAAGCTTGCAGCCATCCGATCTGCTCTTGGCAAATGGTGCAGTTGTTCAGATCAATGGTACATGGGAGTCAGGGCGGCTAATAGCAAGCCGTGTAGAGCAGCGTAGAGGGCGCGTAGAAGTTGAGGGTCCTGTTGGCGCTGTTGACGCCGACGCGGGGACACTGACGCTGCAACTCGTTCCTGGTGCCATTACCGTTACGGTCGACCAAGGCACCCGTTTCGATGATGATACCGGGCGATCCAGTATTCTGAGAATAGGCGATCTGGTTCCTGGTGATTTCCTGGAAGTCGAGGCCTATCTGGACGGTGACAGGCTGGTGGCTACAACGATAGACCGTGACGATGACCAGAATGAGCAAACGCTGCAAGGCCCTGTCGAGAGTTTCCTGCCGGGGGAGAGCATCACCATTCTTGGCATTACTTACAGCACGTCAGGCGCAGAATTTGAGGGCAGGGATGACGTGGATATCGACGCCGATCTCTTCTACTCCAGCGTGCAAGTCGGCGATCTGGTTAAAATCGGCGATGACGCCGTTGCCGATGGCATTGCAGATGACGTTGAGTTCGAGGACCGCGTGGCGCTGGCAGGCGAACGTGAGTTTGCGTGTTTTGGTGACGATGACTCAGACGATAACGACCTGACGGACGACTCGAGTGAGGGCTGCGACGACTTTGTCGACAATGATCCTTTGTCTTCGTATGACGATGACACTCTTGATGACGACTTTACTGGCGACACAGACCTGTCAGACGAGGAAGATCTCAACGAAGAAGACCTGATTGATGATTCCGGCGAGGATGCGGAAGAGTTCGAAGCCGGCGACGACGAAGAAGACTTGTTCGATGACGATCCCGGCGAGGATGCGGAAGAGTTTGAAGCCGGCGACGACGAAGAGCTCACGCCTGAAGATGGTTAGGAATACCATTTGAGCGATGAGGACGATTATGTTTTGGCACCGTAAGGTGCCCCGTGTGTAATACTAAAAGGATGCTTTTACTCGGCCACTGCAATTTGACGTATACGCGCCACCATTGCACGTAAGCCGTTGCCACGGGAAGGCGACAGGTGGCTTAGTAGGTCCAGTTGTTCAAAGTAGCCATCGATATCGAAGTCCACTACTGCTTGTGGAGTTTTGTTGTTATAGGCGGCTAACACAACTCCGAGCAGCCCTTTCACGATAAACGCGTCGCTGTCGACGGACAGCTGCAGGCGGCCCTGCTCCAACTGCGTGTCAATCCACACCTGGCTTTGGCAACCACGGATTTTGCGCTCTTCGGTATGCAAGTCGGCTGGCATCTCGGGCAAATCGCGTCCCAGGTCGATAATGTACTTGTAGCGGTCCTCCCAGTTGTCGAAGAACGCCAGAGTCTCGATGATGTCGTCGCTGGTGATGGTGTGGCCAAACGGGTTGGCGGGTGCCGGTTCGGCCACGGTGCTATCTCCCTAGTAAAACATGCCGGTTTCGAGCTGCGCTTCCTCAGACATCATGTCCCGGCTCCACGGCGGGTCGAAGAGCAGATCGACGCTCACAGTTTTAACGTGGGGCACCTGCGCCACACGATACTTGACGTCACCCACCAGCACCGGGCCCATGCCGCATCCTGGAGCGGTTAGCGTCATGGAAATGGCAACACTGCCGGCTTGCCGGTCTACTTCAACGCTATAGATTAGCCCAAGGTTTACCAGATCGACCGGCACTTCGGGGTCGTAAACGGTAGCCAGTGCCTCCCATACCTGTGCCTCATCGACCAGTCCATCGGCGGGTGTGACAAAATTGAGCTTTTGCGACGTGAGGCCCAATGCGTCGGCATCGGTGCCGTCGACACGTACCATATTGCCGTTGTGAATGACCGTGTAGTTACCACCTAAAGCCTGAGTGAGGGTGACGAAAGTATGCGCGGGTATGGTGACGGGGTCGCCCACGGGGACCAGCCGTCCGGGGCATTCGCGCTGTGTCGTCAGTAGTGTTCGTTCTTGAGCGCTCATCTGGGCTCCGCCGCTCAGCTAATGCTGAAGCTTTCACCGCAGCCGCAGGCTGCAGTGACATTGGGGTTGTGGAATTTGATAGTGCGGTTAACGCCTTCTTTTTCAAAATCGACGCGCGTGCCTTGCAGCACAGGCAGGGAAGCGGGATCTACAAAGATATCCAGCTCTGCATCCGGATGCAGAGCGAGGTCTCCGTCCTGCCCGGAGTCCACTTCGTCCATCACGTACATGAAGCCCGTGCAGCCGCTCTCACGAACGCTGATGCGCAGGGCGCGCTTGCCAGATTGCCCGAGCTGCTTCTTCAGGTAGGTGGCCGCAGCGGGTGTCACCTGAAGGGCATCGGTGTTGACATCAAACGTTTCAACGCTCATATATAACCTTCTAGCCAAAGAGGCGCTTAGCCTTGTGAATGCCAGCGAACAGCCGTTCTACATCGTCGGCCGTATTGTACAGTGAATAGGACGCACGCACGGTCCCCGGCACCTGATAATGCGCCATCAGCGGTTGCGTGCAATGGTGGCCGGTACGCACTGCAATCCCCTGTTGATCCAGCAACATACCCAGGTCTGAGGGGTGCACACCGTCGAGCACAAAGCTGAAAATTCCAACGGAGTGAGCCGGGGCGCCAATACGTCGCAAGCCCTCAACATCGGCCGCCAGGCTGATAGATTGCTGCAACAACGCTACTTCGTGTGCGGCGGCCGCTGCGAGGTCGATATCCGCCAGATAATCGATGGCGGCAGATAACCCAATGGCACCCGCAATATTGGGCGTGCCCGCTTCAAATTTGAAGGGCAGGGTGTTCCAGGTGCTGCCCGTAAAGCTGACGGTGTCGATCATTTCGCCGCCGCCCATATAGGGTGGCATGTTGTCCAGCAGCGCCTCCCGGCCCCAAAGCACGCCAATGCCGGTGGGCCCGAAAAGTTTGTGGCCAGAAAACACATAGAAGTCACAGCCCATGGCCTGCACGTCCACCGTCATGTGGGCAATGGCCTGGGCGCCGTCTACCAGCAGCTTGGCACCGACGGCGTGCACCATGCGCGCAATCTCGGCAACCGGATTGATGCTGCCCAAGGCATTGGAGACATGATTCACGGCAACCAACTTGACCTTTTCGTCCAGCAAGCCGGCTAAGGCATCGAGGTTGATATCGCCGCCCTCAGTAATGGGGATAGGGACGACTTCAGCACCGGTTGCGGCCGCGGCCAGTTGCCATGGCACAATATTCGCGTGGTGCTCCAGGTATGACACCAATATTTTGTCGCCCGGGTTCAGTGTGTTGCGGCCCCAGCTGTGTGCAACCAAATTGATCGCTTCTGTTGCACCGCGCACCCAGATCACCTGGTTACTACGTGGGCTATTGATAAAGTGCGCTACGTTTTCCCGCGCGCTCTCGAAGGCGACAGTCGCCCGGTCGCTCAGGGTGTGTGCGCCGCGGTGGACGTTGGCGTTGTCGTGGCGGTAGTAGTTGCTAATAGCCTCAATGACCGCCTCAGGTTTTTGTGTGGTTGCCGCGTTGTCCAGATACACCAGTGGCGAGCCGTTTACCGACTGCTGCAGGATAGGGAAATCGCGGCGCAATGCAGCGGCATCAAATATTACGCGAGAGAGTGCTGCGGGCCGGTTCACAGGATATGCCTCGCCAGCCTGGCGTCGTGCGCAAAGCGCTTGGCCAACAACGGTTTGAGAAAGGCCTTGATAACCGGCTGTCCGATCTCCTCGACCAGTTCATTGATAAAGCCATAGCTGAGCATGACTTCCGCTTCGTCGCGGGGTACACCCCGTGTCCGCAAGTAATGCAGCGCCAGCGGGTCCAGCTGGGCGACGGTAGCACCGTGCGCGCATTGCACATCGTCAGCATAGATTTCCAGTTCAGGCTTGGTGTTGATTTCCGCTTTGTTACTGGTGAGCAAATTTTTGTTGCTGAGCTCTGCGCGGGTCTTTTGTGCCTCGGGATGAATATGGATACGGCCGTTAAATATCGCTGTCGCTTCATCTGCAATGATGCCGCGAAAGCGTTCGCGACTGGTGCAATGAGGCACTGCGTGTTCCATGCAGGTGTGGTAGTCCACGGTCTCTGTGCCGCGCGGCAGATACAAGCCGTCCATCGAGCAGTGCGCGCCGGAACCTTGGTGGTCAACAACCAGGTCAATGCGCTTCAAAACGCTGCCCAGTGCCAGGTGGAAGCCGTGCAACTGGCTGTCCGCGCCCTGGCGTGCGTGTACGCCTCCGATGTGAACAACGTCTCCCTGTTCCAGGTGCAGTCGGTAGTGGCTCAGGTGCGCTCCACGGTCCAGCAGCAGCTCGGTGAGCCCGTTGGTAAAGGCGGTGCCACCGGTAGCGGTGTTGGCGAATGACTCAACCAGAGTGGCCTGGCTGTTGGGACCCATGCACACCAGCAAGCGTTGCGTGATACTGGTAGATTCGTTTTGTCCGGTGGTCAGCCAAGCAATGTGCACGGGCTCTTCCAGCTGGGTGTCAGCTGCTACTGCCATGAACACGCCGTCGACCAGCGTGGCGTCGTTCAGTGGAGAAAATACGTGCCTGCCGGGCAATACCGCAGTGCCCAGCGCAGCGCTTATCTGTGCTGCCTGCTCTGCCGTGGCGTCACCAAAGCGTACCAGGCTCAAGCCGCTGGGGACGGCAGTGTTGGACAGGTCCTGACGATACTGACCGTCAGTAAAAATCAGGGTCGGCCCATCCAGCTGCGGCAGGCTTGCCTCGGATATGGCCGCTCCCCGTGCTTGCGGTGCGGGCGCCGAAAAAGGCTGCTGCAGAGCCTGCAGGCTGGTGTACTTCCAAGCCTCCGTTTTGCGGTTCGGCAGCGTTGTTTTGCCCCACAGGTTGCGCCCGCGTGCCTGCACTGGTTCCAGCCAAGCGGGGGCCCTTTGAGCCGCCGCGGCGAGAGCTTCCCGCATGAAATCGCTCATTAGGCGACATCCTCCAACCAGGCATAACCGCGCTCTTCTAGCTCGAGCGCAAGCGACTTATCGCCTGATTTTACGATTCGCCCACCAGATAGCACGTGTACGTGGTCGGGTTCGATAAAAGTGAGTAGGCGCTGGTAGTGGGTGACTAAAATAATGCTGCGGTCAGGGCTACGCATGGCATTGATACCGCTTGCAACAACCTGCAAAGCGTCAATATCCAGCCCGCTGTCGGTTTCGTCCATGATGCACAGCTTCGGTTCCAACAGCATCATCTGCATAAGTTCATTGCGCTTTTTCTCGCCCCCGGAAAAGCCTTCGTTCACACCGCGCTTGAGAAACGCAAGGTCGAGATCGACGGCCTTACAGGCCTCGCGTGCTTTTTTCATGAAGCTCATGCTGTCTAGAGCTGGGTCGCCCCGGTGTTCGCGAACGGCATCTACCGAAGCTTTCAGAAATTCCATATTGCTAACACCGGGAATTTCTACAGGATATTGGTAGGCCAGAAACAGGCCGAGGTGGGCGCGATGTTCCGTGTCCAGTTCCAGTAAATCCTGCCCCAACAGGCGTGCACTACCGGCCGTGACTGTGTAGCCAGGGCGCCCAGCGAGCACGTGGCCCAAGGTGCTTTTACCCGAGCCGTTGGGCCCCATAATGGCGTGCACTTCGCCAGCAGCCACTGTGAGGTTGAGGCCCTTGAGGATGTCTTTGTCGTCTACCTTGGCGTGTAGATTGTCGATCTTTAGCATGGTGTTATTGCTCCGAGGCGCGGCGTCCCGGCCGCGCTTTAGTCATGGGTTTAACCGACCGAACCTTCCAGGCTCACTTCCAGCAGCTTGCCTGCTTCCATGGCAAACTCCATGGGTAGCTCGCGGAAAACCTCTTTACAGAAGCCGTTGACGATCATCGAAACGGCTTTTTCCGCGTTCAGGCCGCGTTGCTGGCACAGATATAACTGGTCATCGCTCACTTTTGAGGTGGTGGCTTCGTGCTCAATCACCGCCGAGGGGTTACGGCTCTCAATGTAGGGAAACGTGTGCGCCGCGCAGCGGTCGCCAATCAGCAGCGAGTCGCATTGGGTGTAGTTACGCGCGCCCTCTGCGCGTGGACTCATGCGCACCAGGCCGCGGTACGCATTGGAGCTGTGGCCCGCAGAAATGCCTTTGGAGATAATGGTGGAGCGGGTGTTTTTGCCCAAGTGAATCATCTTGGTGCCGGTATCGGCTTGCTGCGCATTGTTGGTTAGCGCCACGGAATAAAATTCACCCACGCTGTTGTCGCCGCGCAGAATGCAGCTGGGGTACTTCCAGGTGATAGCGGAGCCCGTTTCCACTTGAGTCCAGGAGATTTTGGAATCGCGGTGGGCGACGCCGCGCTTGGTGACAAAATTGTAGATGCCGCCTTTACCCTCGGCGTCACCCGGGTACCAGTTCTGCACGGTGGAATACTTGATTTCAGCGCCGTCGAGCGCCACCAGTTCAACGACCGCAGCGTGCAGCTGGTTTTCGTCGCGCATGGGAGCGGTGCAGCCTTCGAGGTAGCTGACAT
Source organism: Haliea sp. (assembly GCA_030730585.1). GTDB lineage: Bacteria > Pseudomonadota > Gammaproteobacteria > Pseudomonadales > Halieaceae > Haliea. Next base: position 17,483 of record JANQUV010000087.1, read on the forward strand.
GGCTACCTTCATCGGCAACGATCAGCGTACGCTCAAACTGGCCGGTATTCGCTTCGTTGATGCGGAAGTAGGTGGACAACTCCATGGGGCAGCGCACGCCTTTGGGGATATAAACGAATGAGCCGTCACTGAAGACTGCGCTGTTGAGTGCGGCATAAAAATTGTCTTTGCGCGGCACCACAGTGCCGAGATATTTTTTGATCAGCTCGGGATAGTCGTGCACCGCTTCCGAGATGGAGCAGAAAATAACGCCGGCTTCGAACAGCTTTTCGCGGAAGGTTGTGGTGACAGACACTGAGTCAAACACTACATCCATGGCGACGCCGGCAAGCACGGCCTGTTCGTGAAGCGGGATACCTAACTTGTTGTAGGTTTCGATGAGCGCAGGGTCGACCTCATCCAGGCTCTGTGGCCTGTCTTTCATCGCCTTGGGCGACGAAAAGTAGGAGATTTCGTCAAATTTCACCGGCGGGTATTGTACGTGAGCCCACTCGGGCTCTGCCATCTCTAACCAATGTCGATAGGCCTCCAAGCGCCACTCAAGTAGCCACTCCGGTTCATTCTTGTGCGCGGAAATGAACCGGATGGTATCGCTGTTAAGCCCGGGGGGCAGAGTGTCTGACTCAATGTCGGTAGTGAAGCCAGCCGCGTATTCCTTGCGGATGGCATGTTCGATGTGTTCCTGCGACATATTCAATGACCTGTGCTGGGAGCGTAGCGACGCTGGCGTCGCCCTGAGTGCATTTTCGCACGCGCCACACCTCCGTGGCGAAAAGCCGACCAGGGGTGCTACTTAATACCCGAGTATTTTAGTCGACTATTGCCGCGGGTGCAACGCATGGCTGCTTTACGGGCTGCTTTGCCAGCACGTGCTAGCGCGTCGCGCTGCGGTTTCTTCCGCGGCGGCTATGGCCTTGCGCCTCTGGGGGGCTACTCAAGCGGGGCCGGGCCATTTCGTCATCATAGGCTTGCATCAGCGGAGCCAGCTGATGTCTGAAACGGTTTGCAAAGCCTATCAGCGAGGGGCTTATGCCGCCGACCGCGTCCAACGAGCGGCTGGGAAAAATGCGCCAGCTCGGAGCATTCAGTGCGCTTTCGCTGGCGTCGCCGCGCAACCCGAGCAGTGTGTTGAGTTCGCCGAGCAGGCGCTCAGGGTCGCGCACCAGCTCCTCGTACTGTACTTTGATAGTCGGGTTTGGGAGGGCTGCTTGCCAGTGTGCTATCAACTTTTCTGTTACGGCAATGGCTCGACCGACGGTAGCCAATTGATAGCTATATCGATGGCCACTGCGGAAGTTTTTGAAAAATAAGGCCAAGCCTAAATCCAAAGGCGTGCGCTTGCAAAAAATAACCGGAACTTCTGGGTGCAGCAGGCCGAGCCAGCCCAGTCGGCTCAAGTTTGCGGGCGATGTGTCAGTCAGGTAGCGTGTTTCAGGATCGGCCAGTGGTTGGTAGGAATCGAGCAACGTCGAGCCAGAGTCTGCTGCAAGGGCAGCAGCAAAGGCTTCCAAGTTGTCGCGCGGCGGCAATGACGCGGCCAGTTTGCGTACCAGACCCAGTTCGCCACCAGCTGCCACTTCAGGGCTTCGCGATAGCAAGGTTTCAACCAGGCTTTTACCCGAACGCGGTAGCCCTGCAACCACCACCAAGCGGCTGTTATGCACCGCGTGCTGCCTTGGATGGCGCTGGAAAAACCGGGCATCCATGGCCGCCGCGTTCGGCGAAACCTGATATTCACGCGTGCCTTGTAAGCCCCGGCTGGCAAATCGATTGGCTTGCTGATAAAACGCAAAGCCAGGATTGTCCAAGCCCGAGTCAGTATAGATCTGCCCGAGCAGAAACAGGGCCCGTGCCCTGGCCGCATCGCTGCGGCCCGCATCCAAAGCCAGATTCAGCAGGGTGGCGACTTCGGCGCTGTCGAGCGGAATAGCACGAAAATTCAATAAACCTCGATAAGCATCGGTGAGGGTAGGGTCTATAGACATTGCTCGCGTGTAATAGTCACAGGCCTCATCCGCTCTATTCTGCCGGCTCAGAAGGTGTCCCAGTTGCACCAGTAAACGCGGCGCTTGGCCGCAAGCGGCTAGCCCTCGCTCATAGCAGGCCTCTGCCTCAGTGAACTTGCCCAGCCCTTGCAGCGATTGGGCATGTAAGCTCCACAGCTCGGGTATTGCAGTGTTATGCCGTAGCAGTAAGCTCGATTCGTGCAACGCCTGCACGAAATCCTTGCTCTGCAGCTGGTCGCGGATTGCCGCCATCGCGGCCTTGTCATCAGGCCGTTTCGGCATGGACTAATTCCTCGCTATTACACTGGAACATTCGCAGTTCAGTTCTGCCCACCAGATTCGATAGTTGCTCACGGGGCGCTGTGTGGTCAACTAATTTGATGCGGCGTGCCTAGCTCTTGCTAGTGTGCAATGTCGTCGTGGAATGTCGGTTCCTGACCCGTTATCGAGTCGAAAGGCTCAGAACGTGCTGTAGGTAGTGCAGCTCATTCAGCGAAATATCTGCGTTCTCATCAGTTCCGCCCGGCGTTGCGTCTGCGCCCAGGGTGAGCAGTGAGGGCGGCTGATGTGAGCCTGCAAACTCGGGTGCCGCATACTGGTAGGCGCGCTGCCAAGGGTCTTGGGGTAGTGACTGCAAATAGCCGCCTTCCCTGAACCGGCCGGCTCGGCGCATGCTGCCCACAGGCCTTATGAGGCTTTCCAGGCCAGGGTCCGTTTGCGGATAAGTGGCAACGTCTCTGTAGTAGTCGAGCAGCGCTGTCTGCAGCCGCGTTAAATCGTCAGCGATTTTGCGCAGCTGTGCCGTCGGCGCGGGGCTTGCTTGAATGCCGGTCAGCTCGTAGAGGCGGGCGATGGGGTCAGCATCGCAAAAAACCCGCCTGTCCTCAGCGCTTGGCAGCACATCCGCCTGCTCCGCGCGCACGATGAAAGGCTTGAAGCCGGGGCTGTCGCCGTAACGTTGTATGGAGCGATAGTCGCCGCAAACCACATTTCCGGGATAGGCGGCCAGCTCGCGAAATTCAATGGTCTCCACGGCGGGCAGTGCAGCGGTCACGGTTTGTTCAGCTCGCTGCATGGAGCTGGTGCAGCCGGCCAGCCCCGCCAGAGTAAATACCAGCAGTAAGGGCTTCATGATTGCTGGGTCTCACTTTCGTCGAGTTTGCACAGTGCTACGGCGTTCATGCAATAGCGTAAACCGCTGGGTGCAGGTCCGTCGGGGAACACGTGGCCCAAATGCGCTTCGCAGGTATTACAGGTCGTCTCAATGCGCGTGCGGCCGAAGCTGTGATCACTGTGGTAAGCAATGGCATTGGCTTTTACTGGCTGCGTAAAAGATGGCCAGCCACTGCCGGACTCAAATTTCTGCTCCCCATCGAACAGTAGGCTGTTGCAGCAGACACAGCCATAGGCACCGGGCTCGAAGCGTGAACACATCTCGTTGCTGAACGCTCGTTCCGTGCCGGCTTGGCGAGTGACGTGATACTGTTCCGGGGTGAGTTGCGCGGCCCACTCTGCATCGCTGCGCTGCAGTGTGTGGTCGGGTTCAGGATTGCCTTCTTTGGCAATACGACAGATTTCGTTCCAGGTCAGCATGGCAGCATCCTCATAATGACGTGTGGGCTAAACAGGGTGCATCAGCCCGATCGGCGCACATTAGGGGCAAGCGTCGCCAAGATCAAGAGCTTCTTTCGTTTTGCCAGCTAGGTAAAAACTGCGTATTCGTGCAGTTACAGTGCGCGGCGCGGCTGCAGTATACTGTAAGAAAAGACCGCCATACTGGGTGGTTGTGATCAGGGGATATCATGGATTTGCGGGTTACAATTTTGGCGGTTGCCCTGGGTGCCGTATTGGTTGGTTGTCAGGTACTCCCTGAGCAGGCCACGGAGATGGTGGCTTGCCCCGAGGCGCCTGTGGCTTTGTGTCCGGTGTGCCCGCTGCAGGAGTGTCCCGAGCCGCGTGTATTGGAGAAGATTGTTTTGCGCCCTGCGCCACCTGCACCCGTGCAGATGTTGCCTGCTACGGCCGGTGCCCTGGAACTGCCGATCATCGGGGTGCTTGAGTTTGTGCGCGTGGAACCTTCTGGCTTGCGGCTGGAAGCGGTGGTTGACACGGCCAGTGAGCAAACCCTGATTTCTGCACGCAATGTTCGTTTACTGGAAAAAGACGGCAACCGCTTTGTGAGTTACGTACTGGTTGATCCCGCCAGCGACGAGCATTACGAGTTGGAGGCACCGCTGGTGCGGCGCGCGTCGGTTGTCGATACCCACGGGACCGCCAGCCGCAACTATGTCGTCAGCATGTGGCTGACGCTGGGCGATAGCCGGGCACGTGTAGAAGTGAGTTTGTCTGAAAATGCCGATATGCCCTACCCGGTTGTGGTGGGGCGTAACCTGCTGACTGATGTCGCGATTGTCGATGTCAGCCGGCGTCATACTCTGGAGAATCCGGCCGCCCCATGATTGCATCGAGTGCAAAGGTCGGCATTATCGCCGGCGTTCTGATTGTCTTCGGCGTTGCTGTTGCCGCCTATAAGGTCGTTGGGCTTGACCTTCCGTTGTGGCCGGGGGAGTCTCGGGAAGTCTGGACAGTTGAGACCAAAGTCAGCTTTAAGCCGGCGGACGGGCCGGTTGAGGTGGACCTGGCTCTGCCCTCAGGGTTGGGTGGCTGGGTGACGCTGGAAGAGCATTTTGCCTCCTCGGGTTTCGGCTTCTCCGTATTTGAGGAGGGTGAGGGCCGGGTGGCGCGTTGGTCACGGCAATCCCTCGAATACCCCACAACGCTGTATTTCAAGCAGCAGGTGTATCGTGCGCGACTCGCCAGCCTGCCTGATTTGCCTGTTGAGCTGCCCGACCCGCCCTTGCTGGAAGCCGATCAGCAGGCGGCGATGGAGCGTTTTGTCGCCGATCTGCGCGACCGATCCAGCGGCCCGGCAACTATGACCGCGCTGATGATTCTGGAGCTGCGTCGGCCGCAGCCTGGCCAGGATGCGGAGTTTCTGCTCGGCACTTATCGTGATACGCCTCTGCGCGTGATGTTCGACGTGTTGGCCTATGCGGGCGTTGCGGCTTACCCGGTGCGCGGCATTGCTTTGCAGGACGGTCGACGGCGGCAGACACTCAGCACCCTGCTGCAGGTATACGACGGCTCAGATTGGGAAGTGTTTGATCCGGAGACGGGCCAAGCAGGGTTGCCAGACGACTTCTTTGTCTGGCGTCAGGGCAACGGCGCTGCGCTGCGCGTGCTGGGTGGCCGCGATTCGCGGCTGGAGTTTGCGCTGGTACGCAACAGCTTGTCGGCAAAAACGGTGGTGAGTATGGAGGAGCGCAGTGGCGAGTTTGCCCTGCTCGACTTCTCCATCTACGCACTGCCGGTTGAGCAGCAGGGTATATTCAAGGGCATTTTG
>JANQUV010000088.1 GCA_030730585.1 Haliea sp.
CCCTGCTGGGCAGCGGAGGGAGGCAGCGCGAATGATTGAACAGCTGCATTTTCTGCGCCCCGTGTGGCTGCTGGCACTGCCCGGCATTACCGTACTCTGGTGGCTGCTGCGCCGGCAACAAAACCCCGCAGCACACCTCGGCAACCTGGTGGCGCCGCACCTGCGCAAAGCACTGACCATCGAACGCGATTCGCGCACAGGCTTCAGCGCTTTAGACAGCTTTGCGTTAGCCCTGCTGGCCTTAACACTGGCCGCCGCCGGGCCCGCCTGGCGCCAGCAGGTTGCACCGTGGTTTGAAGAAACCGCACCCCTGGTAATTGCGCTGGAAGTCACCGACTCCATGCGCAGCAACGACCTCACGCCCAGCCGCCTGGAGCGCGGCCGCTTCAAAGCACTGGACCTGATTGCAGCCCGTACCGGCGCGCGCACCGCGCTTATCGCCTACGCGGGCTCTGCGCATATTGTGGTGCCGCCCACCACCGACAGCGCCGTACTGGCCGGGTTTCTGGAAAGCCTGGACCCGGCGATTATGCCCCGCCCGGGCAATCACGCAGCCTCCGTGTTGCCACTGGCGCGTGACCTACTGGGCGCGAGCAGCACGCTGGGCACAGTGCTGTTTATTACCGATGGTTTTGACAGTGCCGACATCCCAGAGCTCGCCCGCTTCAGCGCCGGCCCAACAGCACCCGCACTGGCCGCGCTGGTGGTGGGCACCGAAGCCGGCGGTGTGGCCCTGCTACCCGACGGCAAACCGGTCACCGGGCCTAACGGCGCTGCGCTGCAAACGGGCATCAATCGTGACCTGCTGAACCGCGTCAGCCGTGAAACCGGTATCACCCTAATCCCGGTTGAGAACGACGCGGGCGACATCCGCCGCCTGCTGCGGCTGATTGAATCCAACCTGCTGCAGGCCGAGGACCCGGAGGCTCAATGGCACGATGAAGGCTGGCTGCTGTTGTGGCCTGCCTTGCTGCTGCTGTTATACGGCTTTCGCCGGGGCTGGGTGCTGCGATGAGCACTCAACCGCGCCTGTGGCAGCGAGCCTCCGTGCAGATTGCTGGGGTAACGCTGGCCGCCGCGCTCACGCTCGCCTGGCTTGCCAGCCGCGAAGCCGCCTTCGCCGACCTGTGGCTCACCCGCGACCAGCAAGGCCAACGGGCCATGAACCAGCGAGACTGGAAACGCGCCATTGACCTGTTCGAGAACCCGGCGCACAAGGCCACAGCGGCCTACTATGCCGGGCAGTACGCACAGGCCGCGGATATGTATGGGCGCATTCCCGACGCCGAGGGCTTTTACAACCGCGGCAACGCGCTGATGAAGGCCGGTGCCTACCGCAACGCCATCCGCGCTTTCGAGCTTGCGGTGGCTGCCGCCCCCGGCTGGCCCGAAGCTGCCGACAACCTCGCCCTGGCGCGTTACACCTCGGACTATATTGAGCAATTGCGTGAAGACAGCGACACCGGGGATGAATCCGAACTAAGCGCGGACGACTACGTGTTCGACAACGAAGACGAGCGCGGTAAGGAAATGGAAATCACCCGGGAAAGCACGATAGGCCTGGAATCCGCCGAAAAGTGGATGCGCTCAGTGGACACCGACACCGCTGAATTTCTGCGCACCCGTTTTGCCCTGGAGCAGCGGCAGGAGCGCACGCCGTGAGCCACGCAGCCGCTTTATGCGCACGGTTCTGGCCCCTGCACGGGCCAATGAACGGGTTGCTGCAGCAGCTGGTGCTGCCGCTTGCACTACGGCCACTTATGCTACCGCTTGCACCAGGGCGGCTCGCGCCGCCGCTGGCCCTTGCGCGGGTCGTGCTGTCGCTGGCACTCGCGCCAATCGCGCTGCTGAGCGCCCCCAGCCTGGCGCAGGTGCAACCACTGGTAGAAGTTACGGTGACCCCGGAAACCGTGCGCTTAGGCGAAGCACTGGAGTTGCAGGTCACCGTACTGGTGCCCACCTGGTTCGCCCGCCCCCCCGAATACCCCGATTTCGAGCTGGCCAATACCATCACCCAGCGCCCACCCGACAGTTCGTTTCCCACCAGCCGCCGGGTAGACGGTGAGAACTGGTCCGGCATTGTACGCAGCTTTCGTATTTACCCGCTGCAGGCAGCCAACTACCGTATCGATGCTGCCCAGCTCGGCGTCACCTATGCCAACCCCGGCGGCACGCCGGTTAGCCTGCAAGTGCCCATTCCCGCCGTCCGCTTCCAAGCCACGGTACCCGCCGGTGCGGAAACACTCACCCCCTACCTCGCGGGCTCTGCGCTGCGCCTGAGCCTAGCGGTAGAGGGTAATACCGGCAGCTTGCAGGTGGGAGAGGCCGTCACCCTGGAATACCGTGCCGAGGTGGACGGCATGCCGGCCATTTTTATCCCTCCGCTGGCACCCGCACTCACCTTTGACAGCGCCAGCGTGTATGCAAGGCGCCCCACTACAGCCGACGGCCCGCCCGCCGTGCGCAGCGAAAAGTTAACACTGGTGTTTGCAGGCGGTGGCGACTTTAGCGTGCCACCGATCACATTGCGTTACTGGAATACGCAATCCGCTACGGTGGAGAGCGTGACTGCGGAAGGCGTGACGCTGCGCGTGGAGGGCCCTGCGGCCAGCCTCAATTCAGCAACGAAACGGCGTAGCGCTCCTGCCTGGCCCCTGTTGGCCGGGCTAGCGTTCAGTGTTGTTATTGCGCTGGCTCTGCTGCGGCTGGCTTGGCGCTACTGGCGGCGCAGCGCACAGCCACGCCTGCGCGCTGCCCGCGAGCGCCACCTCCGCAGCGAGGCCTATGCGTTTAAGGCGCTGCAGCAAAGCCTGCAGGCCGGCGACAGAAGCATGGCTTACCGCGCACTGCTCACCTGGACCGAACACCTCACGCCGGCGATGACCAGCCGCGAGTTCGCCCAGCGCTACGGCGGTGCGGAGCTCGCGGACTCTATTGATGCCTTGGCTGGCGGGTTGTTTGGGGCAAGCGAGCACGCGGCGGCTGCACCGCAGCTGGCGCAACACCTTCAGGTGGCGCGGGTACACTATTTACGTGAACAGCGTAGCCCGGCTAAAAACGCGCTGCCTGAGCTGAATCCCTGAAGGCAACGAATATTCAGTAGCTTGCCAGGGAATTTTTGCACGGCGCGGGCGCAAACCGCCCTCGGCATTGAGCCACACAGCCCCTGGCTTTAAGGCAGACTCTTGCAGCTTTAGCCCAACGGCTTTGGCAGCGCCACATCCAGCTGCCGGGCCAGCGGTGCCAAGTCATCCATAATGCCCGGGTAGAGCGCTACGCCACCAATCAGCTGTTCCTGGCGTTGCTGCCAGGCGCGCTGCCCCGGAAAACGCACCGGCGGCTCGCCCGCGGGCGTTTCGCTGGCCGTCACCAAATTTTGCAGGGCATGCAACTGCGTTTTAAAGGCCACCAGGGAACCGAAAGCGGCGGGGTCAATCAGCTGCAAGAACACCGAGTTGGCCTCGCCGTCCCCCGCCGCTTCCGCGTCCGCTCGGCCGTAACCACCCAGCGCCATGCTCAGCACCTCAGTCGCCACCGAAAGCGCCGCCCCCTTATAGCCGTGCTGCGCCCCACCAATCGGCATAATGCTTCCCACCGGCGGCCCGGCCAGTGCCGCTGGGTCGTCCGTTATGTTGCCTTGGGCATCTTTCAGGCAGGGCTCCGGAAGCCGAGCGCCTTCTCGCGCAGCGCGGGCCACATAGCCACCCGCCGTTACCGACATACTGATATCGAACAGCAGCGGGTATTCATTACCCGGCGCACACATGGCCAAGGGGTTAGCGGAAAACACCGGCGTCAGCCCGCCAAAGGGGCTTACCGTGTGTTCCGCAGGCGTGGAACAGGTGAGAATCGCCAGGTAACCTGCCTCAATCACCTTCGGCAAGTAAGCGGCAAGGCAGGCAATATGCTGGCTGCGGCGCAAGGTAGCGGTTACTACGCCGTATTGCGGCACCCTCGCCAACGCCGTATCCAGCGCCTGGCTCACTACCCACGGGCCGGGCAAGAAAGCGGCGTCCCAGTTAAACAGCGCGCCCTTATCAACAAGCACCGTAGGCTCGCCCTGGCTGCGGCTTGCGCCTTCCATCAGCCAGCGCACATTGTGCGCCACGCGCTGCATGCCGTGTGTGGTGAAGCCCATCAGGTCGGCTTCCAGGAAAACGTTCGCCATCACCGAAGCGCGCTCCGGTGGCAGGCCGGCTGCTTCAAACAGGTTCTGACTGAAAGTGTGGAGGTGGGCGTGGGCGTAACGCACCGACATAGGAGGCTCCTTGCTTGGGAGTGTGGCCGGCCGCTTACACGCGGATAAGCTGACCAACGAGAACTTCTGCAGAATTCACAGTCTAACACTGTGCAATTGAGGTACAATTGCAAGTCACACTGGGGGCGATACGGATTCGACGACGGTAACGAACCCTGAGGTGCATGCCGTGATGGTAGCCAATCACGTTAATCCAAAGCTGCA
>JANQUV010000089.1 GCA_030730585.1 Haliea sp.
ATTCCAAAGCGCATTGAAAGCTTGATGATGGCCTGGGTATTCCGGCTGATTCGCTGATCAAGCCACCTCAGGTTCATGCCTGTGAGTGCTAGTCACTCCCACTGACCTGCCCGGTATTTCTCGGACCACGATAAATTTGAGAAGATGGCTCCCTCTCACGAGGACGAGTCATGAAGAAAGGAAGATTCAGCGAGGAGAAGATGGTTGCCATTCTGCAGGAGGCAGAGCGATCATCGGTTGCCGAAGTGGCCAAGAAGTATGGGGTCAGCGAAGTCACCATCTACAACTGGCGCAAGCACTTTACCGGTATGCAGCCGTCAGATGTACGCCGGCTGAAAACGCTGGAGCAAGAGAATGCGCGACTGAAGAAAATCCTCGCCGAGCGAGATCTCGAGATCGAGGTCATGAAGGAGATCAACGTAAAAAAGTGGTAAGCGTGCCCGCTCGCCGCCGTCAGGTCGCTTACGCTACATCAAGAGGCCTATCGGTGAGGAGAGCTTGCACGCTACTCCAAGTTGCCCGTTCGGCGTTGCACTATCAGTCGAGGATGACAGCCAAGCAGGCGTTTGGAATAACATGCGGCATTGCCGCTCAATCCGGAGCCATCTCTCAATGATGGAATGGTCCGAAGAAAGCAGGCAGGTCAATACCCTGACTCAGGTTAGGAAACGCAGTGTTGCGCTCTATGGCTCTTAAGCCGGTCATCGAACTATCAGCTCAGTTGGGCACCCTCGATACCATGGTCATTCAAACCTAAGCAGCAATCGCCTTAGCCCTTTCGATCCGTGCTCGGCGCTTGGGTGTGTTAAGCGCTTTCCACAGCTCATTGCGCTGCTGTAGATTCAACCAGAAATCAGCGGTATTGCCAAAAACGGTAGCCAGCATCAGTGCCGTATCTGCCGTAATTGCACGACGATTAGTACATAACTCATTGACCGTTTTTCGACTGACCCCCATCGCATCAGCCAGTTGGCCCTGAGTCAGCGCCATTGGCACGAGGAATTCCTCCGTAATCATTTCACCGACACTGACCGGTTGTCGTTTAGTGATATTCATAGACTTTCTCACCGATAATCATGGTTATCCAAGTAAATCTCCTGAGCCTCGCCGCGATCACCTGACCACTTAAACACCAGCCGCCACTGTTTGTTAACACGGATCGAGTGCTTCCCTGCGAGGTTTCCTCTCAACTTTTCAAATTGATTGCTCGGCGGCAATCGCAAGTCGAGATCACAGGTGGCGTCATCGATTAACTGCAGCTTCCTAAATAGTCGATCTTCGACTTCAGAGGGCACCTTCTTGCTGGTTTTATCGTTCAGATAAAACTCTCTTAGCCAGCGGTCACGAAAGCTGTGAATCAATAGCTATCCCCTCCCATGAAGCGATACTGTAACGTACCTAGTTACTTGAAGCAATTTTAAAGTTGGAGTGCGGCCAGCTTGGGATTCCCGAGAAAATTTCGGCTATTCAACGACTACACTAAAAAACTCATGGCAGATCAAAAGTGCTCAAGCGCACACGTCACTCGTATTCTCCGATACAATGCCTGCAACAGCACCCCTCTCATGGCATCGCCACCGTTTGCATCACTCCACGCAGTGGATACCATTAAACATACCATTGATGATGCAGATTACGCCGTAAAATATATTTTTAATTCCATATTTTTCAATGGTTTATATTACTTTCTTCACTCCCACTCGATTATCAATGAGCTATTTCTATCTATTATTTTCAATGGCTTATTTTCCTGCTAATCGGTAATACCATGAAAAATACCATGCTCAGAAAATCCTTAAAAATACTCGAAAAATATGCAGATTGAGCACCGCCACACCCCACCCTAGGCCACCTTCCGTGCTTTGACTTCGAGGTGTATACCCTCCTGCTCCTGCAGGTAGTGGATCACAGCAAACAGGTTACTCGCCTGTGGATTCCCTTTCGGCCCGAACATGCGCATGAGGCTCTTGCTCGATTTGTCGAAGACTTGGGAGAGCTCCTCGAACCCCATCGTCGCGTTGATATAGTCGCGCAGCACTGCCTTGCCGGTATCGACGTCACCGGCGAGCAGGCATTCGGCTCCTTCCTGCAGCAGATCCTTACGGAACGCAGGATCCCGTTGGGCGCGTGCCTGAATGGTGTCCTTAAAATCTTTTGTCAGAGCCATCGTTACACCTCCTGTCGTTTTCGGCGTTTGTAGTCGCGCCAATGCCCTTTTGCAGCCGCAATATCCGCATCCTGTCGCTTTTTCGTGCCGCCCGCGAGCAATAACACCAACCGGTCGCCATCCTTGCCGAAGTAAATCCGATACCCCGGACCAAAATCAATCCGGTATTCATAGACGCCAGCACCGACTCCTTTGACATTAGAGAGGTTACCCTGCTCCATCCGATAGATTGCTGTCGCCACCTTGACCGCCGCGGCTACATTCAGACGATCGAACCATTTGGCATATGGACTGCTTCCCTCGGCATCAAGGTATTCTCTAACCTCGATCATGTGATCCGGATGGTAGCATATATGTTACCTTTATCAACGCCCAAATAGTCATCCATTTTCGCCCACGGGGGAATTGTCGTCCCCATGGTCTCGCATTCGCCCCTGCAAAGCCTGGCTAACAAACTGTCTGGCCGCGTTCTGTCTTCCGGCATTGTCGTTCACCTCGACGAGCAGCCGAATCTGCTCGCTGACTTCGTCAGCCTTATTCAATCGGGTGGCAGCGTCCATCGCCCGGTAATACGCGTCCACCACATCGATGCTGGTCACCTCGTAACCCCACCCTTCACTCAACCAACGCAGCGCCGCAATGGCGGTACCGATCTTTCCGCGATCGGTCAACCAGTAATGTCTGCCTCAATCCGGGAGCCAGGCCAGGTCACCCTTGCGCTCACTTGCCGTATCCAATTCCACCTCAATAACTATCTCTCAAGCAAATGCGCCGAAGCGCAAATTGCCAAATACGCCAAGGAAAACTTCTTATTTCTCTCGTATTGACCGGCAATACTGAAACACTAAGCACGTATTGCAAACGCCCTTTCTAGCTCTATAACCGTCTTTTCATCGGCGCTGGTATTTGGATTTCAGGTGCATTTGATTATGGCAGTGCAAAAAAGTAAGAACACTCTCTCGCGTGATCTTATGCTTGCATCGTGCCTCGCTGTGCTGGCCATCGTCGGGGGATGCGGTGCAGCAACCGAGATGGTCGATGTCACCTAAAGCTATGACAAGGAAAACGACGCGCTGGTTTTCGAGTCTGAGACTCGTGGCAGCCGAAGGCTGGAGTACATCGGCGGGGACATGATGGACGAGAAGGGGACCATGCGGAGCTATCTGCTTCAGAAGTAGGGATCGCAGCAGACGCGCCATGGATGGCAGGCCGATCTATGGCAGAAGATACCCGTCTGCGATATTTTCGCGCGAAAACTGCGCGAGGCCCCTTCTATAAACGCCAAGGTTTCGAGCGGGGGTGTGGCATGAAAACTTGCTCGTTGATCACGTTCGCGCCGCTGATCTCAAGCGCCGCATTCGCATTAGCGCAGACGGAATCGTTTCCAGTCGTCCAGACAGAAACCGCCTACCTTGATACTTGTGAACAGGAATGGGGGCAGCGCGAACCTGCAGCGGCTCCTTGGGCGCGAGCCGAATGCTAGGTCAAATGGCGATGGGCCATGGCGGCGGGGCCGATGGCGGAAACCATACTTGCGATGAGCGTTGTCGATGTGGCGCGCCCGCAAGCGTAAATTCCCGTATCAGGAGCGGCCATGCCTGCTGGCATTGCCGTCTCGCGCTACGCGGCGGGCATTCGCATCAATTGGCAGGAACCAGGCTCAGATGGCATGTACAACGTCACCGATGCTCTGAGAATCCGTGGTGTCACTTTGCGATCACTCGGCTGCCCGCAGTTCCCCAGCGCATCAATGGGCTACGAAAAGGTCATGCTGGCTAGCATACCTGGCCGTCAGCCGTTTGTGATCGCCGTCTATAGTCGTGCTGCACCGACCGGCCTGGAGCTGGCTGTTTATGAGGTCGATGCCGATTTCAGTGGTGTCATGCCTGACATGGCGGCGTTGCAGTCGGGCCATTATCCTGGCGGTGGGGGCCGTGCCTTTGCAGTTGATCCCACCGGGTGGGCCGCTGAATGTCCTGATCCGGAATAGATACCAGGCCCACTCTTTTTGGCACAAAAAATGGGGGGCTTAAACCATTTAAAACAGATGTTTGTCTACAACATTACCGACCAAAATCCATCAATTCCACTCACTCCCACTCAATCGTCGCCGGCGGCTTGCTGCTCACATCATAAGTCACCCGGGACACGCCAGAGATCTCATTGATAATCCGGTTCGATACCGTCTCCA
>JANQUV010000090.1 GCA_030730585.1 Haliea sp.
CTTCGGGTTATGAGCCCGACGAGCTACCAGGCTGCTCCACCCCGCATCAAAACTTCCTCGACTTGAAGGCCCCTTGGCACTTCATACTGGGCCTAATCAACATTGCCAGCCCAAATTCGAGGCTGTGCATTATAGGTATGGCGGCGCGTGCGGTCAACAGCACTGCGAGGAAAAAAACAGGGTTTCGCGCTTTATACAGCGATTATTTCTTCCCGGGCCGCAATGCCAGTCAACCGGCACTGCCAAGTGACAGGAAAAAACCGCGAGCAGCGGCTATTGTGCCGCCCCCGCCCCCTCCTGCGGCATTTGAAGCAGTTCAAGATATAGCGGGAAATCCGGGTGCTCAAGATAGGCAAAGATGGTGTCAGCGCTCCAGCGCTTGTACCAATATGGCGTGTAGCCTAAAGGCGCCAGCTGCTCTATCCAGCCGTCAGTGTCTTCAACCCGGAAGCGCAGGTGGTGCATACCCTCACGCCCAGACTGAATGAACTCACTGTGCGGGCTTACCCCACCCTGCCATTCGATAAGCTCAATTTCAACATCGCCGCTACGGCCAAAACCGAGGCGCAACTGGACATCTTCACTTTTGCCGCGGAACTGCGCGCCTTTTACCGAACCATCCATAAACGAAAAAGGGCCGAACACGGGATCAAAGCGCTCAACCCAGGCATCCATATCCCTCACCACAAACCCGATCTGATCAATCGGCGGCAGGCCAAGCTTTTGCAGACGCTGGTCTTCGGACATTCTATGACTCCCCGGGTTGAACCCTGAAACACGCTACCGATAGTAGTTGTGCTTGCCATCCCGATCAAGGCCTACTTACTATGCATAAACTGGTGTTTTTCAGTATCAAAACTTCGGGCTCACACAAAGCTCAGCCGCGGCATCCAACGCATCGAGGAACTCGGAAAACGCCATGAGCCAAGCCTTTCGAATAACAGACCTCACCTCCCCGCAACTGACCACGGTGCAACAAGCCGCTCTTGATTGGGGTGCAACGCAAACGCTGGACTTCAGCGAGGCCGCCGTACTTGAGGCGGCACGCGTGCGCACCGGCTTAACCGACTTTGGCCCAAACGATTTTCGTGAGCGCCTGCAATTGCTGCTGGATGAATGGGGCAGCGACCCGGACATGACCGCCAGCCAACGTGTGAACCTGTTCGGCTACCTGGTGCGCTACGCCAGTAATCGGTTGCTGCTGCAGGATGCCTGGCGCCGCCACCCTGAGGTATTGGACTTAACGATTGAGCGGCCCATTATCGTTGCCGGCTTGCCCCGCTCGGGCACCACACACCTGCTCAACTTGCTTGCCGCTGACTCGCGCTTTCGTTCGCTACCGCTGTGGGAATCCTACGAACCCCTTCCACTGCCCGGCGAGGCGCTGCTGGATGATGGCACCGACCCCAGGTTTCAGCGCTGCGCGGACGCCTGGGCTGGCATGCAGCTGGTGACACCGCTGCTGGCCGCCATGCACCCCATGAACCCCGATCACATTCATGAAGAGCTGGAACTCATGGGCCCTGATTTCGCGTCTTACAACTTCGAGTGGCTGTCACCCAGCCCGCGCTGGCGCGACCACTACTACGCTCACGATCAAACACCACATTACCGTTACATGCGCGACGTACTGAAATTGCTGCAGTGGACGCGCGGCCCTAATCAATGGGTCCTGAAGTGCCCGCAACACCTTGAACAACTCCCGGCACTCAGAAATGTGTTTCCCGACGCCACCTACGTTATTACCCACCGCGACCCCGTCGCTGTTATCCAGTCAGCCGTCACCATGATTGCCTACGGCTTTCGCATGGGCCGCACACGTATCGACACCGGCGCCATCATCGACTACTGGACCGATCGCATCGAGCACCTGCTGCGCGCCTGCGTGCGCGACCGCCCCGCGTTGCCCGCCGCACAAACGATTGACGTGCCATTCCACGAGTTCATGGCTGACGACCTGGGCATGGTGGAGAAAATTTACGCACAAGCGGGCATTGAACTAACGCGCCAGGCGCGCACGGAAATGGAAGCCTTTATCGCCGCCCATCCCAGGGGCAAAGAAGGCCGGGTCATTTACAACCTGCGCGAAGACTTTGGCGTAGACCCAGAAGCGCTGCGCGAGCGTTTTGCGTTTTACTTCGAGCAGTTCCCGGCGCGCCCCGAACGCAGCTAGCGCTGACAGTCAACCATCACCTTCACCGCCTGGTCGGCATTCCCGGCAAGAGCAAATGCCTGATCAAACTGACTGAGGGGAAACCGGTGACTGATCAACGCGCTGGCATCCACTCGCCCTGACGCCAGCATCTCAATCACCGCCGGGAACTCATCCGGGTAGGCCATAGACCCGCTAATGCGTAACTCGCGCGCCAGCACAGACAGTAAGTCGATATGGCAGGGAGCCTTGTGCACACCCACCACGGTAATCCGGCTGCGAAAGCGCGCCAGCTGCACGCATTGCTCGAACACCACACCCACGCCGGTTGCCTCGATCAGCACGTCAACGTCCGGCAGCGTCTGGCCCAGGTACTGCACACTGCCAAACACCTCACCCAGGCGCGCAGCCACGTCCTCGCGATCTGCATGCACTGGCGTGGCACCCAGCTGCTCCGCCAGCGCCAACCGTTTCGCACTGCGATCCACAACAACGCAGTGGCTTAGCCCAACATAGCGGGCGACCAACAACACCCCAAGCCCGATAGGGCCTGCACCAAAGATCACCAGCTTGTCGGTAGGCACCAGTTCACTGCGGTTGACCGCATGCATCGCTACCGACAAGGGTTCCACCAGTGCGCCCTGCTCATCGCTGAGGGTATCGGGTAGCAGCAGCAGAATGCCAGTATCGCGGTTAACACCACGCACCAACAGCAAAGGTGCGAAACCGCCCTCTGCGCCACCGTTACCAATAGCGTTACCACCCGCCGTGGGGTTGACCACCACCCGATCACCGGGCGCAAAGCCCTGCACTCGGCTACCCACCTCCCGCACCACGCCCGCCAGCTCGTGCCCCAACGGCATTGGCACAGGGTAACCGGGCAAGCCGCCCATGGCGGCATAGCCAAGATCCGAACCACAAATGCCACACTGGCGCACTGCAACCAGCACATCATCGGGGCCGGCTTCGGGGGTCTCCACCGAATCCATCGTCACAATGCCGGGAGCATGGATACGCACCAGAGGAAGTTCAGACATGAGAGTTTCTCCGCCAATCAATGAATACACTAACCGCGCAGCGGCCGCATGATGCGCCGCTCAAAGTCTTCCATAAAACGCTTTTTGGCGTCCAGCGTGGACTGTTTGCCAAGCGCAAAGCTGAAAGGCATATTAACCGTTGAGGTCATGCCCGACTCTTCAAGGCGCTGCAAAGTGGCAACGTCGGCAGGAGTGGTAAGGCCGACGATTGTCTCAAAAGGTTCAGCAGCGCGCCCAGCCGCCTCGCGCAACGTTTGTAGCCTGGCCATCAGTGCCGGCACTTCATCGGGATGATTGCCCGCACCGATCCAACCATCGCCTCGCACCGCTGCACGGCGCAACGCGGCCTCATTCGCACCTCCGACATAAATAGGCACATGGTGCCCGGGCGCCGGCTCAATACACAGGCGTGGGAAAGGGAACAGCGGGCCTTCATGGTCCACCATGCCTCCCTGCCAGAGTTTATGCATCACATCGATCATCTCATCCATGCGTTGCCCACGGGCACGAAACGGCACGCCATAGATATCAAACTCATCTTCCATCCAGCCGGCACCCACGCCCAGCGCAAAACGCCCGCCGCTAAATATATCGAGGGAACCCGTCGCCTTGGCGACTTCAAAGGGATTGCGTAGCGGCAATACATAAATCGATGTTGTGAACTGCAGGCGCTGGGTTGCCGCCGCCATAAAGGCGATACTCACCCAGCAGTCGGGGTATGGCGAATCCGCCGTCATTGGCGGCATCCCGTCCTCCGCATAGGGGTATCGCGAGTGAACGGTTTCCGGAAACACTGCATGGTCCGCGTTAAAAACACCGTGAAAACCCAGCTCCTCAGCAAAACGTGCCAAAGGCACCAGCTGATCTGGTTCAGTCCAAACCAGCGCTTGCCAGAATTTCATGCCCACTCTCCTGTTTTTTGACTGACCAGCATGCTAACCCAGCGCCTGCATGTTGCAGCAAGATGGCGGTCAGCCTATGCAAACCAAACACCGGGAACCGTCGACCAAAAGGCCGCTAAGCAAGCGGGCACGTTCATACTATGAGCAATGTCGATATTGAGAGAATACAGCGTATTCCCAAGCACCCCAACATACAGGCAGTGACGTTATCCCGAGGAAATAGCTCATGTATAAACACAACACCTCGCAACACCATAGTC
>JANQUV010000091.1 GCA_030730585.1 Haliea sp.
ACGCCGAGTAGCACAAGGCTGGCCGCCATGCCCCAGAGGCTCTGCGTCGTGCGGCTGACCAGCAGCACATAGCCTAATACCCCGGCTTGGCCGAGTAGGGCGATAGCGCGAATAGCCAGCAGGCTGCGCAGGTTGGCCAGCGAGGGGCTATAGGCGGAGTGGCGAAGGGATGCAGTCACCCGCAGAGTATAACCTCGCGCTGTGCTTAGGTGGAGCGCTTGGCGAGCACGCGATAGGCCGCCGGCACCACGTAGAGTGACAGTAGAGACCCGAGAATCATCCCCCCAATGACAGCGAGGCCCAGTGGCACCCGGCTTTGCGAGCCTGCGCCCAATGCCAGGGCAATAGGCAGTGTGCCCATTACCGTGGACAGCGTGGTCATGAGAATAGGACGGAAACGTGCCGCCGCAGCTTCCTCTACGGCATCGTTAATGCTCAGCCCGGCCGCTCGGCGCTGGTTGGCAAACTCGACAATCAGAATGCCATTTTTGGTCACCAGGCCAATAAGCATGATCAAGCCAATTTCGGAGAAAATGTTCAAAGTCTGGTTAAAGTACCACAGGCTTATCAGGCCGCCGGTGATCGCCATGGGCACCGTGAGCATAATGGCCAGCGGGTCGCGGAAGCTCTCAAACTGTGCTGCCAGCACCAGGTAGATCAGTAGCAGGGCGAGCACAAAAACGAAAATGAGGCTGCTGCCGGTTTCGGCGAATTCTCGCGACTGACCGGCAAGCTCGGTGGCATAGCTGTCATCCAGAACTTCGTTGGCCACTTCACGCATGGCACGGATGCCGCCCTCCAATGCCACACCTTCGGCGAGGTTGGCCGAGAAGGTGGCTGCGGTAAATCGATTGAAGCGGTAGAGCACGGGAGCAGAGCTCTGCTCGCGCACCGTCACCAGGTTGGGCAGCGGCACCAGTGTGCCATCGGCGGCGCGCACGGAGAGCCGTGTCAGGTCGGCCGGCTCGTTACGCCCCTGGCGGGCCATCTGCCCAATGATTTCGTATTGCTCTCCGTCTTTGAGGAAGTAACCGAAGCGCTGGCCGCTGAATGAGGCCTGCACGATGTCGGCGATCTCCCGCGTGTTCACGCCAATGGCTTCGGCCCGGTCCCGATCAATCTCCAGTACCAGTTCGGGCTGGTTAAACTTCAGGTTCACATCCACATAGCTGAAGGCCGGGTGCTGCTGGGCGCGCTCCAGAAACCGGGGAATCACCTCGCGAACTTTTTCCAGGTCGGTGTTCTGCACCACGAACTGCACGGGCAAGCCGCGCCCGCCCACATTGATGGTTTCGAACTGTCGCACAAAGGTTTGTAAGGACGGAAATTCGGCAAGCGCCGCAGTGAGGCTCGCTGCCACCTGTGCCTGGGTTTGTTCACGCTGGTCCGGGTTTTTCAGAACGACGCGGGAAAAGCCGGTATTGACCGTGGTCGATGAGCCAAAGCCAGGTGAGGTGACGGTGAGGCGCGCTCTCACGGCATCGCCTCCCGCCTCTCCAATCACTGCGTCCAGCTCGCGCATGGCTTCCGACATATAATCGAAGCCGGCGCCCTCGGGGCCGCGGGCGGAAACAAAGAGCTGGCTTCGGTCTTCCAGCGGCGCCAATTCCTGAGGCATGCTGCGAAAGAGAATAACGATCAGAGCGATGCAGGTTAGCAAGATGAGCCCGGCCCAGCTGCGATGGCGCAGGAATGCTCGCAGCGAGCCGCGGTAGCCGTCTGCCATGCGCAGGAAGAAGGGTTCTGTTGCCAGGTACAAGGCTGGGTGTTGCGCGCGATTCTTCAGGAAGCGGGCGCAGAGCATGGGCGCAAGCGTCAGTGCGACGAAGGACGAAATGATCACCGCGGCGGCCAGTGTTACCCCAAACTCCCGGAACAGTACCCCGGTCAGGCCGCCAAGGAATATCAGCGGCGCAAAAACCGCCACCAGGGCCAACGTGGTGGCGATCACGGCAAAGAAGATTTCCTTCACCCCTTCGGCACCTGCGATAGCCGGGAGCTGGCCCTGTTCAATCCTTTTGTAGATGTTCTCCACGACAACAATGGCGTCGTCAACTACCAGGCCGATAGCCAGCACCATGCCCAGCAGAGTGAGCACATTGATAGAGAACCCCGCCAGGTAGAGCACAAAGAACGTCCCGATCAGGGCGATGGGAATTGTCAGCAGGGGGATGATGGTGGTGCGCCACTCGCGCAGGAAGGCAAAAATGGTCGCGCAGACCAGCAGCAGCGCAATTCCCAAGGTTTGCATTACCTCAAGAATGCTGGCGCGAATAAACGTGGTGGTGTCGAAGCCTACTGCAATGTCGACATCGTCTGGCAGGTCGCGTTCAATGACCGCCATCCTGCGGTAGAACTCGTCTGCAATGGCAATTTCATTGGCACCGCTTTGTGGGCGCAGCACCACGCCAACATTGGTAATGCCATCGCGGCGCAGCACGGTGCGCTCGTTCAGAGGGCCGATCTCTGCGCGGCCAATATCCCTTAGGCGAACCAGCCGATCTCCCTCCCGCCGTATCACGCGGTTATTGAAGTCTTCCGGGTCGTCACCCATGCGGCTCAGGGTGCGGATATTGATATCAACAACATCCCCCTCAAGCGTGCCGGTCGGGAGTTCCACATTGGCGGCCTGCAGCGCCTCGCGTACATCAATGGCGGTGAGCCCGTGAGCAATCAGCGCGTCTGCATCCAGCCATAGGCGCATAGCGTACTCTTTGTACCCCCAGATATCGACCTGGCCGACGCCGGAGATCGTTTCGAAGCGCGACTTGAACAGGTTATCTGCCAGCGCGCTCAGCTCCATCAGGTTGCGCTGCTGGCTGCGCACGCTGAGGAAGATGATCGGGTCGCCGTCAGCGTCGGCCTTGTAAATGGTCGGGGCTTCCGCAGCGTTGGGCAGGCGCCGCATGGCGGAACCCACGCGGTCGCGAATGTCGTTCGCGGCGGTGTCCAGATCGTCACCAAGGGAGAACTCAGTGGTGACCGTGCTCAACCCGTCGCGGCTGATGGAGGTCATAGTGCGAATGCCCGCTACCGTGTTCAGCTCTTCTTCCAGAGCTTCGGTGATCTGGCTTTCAACTACGCTGGCATTGGCCCCCGGGTAGGCCGTTTGCACCGAGATGATTGGGCGCTGGGCCATAGGAAACTCACGCACCCCCAGTTCTCGCAGGCCTATGAGGCCGAAGACGATAATAATGATGGACATGACGACCGCCAGCACCGGCCGGCGGATACTGATTTCATGCAGGGCCATTAGCTGAGGTCCAGGCTGCGTTGAACGCTTACCGCTTGCCCGTTGCGAATGGATTGAATGCCGGAGGTGATGACTTCCATGCCAGGCTCCAGCCCGCTAAGAATTTCGACGCGGCGCGCATCGCGGTAGCCGGTTTTTACTTCATGGCTGACGGCAATGCCATCCTCCACGGTGAATACCGTCACTGCTTCCAGGTTCTGCAAAACGGCAATGCTGGGGACCACCAGCGCTGCGTCGTTGCGTGTGACCAGCTCGACGCGAGCATAGTTGCCCGGTAATAGCAGGCTGTGTGGATTTTCCACATCTGCGCGCACGGTGAGTGTGCGAGTGTTCAGGTCGATGCGCGGGTCGATGGCGCGCACCACGGCCGCAAATGGATTGGCGTGGCCGCTGACGATCAGTGACAAACGCGTGCCTACGCTGAGTTGCTGTCGATAGCGTTCTGGCACGCTGAAGTCCACATACAGGTCCGCTACGGTTTGTAGCGTGGTAATGAGGGTGGCGGCCTCAATCAGGTCGCCGGTGCTGACGTGGCGCAGTCCTAGCGTGCCGTCGAAAGGCGCGGTTATGGTGGTTTTCGCCAGGCGTGCGCGCACTCGGGCGGCCTCAGCGCGCAGCACTTCCCTGCGGCTTATGGCGTCATCGCGATCGCTGGCGGTCACGGCGCCGGTACCGAACAGGTTCTGCAGCCGGTCCGCCTGTGTGCTGGCGAGAGTTAGCTGTTCTTCCAACGAGCGCAGCTCTGCGCTGAGTTCGGCCGACTCAATGGTGATGATGGGGTCGCCTGCGCGGATCATCTGACCATCCAGAAAGAGAATTTTTTCGACTTTGCCGCGCAGTTCGCTGAGTATGGTGATGGACTGTTCAGCAGCGAGTGTGCCGTTGAAGAATAGCCGACTTTCGAACGATTCGGGCTGAATGCGCTGAGTGCGCACCGCGGTTGCCGCGCGGTTGACGGGTGCTCCCGCGCTGGTGGTTGCCGAAAAAGGTTGTAGCCGTGGCCACAGTACAGCGGCAAGAGTAGCAAGAGCCAGCCCTGCGACGATAAAACGTTTCATGAAATTCCTACCTGACGGGGCATCGCACGCTGATGGAGCATGAGCAGTATAACGAAAAAGCACGGGGGTAGTGACAGTATTACGGTACCAAGGTTCCTCCGGAAGCGCTGCCCGCCGCGGCTAAAGCGCGTATACTTCGCCGTTTTTCCACTGGGTTCCAACATGGCAGATTTGACAAAGGCGGTTGCCAACCGACGCACATTCGCCATCATCTCTCACCCCGATGCGGGTAAAACGACGATCACCGAAAAGCTGCTGCTGCTGGGGAACGCCATTCAGGTAGCGGGCAGTGTGAAGGGCAAGCGCGGGCCGCATGCCACGTCCGACTGGATGACTCTGGAGCAGGAGCGCGGGATTTCCGTGACCTCCTCGGTGATGCAGTTTCCCTATCACGGGCGTACGGTGAACCTGCTCGACACGCCCGGTCACGAGGATTTTTCGGAAGACACCTACCGCACCCTCACGGCAGTGGACTCGGCACTGATGGTGATTGACGGCGCCAAAGGTGTGGAGGACCGCACCATCAAGCTGATGAATGTGTGCCGCCTGCGCGACACGCCGATTTTTGGCTTCGTCAACAAAATGGATCGTGATATTCGTGACCCTATCGACCTGTTAGACGAGGTCGAATCTGTGCTTAACATCGCCTGTGCGCCCATCAACTGGCCGATAGGTATGGGCCGCGAATTCAAGGGTGTTTACAACCTCTACACCGATGTCATTCACGTTTTTACGCCGGGCCAGGGGAGTATTTTGCCCGACGATAAACGCATTCAAGGGCTGGCGAGCGACGAGGCACGTGCGCTGCTGGGAGACGAATGGGAGTCTTTCGCCGAAGAAATTGAGCTGGTGCGGGGTGCCAGCCACCGTTTTGACCAGCAGGCTTTTTTGGCCGGCCAACAGAGCCCGGTCTTTTTTGGCACGGCGCTCGGTAACTTTGGCGTACGCGAGATGCTGGATGACTTCGTTCAGTGGGCGCCTGCACCGCAAGGGCGCGAAGCTGCCCAGCGCGAAGTCAGCGCGGCAGAAGCGATATTTTCTGGTTTTGTATTCAAAATCCAGGCGAATATGGATCCTCGTCACCGCGATCGAATCGCCTTTTTACGCATCTGCTCGGGCCGCTACGAAAAAGGTATGAAAATGCGTCACTCACGCATCGGCAAGGATGTGCGGATTGTGGATGCGGTCACCTTTAAGGCAGGAGAGCGGGTGCTGGTTGAGGAGGCATTTGCCGGTGATATTATCGGCCTGCACAATCACGGTACCATTCAGATCGGCGATACGTTTACTGAGGGTGAAGACCTGCAATTTTCCGGCATCCCCCACTTCGCGCCGGAACTGTTTCGTCGTATCCGTTTGCGCGATCCAATGAAATCGAAACAGCTGCAGAAGGGTTTGCAGCAGCTTTCGGAAGAAGGGTCGACACAGGTGTTCGCGCCGCTGAACTCATCTGATTTGATTGTTGGGGCGGTGGGCCAGTTGCAGTTTGATGTTGTGGTGTACCGGCTGGCTGACGAGTACAAGGTCGAGGCAGGTTATGAGCCGGTAAACGTGTACACCGCGCGTTGGGTGCATTGCGACGATCCACGCAAGCTGGAAGAGTTTCGTAAGAAAGCGTCTGACCAGCTGTCGATCGATGGGGGCGGGCACCTGACGTACTTGGCGCCCACCCGCGTCAACCTGGCGCTGATGCAAGAGCGTTGGCCCGATATTGCCTTTCTGGCGACACGGGAGCACTAATCATCAGGCCAGCAGTGATTCGATATCCTTGCTGATATCTTCAGGTCGCGTGGTGGGCGCGTAGCGCTTCACCACATTCCCCTCTTTATCAACGAGGAACTTGGTGAAATTCCATTTGATACCCTGCGACCCCAAAGCGCCCGGGGCCTGCTTCTTCAGGTGTTTGAACAGGGGGTCTGCGTCGCCGCCGTTAACGTCGATTTTGGCGAACATGGGAAAGCTGACGCCGTAGTTCAGCTGGCAGAACTCCATGATTTCATCGTTGCTGCCGGGATCCTGTTTGCCAAACTGGTTGCACGGAAATCCCAGAACGGAAAAACCGCGCTCGTGGAAACTGGTGTAGAGCTTTTCCAGGCCGGCGAACTGGGGTGTAAAACCGCACTTTGACGCGGTGTTCACTACCAGCAGCACCTTGCCCCGGTAATCTTCCAGTGTTGCGGATGTGCCGTTGGGCAACGCGCAAGTAAAGTCGTACAGTGAGCTGGTCATGAAGCGTCTCCTGTGAAAGCGAAAGGTGTGTTGCGCCGAGTGTGACTGTTACGTATATGGAGTGCCTCGGGATCAGCCTGCCGCGGGCTGCAACTGCAACTGCTGCAGCAACATGCTTAAGCGCTCTCGCTGGTTTTTCAGTGCATATTCCAACTCGCACAGGCGCGAGCGCAGCGCAGCATGCTCCCACTTGTCGAGAATTTGCAGGCGCCGCGCTTCCAGTGCATCGCCCAGCCCAGCCACCTTCTGATCATAACGTTCAGATTGCAGTGCGCGCCATTGATTGACTGATTCGGTGAATAGCTGATACTCGCGCTCCAGCAAGTCACGCAGGGTTTCATGGCCCAGCTTGTTCTCTAATTCGCGGCGCACCTTGGCAAACTGAGTGTCGAGTAGTGCTCGCTGAATACGGAAGTCAGGCACCCGGTTTAAATTGCTCGCCAATCCCAGGCTGGCGCACGCGCGGATTAGCCACTTGGTAGGGTCCCAGTGCCACCAATGAATGCCATTGCGGTAGTCGTTCTGAAAAATATGGTGGTAATTGTGGTAACCCTCACCGTAGGTTAGGAAGGCCAGAAAGCCGTTGTCTCGAGCACTGTTGGATTCGGTGTAGGGCCGAGTGCCCCAGAAGTGCGCCAGTGAATTGATAAAGAAGGTTACATGGTGGTTGATCACCAGACGCAGCAGGCCGACCAGCAAGACCGTGCCGATCACATCGCCTAGTGCGAGGCCCAGTAGTATGGGCAGCCCCAAATTCATGAACGTGGTGAGCGCCACATAGTGGCGGTGTTGCCACATAACAACGGTGTCACGTTCCAGGTCTTTCGCGTTGCTGAAGTCGTTCACGCCGCTAGGGTAGTTGCGTAACATCCAGCCTATGTGGCTGAACCAAAGGCCGCGCCCGGCGGAGTAGGGATCCTGGTCGTTATCATCGACGTGGCGGTGATGGCGACGGTGGTCTGAAGCCCAAATCAGAATGCTGTTTTGCAGTGCGCCGGCGCCCCAAAGAGCAAAAAACCATTTCAGTGCAGGGTGCGCTTGATAGGCATTGTGCGCCCAGAGGCGGTGATAGCCACCGGTAATGGACAGGCCGTTCAGGTACAGGAACACCAGCGCCCACAACCACTGCGCTGCAGAGAAACCATGGTAGATACCCCATAACGGAACCAGAACCAGCGCCAGTAAGGGGAAGCCGGCAAAAATTACTGTGTTGGCCAGAATTAGAGGGGGTTTCGCAGTCGAATTGGGCATGAAAGGCAATGCTCAGGCAGGTGAAGGTGTTTCCGCATAGTAGCGTGTCATGGCAGAAAAGTCTTGCTCAGGGAAGCCGGAGGCTGACCAGCAGCGGGTTGTGATCGGAGGTTTCGACGGGAATGACAACGGCAGATGCGGCGTTCAGGCCGCGCACCAGCACATGGTCTAGCGCGTTGCCAAAAATGGTCGTGCGCAGGTCGGGCATGAAGGTGACTGCGGTCAAGTCGTGTGCTGCCATGAAGTCGCGCAGGGCGTCTATCCGGTTGCTGTTCCACGTGTTCAGGTCGCCGGCAATCAACACGGGGCCTGAGTGGCGGTCGATTACGTTCGACAGTGCTTGCAACTGCTCTCTATAGCGTTGCAGGCCAAAGCTGAAGTTCACCGAGTGAATGTTGATGGCGAGTAAGCGTTCATCTCTATCGAGCAGAGGGTATTCAGTTACTGAGGTGGCTTTGGGCGTTTGCAGCAGTGGTTCAACGGCAGAAAATTCGCACTCCAGGCTCGCGGCATGCCGGCTGAGTGTGAGTACTCCCGTCACGTCACTCGCATTCCGATACCCTGGCGCGAACGCCAAAAAACCCGTTTCTGGCATGGCGCGCGGTATGGCAGCGGCCACAGATGCCTCTTGCAGAAAGGTGAGCTCAGCGCCGGTGGCGAATAGCTGCAGATCCTCGGCCCATCCTGCATTGCTGGCCTTCTGAATGTTCCAGCTGACGATTTGGATGTCCGGCCCCAGCGGGGTAGTAGCTTGCTGGTGTTGCCTGCCCAGGCCGGCAAGGCAGTCTTGCATGCCCTCTGGCTGGGCCATTGATGCAGCGCTGTGGCATAGCACTGCGGCCGCAACGAAGCGTGCCAGCCGGCGTAGGGTAGTGTGGCTGTGAGCGTTCGTGATCATGGGCGAATTGTACCGCGCTTGAGAGAATGCGGGCAGGGTCGGTTATGGCCTGGTGTCGTGTGCGCTCCGGGCCCGCTGGAAGGTATTTGACCGCGCGCGGTTGGCGAGGTTCCTTGTGTGGTTATGTGCGCTCGAGGTAAGACTGGTATTCCAATAGCGACACCCGCCGCCGAAACTCCGCGACTTCTTGCTGCTTGGTTAGCGTAAAAATACGCTGCATTTCGCCTCCGAGGGCTGCGCGAATGAAGTCGGAGCTGCGGAAGCGGTCCAGCGCTTCGTGCATATAGCCGGGCAATGAGCCGGTCTTTTGCGCGTAGCCATCGCCCCGCGTGGGGCTGCCTGGAGATGTTTGTTGCTCTATGCCGTCAAGCATGGCCGCCAGAATCACCGCGAGCAGCAGGTAGGGATTGGCATCGGCACCGGGTACCCGGTGTTCAAGGCGACGGGCCGCGTGGGATCCGGCGGGAACGCGCACGGCAACCGTGCGGTTTTCATAGCCCCAACAGGGGTAGGTCGGTGCATGAGTGCCCGGTTGGAAGCGGCGATAGCCGTTGTAGCCCGGCGAAAAGATGATCATCGAGTCGCTCATGTGCTGCAGGCAACCGGCGATTGCGTGGTGCAGCAGGGGGGTGCCGCGTTCCGTGCCATCATCAAACATGTTTTGCCCCTGTGGGCCGAGCATGCTCACATGCACGTGCATGCCGTTGCCCGCCTCATCCTCGAAGGGCTTGGGCATGAAGCTCGCGACGAGCCCGTGCTGGTGTGCCACACCTTTGATCAGGCGCTTCATCATAAGGATCTGTTTTGCTGCGAGCACCGGGCTGGGCACGTGCTGCATATTGATTTCGTACTGTGAAGGTGCGGATTCCTTGACCACGCCATCGAAGGGCAGGTCTTGCAGTTCGCAGGCTATGCGCAGGTCTTCCATCATCTTCTGGTGCTGGTTGAGAACATCCAGCCCATACATATTGCCACCGATTGGGGGCCCGCCGGCGGGCGATGGACAGGTGTGCAGCGGGACTACGTTGTCCCATCGGACCAGGCTGAACTCGAGTTCTGCTGCCACCACCGGGGTCCAGCCAGCCTCTTGATAGCGCGACACCACCTGTTTCAGGACGTGTCTCGGGTCTCCCAGGTAGGGCATGCCATCGGCATCGAACATAGAGAGCATGATTTGCCCATGCTGGCCGCCAGGCGACCATGGGGTGGGTAACAGAGAACCCTCAACGGGCCGGCAGATACCGTCGGCATCGCCCGAAGCAAACACCAGTTCTTCAACGTCTCGGCCCCAGATGTCCAGGCTGAGCGCAGTTTTTGGCAGTTTTAGTTCGCCATCAAAAATTTTGCCGAGTTTGTGCCTCGGCAGCCACTTGCCGCGCATGATGCCGTTGCAATCAGGCAGCAGTGCTTCAACGGTGGTAACTTCCGGATGGGCCCGCAGGAACCAGTCGGCTTCAAGGGACATTCGGACACCGTGACTCTAGCCAGTAAGGTAGTACTATCGGCAAAGTGGCCTCGCGATTCAATGCCCCACCCGGGGCAGGTGACGGGCTTGCGTTCGGGCACTCATTGGCTGGGGGACATATAGATTCGTAAGGGGTCGTCACCTGCCGCTTGTCCAAGGCAGGTCAGTGAGTTGATAAAGAGGGAAAACAGGTCAGTTTGTGAACTGACGTCGAGCTTTCGGTAAATGCTTTTACGGTGCCGGCGAACCGTCTCCAGAGCGATGCCCAGGCGGTCCGCTGAGGTATCTGTGCCATAGCCGCGCAGCATTAATTCGAGTACATCCTTTTCCCGTGGCGATAGCATGGAGGCGCCAAAGGTACGAAAGGCGAGGTCAATTTGATGGTCAATTCCCGGCTGAATAAGGTGGGTGACGGCGAATTCATCGTGTTCGCTATGCGACTTGATCAGCTCTGAAATAGGCTCTGCGAGCAGGTACAGTGTTTCGTATTCCTGCTCGGTGAAGGCGCCATGCCTGGGCAGTCGCATCATGCACAGGTTGATGACGCTGCCTGCCTGCAGGCGGGACAGGTATATCGCCTCGTCTACAGTGCCGGTGTCGGCATAATAGTCGCGGTAGTATTCGGTTTCTCGCAGCTTGCCCGCGGTGATTCTGGACAGGCGATAAAACTTGGAGCGCGGCTGATTCATTGAGGTTTGGTAGAAGGGATCTTCCCGGTAGGGGCCTTCCAAATAAGTGGTGATTTGTGCCGTCACTGCAGCAGCCGGTATCTCGTGGTAAAGGACTTGAGGCGGCAGGTCGCGGTGGTACAGCCAGATTTGTGGGTAGTCAAAGCGCACTTGCCCCTGAATAGCCGCGATCAGAGTGGGGAAAAACTGTGCAGAGCCGAGCGCGGCAATTACCTGCGAGAGATCGCGGTTCCACTTGCTCAGCTGATTGATATCGTTCATCGCAGTGCGCTTGCTTGAGGCGGCAGGGTAGGGGAGCATAGTGGGCAGGCAGGCGAGGCTTGTCAAATATTGGGGTTTGTCAGGAAAGCGTTTGCGGTACAAAAAGCTACGATTGGCTGTGGTGTATAGGCTTGGGCTTGCCTCGCCAAGCACATTATACTCAGGGCCTGAATACATACACGGAGTAGCGTGTGAGTAGTTGCCGTATGTCGGTTCCAGCGAAAACCCTCACGACACCGGTGCCTGTTGCTCTGACCCGCAGCCTGCTGGAAACTATTGAGCACGCGGGGCTGCCGCGCGATCACCTGCTGTCCCGTGCGGGTTTTCCGTTTGATCCGCTGCGCGCAGCGGCACCGATTGCACACACCACACCACAGCAATATAGCCGTCTTTGCAGTGCGCTGTGCCGGCACTTTAACGATGAGACGCTGGGCGTTATGCCTGATGCTGAGACGCCGTCCGGCACGCTGCGGATGGTGGCGCTCAGTATGCTCGGGGGCGGTACGCTGGCGACGGCCATGCAGCGCGCCATTGAATTTAATTCCAGCTGCAGAGCGCGGCATCGCCCGCCACAGGAAAATTGCCTTTGGGTGCATGAAGATGGGCGTCATGCCACGCTGTCTTACGTGGGCGCCGGTGTCACTGCGCGCCACCAGCATCGGGTGCTGGCCGGGCTGGCGATTTGGTTGCGGTTTTGTGGCTGGCTGATCGGGCAGGAGATCGATGTGATTCGAGCGACCTGTGCCGGCCCGGCACCTGAGCGCACTGATTCACTGCGCTATTTTTTTCCGGGTCCGGTGGCGTTTGGTGCTTCCTCTAACGCGCTGACGTTCAGCGCGCGGCATCTTGAAGTGCAGATCAGCCGCAATGAGCAAGAGCTCGCCCAGTTTATGGCGCTCGCACCTTACCTGTTATTACACGCACCGGAGGTAGGCCATGACAGTGTCACCCGCCGTATCAGGGGGATTATTGGGGATGATTTGCGTGCCGATTTGCCCAGCTTTGCTGCGCTAACCCGTGAGTTGAATATGTCTGCTCGTACCTTGAGGCGCCGGCTGGAGAGTGAGGGTACCTCTTATCAGCGAATCAAAGATAAAGCGCGGCGGGATCGCGCCATCAGTTTGCTGCGCCAGCCAGAGCTATCGATTTTTGATGTGGCGGAGGCGCTAGGCTTCAGTGACCCTAGCGCCTTTCACCGCTCGTTTAAAAAGTGGACGGGCTTGCCGCCGGGTGAGTTTCGTTAGCTTTTACCAGTTGAGCGGCCCGGTGCGCCAGCGCCCCGACCAGGCTTCATAGACTTTATTGCTGTAGCGACGGCTGCCCACACTTCCGTTGTAACGGGCCAGTGCCCGGTGCAGGTCGCCTTTCTCCCGGTCCAAATAGAACTGCAGAATTCGGCTGCCATATTCGAAGTTGGTGAGGTTTAGCGTGAGGTTGTCGTCGGCTCGGCCTATTTCGTTCTTCCAGAAAGGCATCACTTGCATCATCCCCTGAGCTCCTACCCGTGAAATGGCAAAGCGGTCGAAATGGCTCTCGACTTCAATGACTGCGAGCACCAGTTCCGGGGGCAGTGAGGCGCGCACTGCGGCCGCATGTACCTGGCGCAGAATTAACAGCCGCTCTTCGGGATCCCTTATATAGCGATCGAGCCGTGCCGACATGTCGACCAGCCAGACCTCGGCATCGTAACGATCCTGGAAGCTCTCGGCGCTGTTAATTGTTTGGTCGAGAAAGGTGCGCAGTGCTTCGCGCTCAAGCGGGTCTTCCGGTTGAGCGCGTGTGCCGGTGGCGGCGAAAAGTGCCAGCACCAGCCCCACCGCTGGGAGCCAGCGTAGCCACGCGGCACGCGGGCCAGGCATTAGCGCTGCAGGCGCTCAAGCATCAGAGCGAGGCCTTTTTCCACCGGAATTAAAGTGGCCTCTTCATCGCCGCGGCCTTTGTATTCCAGTTGTCCTTCTGCCAGCGTACGGTCGCCAATTACCAGGCGGTGAGGAATGCCAATTAACTCCATATCCGCGAACTTGACCCCAGGCCGTTCATTGCGATCGTCGAGCAGTACATCGACGCCGGCCGCGCGGAACTGCTCGTAGAGTGTTTCCGCGCAGGCTGCCACCGCGGCGGACTTCTGCATATTGAGGGGCACCAGCACCAGTTGGAAAGGCGCCATGGCAGCCGGCCAGATAATGCCCCGGTCATCGTGGTTCTGCTCGATCGCTGCGGCCACAATGCGGCTGACACCAATCCCGTAGCAGCCCATCGTCATGGTCACGCTCTTGCCTTGCTCATCCAGCACGTTCGCTTGCATGGCCTCGCTGTACTTGCGCCCGAGCTGGAAAATATGGCCCACCTCAATGCCGCGGCGGATAAGCAAGCTGCCGTTGCCATCGGGGCTGGGGTCGCCCTCAACAACATCGCGTAAATCCTCGACCCGGGGTAGTGGGCAGTCGCGCTCCCAGTTCACACCCAGCAGGTGGGCGTCGTCACGGTTGGCGCCGCAGATGAAGTCGGCCAGGTGAGCGGCGCTGTGGTCGACAATCATTGGCACAGGCAAGCCAACCGGGCCCAGTGAGCCAAAGCTGGCTCCGCAGGCCTTGCGCACCGCGTCCTCGTTTGCCAGCGTCAGCGGATTGCTCACCCCGGGCAGTTTCGCGGCTTTGAGTGCGTTGAGGTTGTGGTCACCGCGCAGCACGAGTGCAATCAGCGAGCCGGGCTCATCACCTTCCACCAGCAGCGTTTTGACGGTGCGGTTGGCGGGAACTACAAGTGCTGTGGCCAGTTCTTCGATGCTGCGCACGCCCGGTGTCGGCACTTCGCGCAGTGCCTCGGTGGCGGCTTCGCGGTCACCATTGGGAGGCAGTGCAGCGGCCATTTCCACGTTGGCGGCATAGTCACTGCTGTCGCTGAAGGCGATATCGTCTTCACCGGCATTGGCCAGCACGTGAAATTCGTGCGATGCGCTGCCACCAATGCTCCCGTTGTCGGCAATCACCGGACGGAAGTCCAGCCCAAGCCGGCGGAAAATAGTGCTGTAGGCCAGGTGCATCACCTGATACGTAGATTCCAGCGAGGCCTGGTCGATGTGGAATGAGTAGGCATCTTTCATTAGAAATTCGCGGCCGCGCATGATGCCAAAACGGGGGCGAATCTCATCGCGAACCTTGGTTTGGATCTGGTAAAGGTTCAAGGGTAGCTGCTTATAGCTGCGTACTTCGTTGCGCATCAAGTCGGTGATGACCTCCTCGTGGGTGGGGCCCAGGCAGAAGTCACGTTGGTGACGGTCCTGAATACGCAATAGTTCCGGCCCGTACTGCTCCCAACGGCCGGATTCCTGCCACAACTCTGCGGGCTGCACCACGGGCATGCTGAGTTCCAGGGCGCCGCTGGCATTCATTTCCTCACGCACCACCTGTTCGACTTTGCGCAGCACACGCAGGCCGAGTGGCAGCCAGGTATACAACCCCGCAGCGAGCTTGCGCACCAGGCCTGCGCGCAGCATAAGCTGATGGCTGATGACTTCGGCGTCCGCCGGCGTTTCTTTCTGCGTGCTGATAAGGTACTGGCTGGTGCGCATGTAGGGTCCCAAAGGCGGATTTGATAGGCGCTCAGTTTACGTCTGAAGGCGGCGCTGGTACAGCATGCTGCCGCTGCTCCTTGCCACCGGGCGTGGCGACTTTGAGGGTGCTGCGCGCCAAATCGGTGCAAAACACAGCTAAAACAGCGTTTTTTTCACCAGCGTGCCTTTAAAACGCTTGTATTACAGCGTTTCATGGTTAATATTTGATCGTGAGCCTGTTGGCAGCGGTGCTGTTCGCTTTGCGGCAGTAGTCAGTGTGGCTTCTATGCGTGTCCTCACTTACCAAGACGAAGGTTTAAAGACTATGGCGACGAAAAAAGCAGCAGCGAAAAAAGCACCTGCCAAGAAGGCAGCGGCTAAGAAAGTAACAGCAAAGAAGGCGGCTCCGGCTAAGCAGGCGGCTGCTCCAGCCAAGAAGGTTGCTCCGCTGATTAAAGACAAGCTCACCAAGACCCAAATCGTGGCGACCATCGCCGAGAGCACCAGCCTGAGCAAGAAGCAGGTGGGCGATGTGCTCGGCGAGCTGGAATCGCTGATGGAACGCAGCCTGAAGAAGCGTGCAGTTGGTGAGTTCACTTTGCCCGGCCTGATGAAAATTACGACCGTCAAGAAGCCTGCCAAGAAGGCGCGTAAGGGCATCAATCCCTTCACGGGTGAACAAACTACTTTCGCCGCCAAGCCTGCCAGCGTTGCGGTTAAAGTGCGTCCTCTGAAAAAAATGAAGGACTTCGCTGACAACTGAGTTACGTCTGACTGCTCCGCCCGTTATTCGGGCGAGCATCCGCTACCTGCGCCCCTGCACGTTTCCGTGCCGGGGCGTTTTTTTCCGGTGTTACTCCGCTTTCTGCAGTATTGGCCTGCGCCTTGCCATGGGGTAAAATTTGCGGCTTCATTTTTGCTGCCTCCTTTTCCTTATTGGCGAGTACACACCATGCCTATTTACGAGTATCAGTGTCAGTCCTGTGGTCAACTGCACGAAGCGCTGCGCAAGCTCAGTGATGAGCCATTGGTGGACTGCCCCGCGTGCGGCGCGCCAGAATTACGTAAAAAGGTCTCAGCGGCAGGGTTTCGCCTGAAAGGTGGCGGTTGGTACGAGACCGATTTCAAAACCGGCGGCAAGAAAAACCTGGCGGCCGGTGGCGACGATAAGAGCTCGTCACCTGCAGCGGCGACGGACAGCGGCGGCAGCAAGGCCGCCGACTCAAAGCCCGCCAGCAGTGCTACCAAGGCCGGCGACGCAAAAGCTGCCAGCTAGCTTCTCGGCCCCCTGGGCCTCACTCGACATACGATGGAAACGGAATTATGCGCAGTTACTATTGCGGCGCCCTGAGCACGGCCAACATTGATGAAGCGGTCACTCTTTATGGCTGGGTCGACAGGCGGCGCGATCATGGTGGGGTGATTTTCCTCGATATGCGCGATCGAGCGGGCATTGTGCAGGTGGTCTTTGACCCCGACACGCAAGAGCATTTCCAGGCAGCAGACCGCGTGCGCAGTGAATACGTGCTGTGTGTGAAAGGGCGGGTGCGGGCACGTACCGACGCTACGATTAACCCGGCGATGGCCACAGGCCAGATTGAGGTGCTGGGTAAAGAGCTGGAAATTCTCAACGCGGCCGCCACGCCCCCCTTCCAGTTGGACGAGCATACGCAGGTCGGCGAGGATGTTCGCCTGCAATATCGTTATATGGATTTGCGACGCCCGGAAATGCAGAACCGACTGATTCTGCGCGCCAAAATCACTGCCGCTGTGCGCAACTTCCTTGATGCAGAGGGTTTTCTGGACATCGAAACCCCCATTCTGACCCGCGCAACTCCCGAGGGCGCACGCGACTATCTCGTGCCCAGCCGCACGCACCCCGGGCAGTTTTTCGCCCTGCCGCAGTCGCCTCAGCTGTTCAAGCAGCTGTTGATGGTATCGGGCTTTGATCGCTACTATCAGATCGCCAAATGCTTTCGCGATGAAGACCTGCGTGCTGACCGGCAGCCGGAGTTTACCCAGATAGACATTGAAACCTCGTTCCTCAATGAGGACGAGATTATGGGTATTGCTGAGCGCATGGTGGTGCAGTTGTTCCACAAGGTGCTGGCGGTTGATCTCGGCGAGTTTCCGCGTATGTCGTGGTCTGAGGCGATGGATCGGTTTGGGTCGGATAAACCCGACCTGCGCATTGACCTGGAGCTGGTGAGCATCGATGACCTGATGCAGCAGGTGGATTTCAAGGTGTTCCGCGGACCCGCCGACGATCCAGCGGGGCGCGTCGCGGCCCTGCGTGTGCCTGGCGGTGCGGGTATTAGCCGCAAGGATATTGACGACTACACACGTTTTGTCGGGATTTATGGTGCGCGCGGGCTTGCCTGGATCAAGGTTAACGACCTTGCCGCGGGTGTCGATGGCCTGCAGTCCCCCATTTTGAAATTCATGCCCGAGTCGGTTGTGGCGGATATGATGCAGCGCCTGAATGCCGCAAATGGCGACATCATCTTCTTCGGTGCCGATAAGACCTCCGTGGTCAATGAGTCGCTGGGAGCGCTACGCCTGAAAGTGGCTCAGGACCAAGGGCTGGTGCGTGAGGGCTGGGCGCCGCTGTGGGTGGTGGACTTCCCGATGTTTGAAGACAACGGCCACGGTGGCCTTACACCCTTGCATCACCCCTTTACCGCGCCTTCTTGTGCCCCTGAAGCATTGGTGGCGGACCCTGCCGGGGCGCTTTCGCGGGCCTACGACATGGTGCTCAATGGCACTGAGTTGGGCGGCGGCAGTGTGCGCATCCACCAGCGTGATATGCAGCAGGCGGTGTTCCGCATTTTGGGCATCAGCGATGCAGAGGCTGACGAGAAATTTGGCTTCCTGCTGCAGGCTCTGCAGTATGGCGCGCCGCCCCACGGTGGCCTGGCTTTCGGTCTCGATCGTTTGGTCATGTTGATGACAGGCTCGCAGTCGATTCGCGATGTGATTGCCTTCCCCAAGACCCAGAGTGCTCACTGTGCACTCACGGATGCCCCCGGTGAGGTTAACGAGGCGCAGCTCAAGGAACTCAACATTCGTTTGCGGCAAGCGCGCGCGGTACCCGCTGAGTAAACGGTTTGTTCGGCGCTGCGGCCTTGGCCGCTGACTTGGAGGGCGCCCTGCAATGCTGCGTTGGGCGTTAGCCCCTGCGCCATCGTCGCGGTTGGAACCGCCATCATAATACTGTAAATTTATACAGATCACGGTTTCAGGCAGCGCTCGGAGCAGCTTATGGCGGTCATCCTTGGGATCGACCCCGGTTCCCGCAAGACCGGTTTTGGCATCATCAATCACGTGTCCGGGCGCAGCGAGTATCTTACTAGCGGCGTAATTCGCCTGCCTGCGGGGGACCTGTCGGAACGCCTGCGTATCATTTATGAAAGCGTGACTGAGCTGGTGTTGTTGCATTGCCCTGCTGAACTGGCGATCGAGCAGGTGTTTATGGCCAAGAGCGCCGGGTCCGCGTTGAAGCTGGGGCAGGCACGCGGCGCTGCAATTGTCGCCTGTGTTGCTCACAGGCTTGCCGTGGCCGAGTACTCAGCGCGGCAGATCAAGCAAGCCGTTGTCGGCACTGGCGCCGCAGACAAGGCCCAGGTGCAGCATATGGTCAAGGTGTTGTTGAAGTTGCCCGCCAATCCGCAAGAGGATGCTGCGGACGCATTGGCCGCCGCTCTGTGTCATGCACACAGTCAACAAAGTATGATTCACATGGCCGGTGCCACCGCGGTGCGCCGGCGCCGGATGCGCTAGGAGGCGCTCTCAGGCCTATGATTGGCAGGATTCGTGGCACGTTGGTCTACAAGCAGCCCCCGGATATTCTGGTGGACGTGGGGGGTGTTGGTTACGAGCTCCAGGTGCCCATGAGCACCTTGTTTCAGCTGCCCGAACTGGGGGCGGACGTCATTTTGCTGACACATTTTGTGGTACGGGAAGACGCCCAGCTACTTTACGGGTTCATCGATGAGCGCGACCGCGCGCTGTTTCGCCAGTTGATCAAGGTCAGCGGTGTGGGGCCGAAGTTGGCGTTGACCATTCTCTCGGGTATGGATGCTGTGGCGTTTGCCCGCTGCGTCGAGCGCGATGATCTTTCTACCTTGGTCGCCTTGCCGGGCGTGGGCAAGAAAACGGCAGAGCGCCTGCTGGTTGAAATGCGCGACAAACTCAAGCCCTGGCTGGGCCAATGGGCCGGCGCGGACGCAACTCAGCCCGCTGTCGCCTACACCTCGGCCAGCGGCCGTGTTGCGGATGCCGAGGGCGCGCTGGTCGCGCTTGGCTACAAGCTTGCCGAGGCTGCGCGCATGATTGCCGCAGTCAACGATGACACCGCCACCGACAGTGAAACACTCATTCGTCGGGCTCTTAAATCTGTGGTGCAGCGCTGATGATTGAAACCGACCGGCTGATTGCCCCTCAGGCGACGGGGGATCGTGAGGAGGTCATGGACCGCGCCATTCGCCCGAAAACACTGGCCGAGTATGTTGGCCAGCCGGCGGTGCGTGACCAGATGGCTATTTTCTTGCAGGCTGCGCGCGGGCGCGGTGAACCGCTGGACCATACGTTGGTGTTTGGCCCGCCGGGTTTGGGTAAAACCACCTTGGCCAGCATTATCGCCAATGAAATGGGTGTGTCGCTGAAGACAACCTCTGGGCCTGTGTTGGAAAAGGCAGGCGATATCGCCGCGCTAATGACCAATCTGGAGCCGGGCGATGTGCTGTTTATCGACGAGATCCACCGCCTGAGCCCGGTTGTCGAGGAAATCCTCTACCCGGCAATGGAGGATTACCAGCTCGATATCATGATTGGCGAAGGGCCGTCAGCGCGCTCCATTAAACTCGATCTGCCGCCCTTTACCCTGGTCGGCGCCACAACCCGCGCGGGCTTGCTGACATCGCCCCTGCGCGACCGGTTTGGTATTGTGCAGCGCCTTGAATTCTACCAAGTGGCGGACCTGGCGCACATTGTGGCGCGTTCGGCGTCAATTCTGGGCATCGGCATGGATAGCCACGGCGCCATGGAAATTGCGCGCCGGGCTCGTGGCACGCCGCGAATCGCCAACCGTCTGCTGCGCCGGGTGCGTGACTATGCAGAAGTGAAGGCAGACGGTTATATCACTGCCTCCGTGGCGGATCAGGCGCTCGATATGCTGAGCGTGGATCATCAAGGTTTTGATCACCAGGACCGGCGCTTGCTGCTGGCCATGATTGAGCGCTTCGACGGTGGGCCGGTTGGGGTCGATAGCCTGGCCGCCGCAATCTCGGAAGAGCGCGGCACCATCGAAGATGTCCTTGAGCCGTATCTGATTCA
This sequence comes from Haliea sp., assembly GCA_030730585.1. Taxonomy (GTDB): domain Bacteria; phylum Pseudomonadota; class Gammaproteobacteria; order Pseudomonadales; family Halieaceae; genus Haliea. The sequence goes on from JANQUV010000091.1 coordinate 19,992, forward strand.
GCAAGGTTTTATGGTCCGCACGCCACGCGGCCGTATGGTGACGCGCAACGCCTATTTACATTTTGGCCTGTCGATGCCAAATGGCGCAGAAGCGGCACAATTACCAATGGAGTCCGATCAGGACGACAGCGCGTGAGCGCGGCGGAATTTTCGATTAAGCTGCGCGTCTACATAGAAGACACCGACGCCGGTGGCATCGTCTATTACGTCAACTACCTGAAGTTTATGGAGCGCGCCCGGACGGAGTTCATGCGCGCCCTGGGTTTTGGTAAAGCGTATATTTTTAACCACAACCTGATGTTTGTGGTGCGCGATGTGGGCATTCGCTACCATCGCCCGGCGCGTTTGGACGATGAGTTGTCGGCCACCGTGCGGCTGGTGGAGGTGCGCGGCGCGACGCTGCTTATGCAGCAGGAGGTGTACCGTGAAGATGAGCTGCTGGCGTCGGCTTTGGTAACCATCGCCTGTGTAGATCGCGCGGGCGTGCGGCCACGGCGATTGCCAAAAGACATGCTGGATATCCTGCGTTCCGCGCAGGGTTGTTGAGGGGGAGCCCAACACTTGGAAGCGCAATTAAGTATTGTTCACTTGATTATGGAAGCCGGGGTCACCGTAAAATTGGTGATGCTGACGCTGCTTTTGGCCTCCATGGCGTCGTGGTACATGATCGTTCAGCGCTTCATCTACTTCCGTAACAGCCGGGAGGATATGCTCGATTTTGAGGAGCGGTTCTGGTCGGGTATCGACCTGTCTCAGCTGTACCGGGAGGGTAACGAGCGCGCCGCTGATGGCGCAATGATCGTGGGCACCGAAAGCATCTTTCGCGCCGGCTTCAAAGAGTTTTCGCGGCTGGCGAAGCAGTCGGAGATGGATTCCGAGGCAGTGATCGAAGGCTCGCGTCGCGCCATGCGGGTGGCCATGCTGCGTGAAGAGGAACGCCTGGAAAAGCACCTGTCATTCCTCGCTTCGGTGGGGTCTACAAGCCCCTATATTGGCCTGTTTGGCACCGTGTGGGGGATCATGAACTCGTTTCGGGGCTTGGCGAACGCGACCCAGGCGACGCTGGCAACGGTGGCGCCGGGTATTTCGGAGGCGCTGATTGCGACCGCGATGGGCCTGTTTGCGGCCATTCCGGCGGTACTCGCCTACAACCGGTTTGCCAACCGTATGGATAACTTCATGAACCGCCACGACACCTTCGTCGACGAGTTCTCCAGCATTTTGTATCGTCAGGCGTACGCACTGCGTTCGCGTGAAAAGAAGGCAGGGTAAACACTACCGTGTCCAGATCGCGCGATAAACACCGTGCCATGGCCGACATCAATGTCGTGCCCTACATTGATGTTATGTTGGTTTTGCTGATCATCTTCATGGTCACGGCGCCCATGCTGATGCAGGGCGTGAAGGTAGACCTTCCCAGCGCCAATGCAGACCCTGTAGAGAATCAGGACAGCGAGCCGCTCATTATTTCCATCGATAGTGCAGGCCAATTGTTTCTGAACCTCGGCGAAGACGAGAAGCAAATGCTCGCCTTGGCCACTATTACCGAGCGAGTGGGCGCAGTGATGCGCCGTAGTCCCGAGAAGCCTGTCCTTATTTGGGGTGATCGCGCTGTGCCCTATGGCGAGGTGGTGACTTTGATGGCAGCCCTGCAGGAAGCCGGTGCCCCCAGCGTTGGACTGGTGACAGAGCCCCCGCAGTGAACACGTCGTCTGCCAGACCGGCAACGCCGCGCATTGTTTACCGCCCCGTGCTTGCTACGGTGGGCCTGCATGCCTTGGTGATTTTTTTCCTCACGGCAAATTGGACGCTGTCGGATGAGCGCCTGGTAAAACCCAAACCGGCGCCCAAAGTTATTAATGCGACGCTGGTGACATTGAGCGAGGCGCAACCGCAACCTGCACCGAAACCCGAGCCAGTAGCCAAGCCTGAGCCGCCCAAGCCAGAAGCCAAGCCACCGCCACCCAAGCCTGCGCCGAAACCGGAGCCGCCGAAGCCTGAGCC
>JANQUV010000092.1 GCA_030730585.1 Haliea sp.
ATGGTGCCCAGGAGAGGACTTGAACCTCCACGCCCTTTCGAGCACTAGCACCTGAAGCTAGCGTGTCTACCAATTTCACCACCTGGGCATCGTGTAATCGCAGCGGATTACCCGAGGGCGCGCACTTTACTTTTCCGCAGCAGCTTTGTCAATCCTCGCGTATACTGTGGCTAGTCAGAATTTTGACAACGTTTAATCAAGACAGGAAGCCCTGATACCTATGGCCAAAAAAGGCAAGATTGCCGACCCTCACGCCGAGCGCGAAGCCGCTCGCTACGACAACCCGATCCCCAGCCGCGAAGCCATTCTCGACCTGCTAACCGCAGCGGATAAGCCGCTCAGCCATGCGCACATTGCCCGCGATCTCGAGTTACACGACGACGAGCCGGTAGAGGCGCTGCGCAAGCGGCTGCGCGCCATGGAGCGCGATGGTCAGCTGATGGTCAACCGACGCGGTGCCTATGGCCTGGTGGACAAGCTGAACCTGCTGCGCTGCCGTGTGCAGGGCCACCGCGACGGCTACGGCTTCGCGATTCCAGTAGAGGAAGGCGATGACGTCTATCTCAGCTCTCGGCAGATGCAGTTCGTGTTCGACGGCGATGAGGTGCTGGTGGGCATCATTGGCCTGGATCGCCGCGGCCGGCCGGAAGGGCGTGTTGTGGAGGTGCTGCATCGTGGCACCACGCGGATTGTTGGCCGCTATGAAGAAGAGAGCGACATCGGTTTTGTGGTGCCGGATAACAGCCGCGTCAACCACCGCGTCTTGATTCCGCCGAAACTCAAGGGTGGCGCTAAATCCGGACAAATCGTGACTGCAGAGATCACCGATTACCCAACGCGCAATCTGGGTGCGAAAGGCCAGATTGTTGAAGTGCTGGGTGATCATCTCGACCCCGGCCTGGAGATCGACGTCGCCATCCGCTCCCACGGCATTCCACACGAGTGGCCTGAAGCGGTGCTGCGTGAGGCCGGTTCTCTGGAAGCTGAGCCCCGGGAGGAAGACAAGAAGTACCGTGCGGATTTGCGCGGCCTTGGGTTTGTGACCATTGACGGCGAAGACGCGCGTGACTTTGATGATGCCGTGTATTGCGAAAAGCGTCTGCGCGGCTGGCGCCTGTGGGTGGCCATTGCCGATGTGTCACATTACGTGAGTCCGGGTTCTGCGCTCGATGAGGAAGCGGCGTTGCGCGGCAACTCGGTGTACTTCCCCGCGCAAGTGGTGCCGATGCTACCGGAGGCCTTATCCAATGGCCTGTGCTCACTGAAGCCACAGGTTGACCGCCTGGCCATGGTCTGTGAAATGGAGCTGAGCGGTGCGGGCAAGCTGACGGGCTTCCGGTTTTTTGAGGCCGTTATTCATTCCCATGCGCGGCTCACCTACACGCAGGTTGGCCAGGCGCTGGAGGCGGGTAGTCACCCGGAGATAGATAAGGGCGTGATCAAGGACCTGAAGCGCCTGCAGTCTTTGTACAAAGTCCTGCGCAAGGCCCGCGACGAGCGCGGGGCTATCGACTTTGAAACCATCGAAACACGCATAGTCTTTAACGAACAGCGCAAGATCGATGCGATTGTGCCGGTGGTGCGCAACGATGCACACAAGCTGATCGAAGAGTGCATGCTGTGCGCGAACGTAGCGGCAGCGCGCTTCTATGAGGAGCACGAGCTACCCGTGTTGTATCGCGTCCACGAAGGCCCCACGCCGGAAAAGCTCGAAAACTTGCGCGGTTTTTTGGGCGAGCTGGGGCTGGAGCTGCGTGGCGGTGAGAAACCCACCCCGGCGCACTACGGCGAGTTGTTGTCCGCCGTGCAGGAGCGTGACGATGTCAATGTGATTCAGACCATGCTGCTGCGCTCTTTGCGGCAGGCTGTCTACACGCCGGAGAATGAAGGTCACTTTGGCCTCCACTATCCGGCGTATGCGCACTTTACCTCCCCCATCCGGCGCTACGCAGACCTGCTGGTGCACCGGGGCATTCGGCATGTTATCCGCTCTAAGGGGCGTACGAAAACGGTACAGCGCCAGCGTGGTGCGCCGGAAATTCCGCGAGAGGCAATCTTCCCCTATACCGAGCGCGACATGGTGGCCCAGGGGCTGCATTGCTCGATGACAGAGCGCCGCGCCGATGACGCAACACGCGATGTGGAATCCTGGCTGAAATGTGAATTCCTGCAAGAGCACGTTGGCGACGAATTCGACGGTGTGATTGCGGCGGTCACCTCCTTCGGTCTTTTTGTGGAGCTGCAGCCCATCTATATAGAAGGGCTAGTGCATATCAGTGCCTTGCCGGGAGATTACTACAGCTTTGATGCCGCCAAGCAGCGGTTGGTGGGCGAGCGTAGCGGCCGCAGCTATCGGCTGGGTGGCCGGGTGCGGGTGCAGGTCGCGCGGGTGGATCTCGACGACAAGAAGATCGACCTTGAGTTGATCGATGCTGCTCCTGCGGCGAACAACCCGAAGGCTAACAAGCCGCGTAAACGCAAGTCGGAAGCGGCTGCTGCGGCCGCCGGCAAAAGAACGGCCGCCGGCAAGGCAAAGTCTGGAGCCGCTGCCAAGTCGGATACCAAAACAGCGGGCGGTAAGGCCCGTGGCTCAAAGGCGGGGGGTTCCAAGGCCGATGGCGCCAAAGCAAATGGTGCTAAAGCAGACGCTGCCAAGTCGAGCGGGAGAAAAGACGCTGATGCCAAGCCGGCGGGTAAATCCCGCCGTCGTCGCCGTTAGGTCGCCCGGTGAATTATATTTTCGGTATTCACTCGGTGGACGGGCTGCTGCGCCGTAAGCCTACCGCCATTCGTGAGTTGGCGCTGCAGCAGGGCCGGTCAGACAAGCGCATTGCCGCGCTGGAGACACTGGCGCGTAACCAAGGCGTGATAGTCGTGCGGGAGCCGCGGGCTGCGCTCGACCAGCGCGTGACCGGCCGTCATCAGGGGGCCGTGGCGACGCTCGCAGACACCGCCCGTGGGGATGCTTCGGCGGGCGATAATCTGTTGGATGAAGTGGATTTACTGCAGCTGATCGACAACAGCGAGCGGCCGGTGCTGTTGCTGGTACTGGATGGGGTCACGGACCCGCATAACCTGGGCGCATGCCTGCGCAGTGCCGATGCAGCCGGCGTGGATGCCGTGGTGGTACCCAAGGACAAGTCGGCTGATCTTGGGCCTACCGTGAGCAAGGTGGCCTGCGGCGCGGCGGAGGCAGTGCCGTTTGTGCGGGTGACCAATATTGCGCGCACTCTGGAGGCCTTGAAGGCTCGCGGAGTGTGGGTGTATGGCACCGCTGGAGAAGCCGAAGCAACCGTGTACGACATGGATCTGCGTGGCTCGCTGGCGCTGGTGATGGGGGCCGAAGGGGCCGGTATGCGGCGCCTGACTCGTGAGCTGTGCGATCATTTGGTCAAGCTGCCCATGGCTGGCTCGGTGAGCAGCCTGAATGTGTCGGTGGCTACCGGGATTTGCCTGTTTGAGGCGGTGCGTCAGCGCCGTTCTTGAGTGCTGATATTGGTGCTTGCTGCGCCCCAATAAAGCTTATACAATCCGCGGCCTGAATTTTGCCCGGCTGTTTTGTGCAGCCGATCCTCCTTGCTACACCGCATTAGTGGGTAGCATTCACCCGTAAGGAGCCACTATGCGTCATTACGAAGTTGTATTTATGGTCCACCCGGACCAGTCAGAACAAGTGCCCGCCATGATCGAGCGCTACTCCAATACCATCCAGAAAGACGGCGGCAGTGTGCACCGTCTGGAAGACTGGGGGCGTCGTCAGTTGGCCTACCCCATCAACAAAATTCACAAGGCACACTATGTGCTGATGAATGTTGAAGCTTCCAACGAAGCGATGGAAGAACTCACCACCACGTTCCGTTTTAACGATGCCGTGCTGCGTAACCTGGTTATTCGCCGCGACGACGCCGTCACTGATGAATCGTTCATCATGAAGGCCGAGAAAGAAAGCCGCGAGCGTAAAACCCGTTACGAGGAACGTCAATCTGCCGATGCAGAGCGCGCAAGCACTCCCAGCAGTGACGATTCAGCAGACAAGGACGATGACGAGTCTGGCGAATAAGCCGATTTGTTCGTGATAACGTTTATCAAGGTTTACGAGGAGTAGCACCATGGCACGTTTTTTCCGTCGCCGTAAGTTTTGTCGCTTCACTGCCGAAGGCACGAAGGAAATCGACTATAAAGATCTGGAAACGCTGAAGGCGTATGTTTCCGAAACAGGCAAGATTGTTCCTA
>JANQUV010000093.1 GCA_030730585.1 Haliea sp.
GCGGCTCGCTTCCAACACGGCCGTGGATTGCTGTAAAAACGCAATACGGGTCAGCAGGTAGACATAGGGATATAGCACCAGTGAGAGCATGCAGATGGCGCCTTCCAGAGAGCGTATCTGTGGGAACCAATAATCGCCATGAGCCCAACCGAAACTGCTGCGTAAGGCGCTCTGCACGGGCCCGGCAAAGTCCAAGAGCCCGGTGTAGGTGTAGGCGATGATGTAGGCGGGCATAGCCATCGGCAGTAGCAGGGCCCAGCTAAACAGACGTCTGCCAGGGAAATCACACAGGGCTGTAAGCCAAGCGGTGCTCACGCCAAGCAGGAGAGTGCCTAGCCCAACGCCAAGCATCAGCAGCAGAGAGTTGACGACATAGTCAACCAGCACCGTATCCAGCAGATGTTGCCAGGCATTGCTGTAAGGCCCCAGCAGGCTGACGAGAATAACCAGCACGGGAACAGCAATCACCGTGGCGGTGAGGACAATGGCGCTACGCCAGAGTGTTGATGCCGACAGGGCGCGCGATGCAGTGTTAGGGTGTACTCCGGTTACGGCCAACGGGCTCGGTCCATGGCTTTAACCGCCTCCGCATTGAGTCGTCCGAGCTCGCTGACGTTCAAGGAATTCGCCTCGAATGGCCCCCACGAAGCGAGCAGAGCAGAGGGTTCCACGCCAACGCGCACGGGGAATTCACTGTTAACTTCCGCATACCAGCGCTGGCTGTCTTCGCGCAGCAAAAACTCGATAAGCTGGCGCGCTCTATCTGGCTGGCGGGTGGCGCGTGTGACGCCCGCGCCGCTAATATTGATATGCGTGCCACCCACGCCTTGGTTAGGCCAGAACAAGGCAACCTGCTGCGCGGGTTCATATTCCTTGGCGTCATCCGACTGCAGCATGGCGCCCAGATAGTAACTGTTGACCAGTGCAACATCGCATTGGCCCGCGGCTACGGCTTTGATCTGGTCCCGGTCACCGCCCTGTGGCGCACGCGCGAAGTTTTCCACGAATCCAGCAAGCCAGGCGTCAGTGGCTTCCTGGCCCTTACTGGCAAGCATTCCTGCAACCATCGACTGGTTGTAAATATTGCCCGACGAGCGCACGCAAATTCGCCCTTTCCACGCGGGGTCAGCTAGTGCCGCGTAGTCGCCCAGGGACGCAGGGTCCACTCGTTCAGGCGCGTACACAATTACTCGAGCACGCACGGAGAGCCCGTACCAATAATCCTCATCGCTACGCAGGTAGCTGGGGGAACCGGCGTAAAGTGTATCCGAGCGCACCGGCTGCAGCACATTAGCCGCTTGCGCGCGGTAGAGGTTGCCTGCGTCAATCGTCAGCAGGAGATCTGCAGGAGAGTTATCGCCCTCGTTGCGCAGGCGCGCCAGTAAGGCATCGCCATCACCAGTCACCAAATTGACGGCGATGCCGGTCTCAGCGGTAAACCGATCAAGCAAAGGTTTTATCAGCACCTCCTGGCGTGCGGAGTAAACATTGAGGGTGTCATCTGGTGCGCCGCAGCCGGTGAGCCCGCTGAGCACCAGCGCGGCAAGCAGGGCCAGTCGGGGGCGGTAGCGGGTGCGAAGGGGAAACATGGCAACCTTGAAACAGGAGAGTATGAAAACGCTAATTATTCGCATTAAGTGCCGTAATGGCAAGAGGCAAAGGCTTGAGGCTCGGTGGGCATTGGCCGAATGAGCCCGTATAATCCTGCACTCATTACCTGTCTTCCCCGGAAATCTCATGACTGTTCGTACGCGCATCGCCCCTTCACCTACGGGTGATCCCCATGTCGGTACTGCCTACATCGCACTCTTCAATTTTTGTTTCGCGCGCGCCCATGGCGGGCAGTTTATTTTGCGCATTGAGGATACGGATCAGGCGCGGAGCACGGCGGCATCGGAGCAGGCTATTCTGGATTCGCTGCGCTGGTTGGGCCTGGACTGGGATGAAGGGCCGGATGTCGGTGGTGGCTGCGGGCCCTATCGCCAGAGTGAACGCATGGAGCTTTACGGTGAGTACGCCTTGCAGCTGGTGCGCGAAGGCAAGGCGTTCCTGTGCTATCGAACCCCGGAAGAACTGGACACCCTGCGCGAGTCGCGACGTGAACAAGGTAACAGCACGGCCCTGAAACCCGCTGATTTGGCGCTACCGGAGGATGAAGTCGCGCGGCGCGAAGCGGCAGGTATGCCGTATGTTGTGCGCATGGTGGTGCCCGATGAGCCGGGTGCTTGTGTTATCGATGACTTGTTGCGCGGCTCCATCGAGCTGGATTGGAGCATGGTTGACGCACAGATATTGTTGAAGTCTGACGGCATGCCCACCTATCACCTGGCTAATGTTGTTGATGACCATCTGATGGGCATAACGCATGTGTTGCGGGGCGAGGAGTGGATTAACTCTGCGCCCAAACACAAGCTGCTCTACAGCTACTTCGGCTGGGATATGCCGGTGCTGTGCCACTTGCCGTTGCTGCGTAACCCGGACAAGTCAAAACTCAGTAAGCGCAAGAACCCAACCAGTATTCTCTATTATCAGCGCATGGGTTTTCTGCCAGAAGCGCTGTTGAACTACCTCGGCCGTATGGGATGGTCGATGCCGGATGAGCGGGAAAAGTTTTCGCTTGCTGAAATGCAGGAACATTTTGATATTTCACGGGTGTCTTTGGGCGGGCCGATCTTCGACCAGGAGAAGCTGCGCTGGCTCAATGGGCTGTGGATTCGTGAGGACCTCAGTGAGGAGGATCTCGCACAGCGCCTGATCGAATGGGCTTTCAATGCAGAGAACCTGCGCAAAGTGCTGCCACATGCGCAGAAGCGGATGGAGACCTTCAGCGACTTTGCGCCGCTGGCGTCATTTCTGGTGTCCGGTACGCTGCCGCTCAGCGAAGCGTCGTTCGCCACCATCAAGCTGGAGCGTGAAGCGCTGGTTGCCACCTTACAGTTTGCGCTATGGCGGCTGGAGGCTTTGAGCGATTGGAGTCGAGACACGGTATGGGACGCCCTGAAAGCCCTGGCGGATGCGCAGCAACTCAAAATCAAGGATTTTCTCGCGCCGCTGTTTGTCGCCGTTGCCGGTTCCAGCGCATCTTTCTCGGTAGTCGATTCCATGGCTCTGCTGGGCCCCGATATGAGCCGGGCCCGTCTGCGCCATGCCATTGAGGTGCTGGGTGGGGTGTCGAAGAAAGCCAGCAAGCGGCTCGAGAAGGCCTATGCCGATCTCGAGCTTGCAGGGCAATAGCACTTGACCACTCTGCCCGAAGACACGCGCTTTCAGTTCCTGTTGGTGGGGGCGGGGCGCTCGGGCACCAGCCTGCTTACGGCATTGCTCGATCAACATTCGCAGCTTGCCGTGGGGTTTGAAGTAGGCAGCATTGCCTACCTGCGGGGCAGGGAGCTTGAGGATGAGCCGCAGCGCTTGTTTGCGCAGCGTACGGGTGCGTTTGTCGACGCCTGCCTGCAGGCTGCAGCGGCCAGTGATGCCGCGTTGTGGGGTAACAAGGTGACCACTGAGCAGCTCGCCGGGCTGAACAAGCACAATTGGTATCATGTTCCCCCGCTGAACATTCTGCAGGCATTTTTTAATGAAGCCCTTGCGGGAGTGAGGGTGATTTACTTGCTGCGAGACGGCCGGGCTTGTATACAGTCAAAGCTGTCGCGGACTCAGCAGAGCCTTGAGCAGGCCTGCGAGAGCTGGCGTTACGCGGTCGAGGTATATGAGTTTCTGCAGTCACGCCCGGATACGCTGTTTTTGCGTTTTGAGAAACTGGTGGCGAACCCGGAAGGGGAGCTTGCCCGGGTGCTGGATTTTCTCGGGCTCGACTTTGAGCCCTCGATTGTGTCTGCCAAAAGCACCATGCACCCCGGTATGCCACCGGCATACCGGCGCCAGGGTATCGACCCTGCGCGCGGCATTGACGTTGATGCAGACCACCCCTGCGTGCCACTGATTCGTGATGCTCTGCAGCGTGCCGGCTATCTCCCTGAGTGAGCCGCGGCGCAACTGCGCGGGTTGGGCTGGCTGTTTATGTGCTTTAAGTTCCGGTGAGCTTTGTTGATTGCCAAGCTGATTTTCGCGGGCAAGCCATTAGCACAAGCTACAGCTTGACAGGGTTATCTCGCGTCTCTAGAATTCGCGTCCTCAGAGTTTCGGGGCTATAGCTCAGCTGGGAGAGCGCTTGCATGGCATGCAAGAGGTCGACGGTTCGATCCCGTCTAGCTCCACCA
>JANQUV010000094.1 GCA_030730585.1 Haliea sp.
GCCGCATCCGCGCCAACTGCCATGCTTACAAATATTGGCGCTTTGGCTTCGTCTTCATTTGAGGCAATGACAATCACATACTCCGTACCAGCTACTAAATCCACATTTGCATTCTCACTGCAGCCAAGACACCCATTGTTGTCGTCTGTGGGATATAGATCACCAGGATACGTTTGTGTATACCAATTGGGGATGTCGATATTGTCGTCATCCTGTAGAAAGAAGCATCTAAGATCATTACCAGCAGGGACCGGCAAACCTGTAGCGGCCGCCAAATCGAATACATATATTTCCGTGTCCCTACTAACGGCCTTTATGTTAATTGTCTCATTATCAGCCGGAGTATATTTGTAGAAGAAATCACCCGCTAGATTTTCGTCACAATAATCGTCTGCATCGACTTCGGTAAAATTCCTGTTATCGACTATTTCGCTAAAAGGCATTGTGATCACGGACGCGTCGCCGATCAAATCAGAGCCTACGGCATTGGCTAAAGGCGTAAAAAAGGCCAGCGGCAGTAAGAGCAGTAAAAATCTAAACATTTTGACCCCCGATAAAATATATCAATTGACTTCTGTAAGATCCTGTGGAGATTATGTTTGCTCAGCGAATGCACGTCATTCGACAGAGCGCGTTAAATGTGCCCAGCAAGCCCAACAAATGCACGGAGACGCGGTGGCAAAATATGCGTTATTTATCATGCAGGCAAGTTTTTTTATCACATGCAGGCAAGTTTTTTATCAATGGTAAAGTCAGCCCCGGCTTATCTTCGATAACCTTCCGGTGTCTGACTCTTTTACGTCGAAAGCGGTCTCTAGCCATCTTCCGCTAAAAACCCCCAGCAAGACGCAGAAGGTATTCGCCTATATTGTAACAGAGGTAGCTATTACCGATACAGCTGGGTGGGTGAAACTCCAAATCGGTTTTTTTACAAAAGTTAGTGGCCACCACAGTATATTTGCGAGGGGAGCTCTTCCTCGGGGGGGGTGTCGCATGGGGGCATATGAGGTATTGCAGGAACGTGGTGAGTCTAGGGTGTAGGTGGTTGAATAAAAAACTATAAAAATTAAGGGTGCAGTGAGGTATGGTGCCCGGAGACGTCTTCGGAAAGTATCTGCAAGCTGTTGATTTAGCCTTGATTTGTGCTTTTTAGCAACGGTTTGTGCCCCCAAATATGCCCCGCTCTTACCTCGGCGCTCGGTTTAGGCCGGGGTGTGTGACTTGGCAGCCGCAGCGACGATAGCGCGCTGGCTTTCGGAGGTCTTTTTGAGGACGTCAGCGTACACCCGCTTCTTCTCTCCGGAAGAGGCGCTGGAGATGAACTCCGCGAAGGAGGTCGATCTGTAAGTAGGCTTTTTGATCAGGATGCTCATGTCACTTAATCTAGATGCGTCTGAGTTGACTTTCAAGAGCTGTGCGAGTGTATTTTTCCGAAACGTGGTTGTCAATCTGGTCAATATTCGCTTTGTACATTTTTTGGGAGTTATCGCTGTTCTGAAGTAGGAGGTCGACAGCCACTTTTTTACCGAAATCCCTTTTCAGGGTGTTTACGGAGTCTCTGGCCGCAAAATATTGTTCGATGAAGTGTTCTAGCAAAATCTTGCGCCCTTCCACCTTTTCGCGTGCCTGCACGAAATCCCAGGCGACGATCGGATCCTGGTAGACGTATAGGATCTGTACATATCTGCCCTTCTTCAGGGATCTCGAGATGTTGTCAGCAGCCTTGGGTGTGTTTGTCAGTGTGCCATCTAGGATAAAGCTCTGCCGCTGGGCAAGTGCGAGGTCGTGGATTTTTTCAACTACGATTGAGACAGCGGGCTGGAAAAGCCACGAATTTGCGCCATCATAATCAGAAAACTCTGCGCGTAAATCGTCGGGATCGATTCTGAGGACCTCATTCTCGAAGCTGGCAAGCAATGCTTTTGACGCCTCTGTTTTACCGGCGCCGGGCGAGCCAGCCATGAATACCGAAACAGGTTTTTCCTCGGGTGGATACTTTGCCTTGTCGGCGATCCGCTTTGCAATGACCTTTTTCTGCGCCTTGGCGAATACGATGGTCCGGTCCTAAACGGATTGCTCAGCCGCGGTTAGCTCCATTGAATGTGTGCTCATGGCTCGTACTCCATATCGGCAGGATACCCTGCCAGATCAATTTCGACTTTGCGTCTCAGGATACACCGTTCGCCCATTTGTTCTATATCACCGGCTCAGTCGGGTAAGAGCAGGCCAGAGACCCTTTTAAATGTAGCAAGGAACCCCTAGCCAATTCATCGTTATTCGCTGCTTGCTCGTTCAATGGGAATTACGAAGCTAGGCGGGTATTCCCGATGTTTGTCCGTAATTGCGTCTGTGATTCCAAGATCGAGGAACACTGCAGAAGCAACAATCTTTGCACCGACGGTAGACGGTATCATCCCAGAGGCTGTGCGCCCGTCCTCTGTTGAGCAGTCATATTCCAGGCCGTCATCGGACCTTCTAATCATGGGTATGAAAAGCATGGCGATGACGGGTCTCCGCGCAACTGATGTGCGCTTGCCACCCTCCATTGCTCTTGTTGTTCGCCAGTTGGCGGGGACGATGATATTTGTCCGCCCCGGTTGCTCAAAACGTGGTGAGTTGGCTTTTAGTTGGAAGATATGCGTATTGCAGGCCCGGATACAGAAAATCTGCTTACATCCGTAGCTACATCGTAAAAAAATAGGACTTTTTCGGAGCGAGGGAAAGCAGCGTAACCCATTGACTTTAAATGGTGCCCGGAGACAGAATCGAACTGCCGACACGGGGATTTTCAATCCCCTGCTCTACCAACTGAGCTATCCGGGCGTGTACTGCAATAGCGAAGGGTGCGTATTAAAACCGTAGTCGCTACGTGAGTCAAGCAGTGTCAGTTCAGGCCTGGTGGCGGCACATAGCCCTCAGCGCGGTCGTGTTCTTCACCGGCCAGAAACTTCGCCATTTCTTCCTGCAAATAGGCTCGCGTAGCCGGGTCTATAAGGCTGAGCTGTTTTTCGTTGATTAGCATGGTCTGCTGCGCTTGCCACTCGGCCCAGGCCTTTTTCGACACATTGTCAAAAATGTCCTGACCCTTGGGCCCCGGGTAAGGGGGGGCGTCCAAGCCATCCAGTTCCTGCTGATAACGTTTACAGAAGACGGTTCTGGGCATGCTGTTTCTCCGCTGCTAAAGGGTCGCCAGAAGCCTGGCAACAGGCGCAGCAAGGCCGATTGATGATGGTTGCCGTACGTTATACCAGAGCTGGTCGCTGGCGGCCATGATGGCCTCGGGCCGGGTGTCGAGCTGCGCATGTAAGGGCTGGATCTCGAGGTGATAGTGGCTGAATGTGTGACGAAAGGGTTCGCCTGCCTGTGTGGTTTCGGGTGCGCAGCCGAAATGGTCGATACTCCAGTCGTTAGCCTCTTCGATGGAGGCTAGCTCTGGAAAGCACCAAAGGCCGCCCCATATGCCGCTGGGCGGGCGTTGTTGTAGCAGCACCTCACCTTGTGCATCGCGCAAAATCAGGAACACAGTGCTGCGGGTGGGGAGCGCTTTGCGCGGTTTTTTGCCCGGGAACTCACTTTGGCGTCCCTCCGCATGCGCTGCGCATGTGTGCTGCAGCGGGCAGTCTTCGCAGCGCGGCCGGCTGCGGGTACACAGCGTGGCCCCCAGATCCATCATGGCCTGGGTGTAGTCGGCAATGCGCGCCTGCGGTGTGTGCTTCTCGGCACAGTCCCATAACATGCGGTGTACGGTGCTTCCCCCGGGCCAGCCCGCTACGGCGTGGTAGCGCGCGAGTACTCGCTTGACGTTACCATCGAGGATGGCGGCGGGTTGCCCAAAGGCGATGCTGAGGATGGCGCCGGCGGTGGAGCGCCCGACTCCAGGCAAGCTTTGCAGCCCTTCCAGGCTGCGGGGGAACTCGCCGCCATGATCGGTGCACACCTGTTGCGCCGCCCGGTGCAGGTTGCGCGCCCGAGCGTAGTAGCCGAGGCCTGTCCACAGGTGCAGTACCTCGTCGATAGGTGCCTCCGCCAGCGCCTGCACAGCGGGAAAGCGCTGCATGAAACGTTCGAAATACGGCGTCACCGTACGCACCTGAGTCTGTTGCAGCATGATTTCCGACACCCATACCCGGTAGGGGCTGGTATCGTGCTGCCAGGGCAGATCCTTGCGGCCGTGCTGATCGAACCAGGCGAG
>JANQUV010000095.1:0-54320 GCA_030730585.1 Haliea sp.
AACCGGCGACCTCAACCTTGGCAAGGTTGCGCTCTACCAACTGAGCTATTCCCGCTTTACTACTTCGTTACTGCCTTTTCCCTGGTCGCCGGAACCGTCGAGGCTTCGCGCCCCGCCTCAACCTTATCAAGGTTGCGCTCTACCAACTGAGCTATTCCCGCTTTACTACTTCGTTACTGCCTTTTCCCTGGTCGCCGGAACCGTCGAGGCTTCGCGCCCCGCCTCAACCTTATCAAGGTTGCGCTCTACCAACTGAGCTATTCCCGCGACACCACGCTGCCGTAACCGCGTGAGGGCGCCTATTCTAGGGCCTGTGCTGGCTCTGTCAAGAAGAATGCGGGAGTCATTGCCCCTTCATTACCTCTGCTGCTGCACGCAGGTAAATCACCATCGACCACAGCGTCAAAACGGCTGCGGCATAGAGCATCAGGTAGCACAGCGCCAGTAGCCAACCCTCGTCCAGAACGGGGTCAATCGCCAGCAGGCCAATAATCGCAATCATCTGGAATGCTGTTTTGACCTTGCCAATGTAGGACACGGCAACGGAGGTGCGCTGCCCCAGCGTGGCCATCCACTCACGCAGGGCTGAAACAACAATTTCACGTCCGATAATGACGCTTGCCGCCAGAGTGAGCAGAATGTGGTTGTGGCGTTCAACCAGCAGCACAAGCGCCACTGCGACCATCAACTTGTCGGCCACCGGGTCCAGAAAAGCACCAAATTTGGTCATCTGGCCAAGGCGTCTCGCGAGGTAACCATCCAGCCAGTCGGTGACGGCGGCCACTGTAAACACGCCCGCCGCAATCAACAGGTGGTGCTGAAATGGCAGATAAAAAACCAATACCAGCACGGGGATAAGGCATATACGCATCATGGTGAGCGCGTTGGGTATATTGATACTCAAAAGGGAATTTGCTCCATTACTGGCCACTGCCGTGTAGATGATCGTATATCTGTTGCGCCAGGGTCGCACTAATTCCATTAATTTTTTTCAGTTCGTCCACATTGGCATTGGTGACCGCGCTGGCACTGCCAAAATGGCGCAGTAACTCACGGCGCCGCTTGGCTCCCACGCCGGGAATATTTTCCAGTGACGAGCGCGAGCGGGCTTTATCGCGGCGGGCGCGGTGGCCGGTTATCGCAAAGCGGTGAGCTTCATCGCGAATCGACTGGATCAAATGCAGCGCAGGGTTATCTCCACGCAACTGGGTCTCTGCCCCGGTATCCCCCCGGATCAAAGTCTCGAAGCCGGCCTTGCGAGTGACGCCTTTGGCCACCCCCACAACTTCAATGGAGTCCAGCTGCAGCGACTCGAGCACCTGCATCGCCTGCGATACCTGCCCTTTACCGCCATCAATGAAGAGAATATCGGGCAGGCTGCCCTCTCCTGCTTGCAGGCGTGTATAGCGCCGTTCAAGCGCCTGCTGCATAGCGGCATAATCATCGCCCCCCGTAATCCCTTCGATATTGAAGCGCCGGTAATCGGATTTGCGCGGGCCATTTTGATCAAAGACAACACAAGATGCGACGGTCGCTTCGCCCGAGCTGTGGCTGATGTCAAAGCATTCCATACGCTCAGGCAGCGCGGGCAGCCCGAGCAGTTCTTGTACTGCCTGTAGCCGGTCCAATGTGGATTGGCGCCCGGCGAGATGAGACTGCAAATTAGTATCCGCGGTTTGGCGTGCCAGCTGTAGCCACCTTGCGCGGGCATCACGAACTTTGGAGCGAATACGCACGCGGCGCCCGGCTTGCGAGGTGAGTGCATCCTCCAAGGATTCGCTGTCTTCGGGCAGTTCCGTAACGAGAATCTCACCGGGTATCGGCCGGCCTCCTGCCAAATAGAACTGAGGCAAAAACGCGGCCAGTACTTCGGCGCAGGTTTCATCCAGTTTCAGCGGTGGATACCAGGTTTTGCTGCCCAGAACCTGTGCGTTGCGTACGAACAACACCTGCACACAGGCCCGCCCGCCCTCCACAGCTGCGGCCAGTATGTCGAGCTCCCCGGTAGAACCCTCGATGCCTTGACTCGCTTGAACATGCTGCAATTGGCCGATTTGGTCGCGGTATACCGCAGCCTTTTCATATTCGAGAGCCGCAGCCGCACGCTCCATGTCGTCGGCAAGGCGCACCAACAATTCCTGCGATTTTCCGCCGAGAAACAGCGAGGTGTTTTGCACCTGCTCTGCATAGTCCTCGGCTGACACCAGGTTGACACAGGGAGCGGTACAGCGGTCAATCTGGTGCTGCAGGCACGGCCGGGACCGATTGCGAAAAAAGCTGTCTTCGCACTGGCGCACGCGAAACACTTTCTGCAAAAAGTGCAGTGACTCGCGAACGGCAGAGGCTGAGGGGTAAGGGCCGAAATAACTGCCTTTGCGGCGTTTTCGGCCGCGGTGAAGGCTCAATCGCGGAAATTCATCGTCACTGGAAAGAAAGATGTAGGGGTAGGATTTGTCGTCTCGCAGCAGAATATTGTAAGGCGGACGATGGCTTTTGATCAGGTTGTGTTCTAACAGCAGAGCGTCTACCTCAGTGGAGGTGACGGTAACCTGAATATCCTGAATGCGCGCCACCAAGGCCATGGTTTTGGTGGTCAAGCCTGCGGCCCTAAAGTAGCTGCTGACCCGCGCGCGGAGGTTGCGGGCCTTACCCACATAAAGCAGCTGGGCATCGGCGTCATACATCTGATAGACGCCGGGGCGAGTTGTGAGCTGTTGTAAAAAGCTCTCTGCGTCGAAGTCGCTCACGCAAGCGCTCCGTATATGCGTGGCTCAATCTCGAGCTGTACTGCGAACTTTTGCGCCACGGAGGCCTGAATTTTCGCCGCCAAAGCGAGTATCGCGGGCCCTGAATTGGCCCCATAATTCACCAGCACCAGCGCGTGCCCTGAGTGAATGCCCACACCGCCCAGGCGCTGACCTTTCCAGCCTGCCTGTTCGATCAGCCATGCGGCGGCCAGCTTTCGTTGCTGTTGGTTTACCGGGAACACCGGTATGCCTGGATACTGCTGCTGCAACGCTACTGCGAGGTCCTGTGGCACCACCGGATTTTTAAAAAAACTACCGGCGTTTGGCTCTATTGCCGGGTCGGGCAAACGTGCGCGACGTAATGCCACAACCGCGTCGTACACGTTTTGCGGTGTTGCATTATTGGCTTGTCCTGCGGCCTCGATGGCGCTTTGCAAGGCGGGATATTGGGTATTTACGGCTGGCTGCTTGGCCAGTTGCAGGTCGACGTGGGTGATCACCAGCTGGTCCGCTAAACGCTGCTTGAAAACACTGTCGCGGTAACCAAAACCGCACTCTTCGCGGCTCAGCGACAGCGCACTGCCATCACGACAGTAACGGGAGTGTACGGCCGTCACGAACGGTGCCAACTCGCAGCCATACGCACCAATATTTTGAATGGGAGCCGCACCCACAGTGCCGGGAATCAATGCCAGATTTTCCAGGCCGTAATAGCCCTGCTCCAGCGACCAGGTAACCAATGCGTGCCAGTTTTCACCGGCACCGATACGCAGCGTGACGTGGCCATCGGTTTCATTGAGCTTTTCGCGCCCCAACAACTTAATAACCAACACCAGCGCATTCAGCTGGGGTTGCAACACCACATTACTGCCCTCGCCTAAAGGCAGAACAGCCAGCGCGTGATTCTGCGCCCAGGTGAGGGCATCCTTCAACTCAGTCAGCGTGTGCACTGTTCGCAGCGCTTTGGCCTGCGTTTGCAGACGCAGGCTGTTGCGGGGCTGACGAGAGTTGGGCGCATCAAGCACGCTGCAAGAGCTCTTCGATTAACCCTTCACTGGCGGCTTCAACCAACTCAAGCACCCTCACGAATCCGTCGCCGCTGCCATAGTAAGGGTCAGGCACTTCCAGTACGGGGCTGTCTGCTGCAAATTCGAGAAACAGCCCGATGTGCCCCGCGTAATCCACAGGGGCTTCGCGGCGCAGCACGTCCAGGTTCGATTCGTCCATAGCCAGCAAGTAATCAAAGCTGTAGTAGTCCTCCCATTGCAGCTGGCGCGCCCGCAAAGTACTGATGTCGTAGCCTCGTACGCGCGCAGCGTCAGTGCTGCGGGGGTCGGGCGATTTGCCGACATGCCACCCCGCTGTGCCACAGGAGTCAACCCCGATACGGTCCTGCAATCCGCGGGCAGCGAGGCGCTGCCGAAACACACCCTCGGCGGTGGGCGAACGACAAATATTGCCCAAACACACGAACAGTACCTGTGGGGGTGCGGCCGGCTCAGGTGCGGCCGGCTCAGGTGCGGCCGGCTCAGGTGCCCCTGGCTTGCTCACAGGCGTTCCTCAAAGCGCTGACGAACGGCTGCCAGATCGTCCGCGGTATCGACTCCACCGGGGACCTCGGCAACGGTCTCCTCAACATGAATGCCGATACCGTGATACAGGGCGCGCAACTGCTCGAGCTGCTCGAGCTGCTCCAGCGGTGCCGGTGGCCAGGCAACGTAACGATGCAGAAACGCGACGCGATAGGCATAAATTCCCACGTGCCGAAACCAGCGGCCCTCTGCGGGCAGCGCATCGGGCGCAGCGGAAAAGGCGTCACGCGGCCACGGCACGGGGGCACGGCTGAAGTAGAGTGCCCTGCCCCGCCCATCGGCCACGACCTTCACGGCGTTAGGGTTGAGTAACTCCTCAACGCTGGTAATCGGCACACAGAGCGTG
The DNA here is from genome assembly GCA_030730585.1 of Haliea sp. GTDB lineage: Bacteria > Pseudomonadota > Gammaproteobacteria > Pseudomonadales > Halieaceae > Haliea. The sequence goes on from JANQUV010000095.1 coordinate 4,686, forward strand.
GCGATACCGCATTCGGGCTGGGCAGCCAAATTGTGCGCAACCTGGTCGATGACGGCGGGCGGTATCATCGGTTCGTCGCCCTGCACATTCACCACAATCGCGTCATCGGCCAGTTGCAACTGCCGGGCAACCTCGGCCAGCCGATCGGTTCCAGAAGGGTGGCTCAAGGCGGTCATGCAGCTTTCTGCGCCAAACGCGTTCGCTAGGCGGGCGACTCGTTCGTCATCCGTGGCAATCACCACGCGCTGCGCACCGCTCTGCCGGGCTTGCTCCCACACTCGCTGCAGCATAGGGCGCCCGGCGATGTCGAGCAGCGGCTTACCCGGTAACCGGGTTGACGCATAGCGTGCAGGAATGATGACAGTGAAGCTCATAGGATCTAAGAACTCAGCAACGGTTAAATGACCAACGCCGCAATGCGATCGACAAGGGCATCGGGTAGACGAGCGCTAATTTTGAGATACCAATCGTTTTTGCGGGCGAAGCTTGCGCATTTTACCGCGTCTTTCTCAGTCATGATAAGCGGCCCATCGCTTAGCGCATCGAAATCCGCCTGTGTATAGCGGTAATGGTCAGGGAAACTGTGTGGCGTAACGCGGTAGCCCAGGCCTGCAAGCGTGGTAAAAAACTGCTCAGGTTGACCTATTCCTGCAACAGCCTGCACCTCTGTTTCGGTTGCAGGAGCTTCGCATAGAGCGTCTGGCCGCAGTGGCACCAGCCCATCCACGACGTAAGCCACGCTATTGTGCGAGGAGTCACCGCCCCGCCACAGCACGGCATTGACACCAGCAAGACGTGCGACCGGTTCACGTAAAGGCCCTGCAGGCAAGCAGAAACCGTTGCCAACGCCGCGCTGCGCGTCCAGCACCACAATCTCGAAATCCCGCGCCAGCGCGTAATGCTGCAAACCGTCATCGCAGAGCACAATATCAACCTTTTCATCTGCCAGCAAAGCACGCACGGCCGCTGGCCGGTTAGGATCGACCATACAGGGGGCTCCGGTACGATGAAAAATCAGCAGCGGTTCGTCGCCGCAGTCGATCGCCTGGCTATGCGCAGTGACACGGTGCGGGAAAGTGCCGCCCGTTGCGCCGTACCCGCGGCTAACAACGCCAGGGCGCAAACCACGCGCCTGCAGTGCCTCGACCAAGGCAATCACGATGGGGGTTTTACCGGTGCCGCCTACGGTGATATTGCCGACTATGACTACCGGCGCGGGCGCGCGGTACACTGGGTACAAGCCTGCTCGATAGCCCCAGCGGCGCAGCGCTGTAGTACAGCGGTAAACGAACTCCAGTGGCCGTAGCAGCCAAACCCAACGCTCACCGCTGTACCAGCCACGCAGCAGAGCCGCTTCTGCTCGGGAATTAGTCACTGAACTCCTGGTGATAGAGTTGCGCATACAGGCCACCCTGTGCCAACAGCTCGTCATGCGTGCCCGAGGCAACAATACTGCCCGCGTCCATCACTACGATGCGATCAGCGCGTTCCACGGTCGACAGACGATGCGCAATAACGATGCTGGTGCGATTAGCCATAATGGCCTCCAGCGCGCGCTGAATGCGATGCTCCGATTCGTTATCGAGCGCGGAGGTGGCTTCATCCAGAATCAACACCGGCGCATCTTTGAGAATCGCCCGCGCGATAGCCAGCCGTTGGCGCTGGCCACCGCTGAGGCCACCCCCGTCGTCGCCCAGCAAGGTATCCAGCCCATCGGGCAACCGTTGGATAAACTCCATGGCATGCGCAGACTGACAGGCGGCAATAACCGCTTCCCGGCTGGCTCGGGCGAGGTCACCGTAAGCGACATTGTTAAACACAGTGTCCTGGAACAGTGTGACATGCTGCGCCACCATGGCCAGCTGGCGGCGCAGGTTCGCAAGCTCATAGTCGGCAATGGACACGTCATCCAAAGTAATCTCGCCGCTTTGCAGGGGATAGAATCGGGCCAATAATTGAATCAAGGTGCTTTTACCACTGCCAGAGCGCCCTACCAGAGCCACAGCTTCTCCCGCACGTATGTTGAGGTTGACGCCCTTTAGCACCTCTTCCGTGGTTCCTGGGTAGGTAAAACTCACATTGTGCAGCGCTATATGGCCTTCAGCGCGCGCTACGCGATGGCTGCCATTGTCAATTTCATTGTCGAGGTCCAGCTGTGCAAAAATGTCTTCGGCAGCCGCAAGCCCGCGTTGAATGATGCTTTGAATACTGCTGACCTGCCGAATCGGCTTACCCAGTAAACCCGCAGCCGTCAAAAAGGCCACCAGTGACCCCGCGCTGAAACCGCTGAGGATTTCGGGGTTCAAGGCAAACCAGACCAGTGCGCCCAGCGCAATTGACAGCATGGTTTGGATGACGGGCGTGCTAAAGGCGTCGACAAAAGCCAGTTTCAGGCTCTGGTTGCGGTTGTACTCGCTGGCTGCCGCGAAGCGCGCGTTTTGCTGCGCCTGGCCGCCGAACAACCTAACCTCACGGTAGCCGCCGATACTTTCGTTAGAAACCTGAGTCACATTACCCATGGAATCCTGAATACGTCGGCTGTAGCGGCGAAAATGCTTACCAACCACATTCACAACCAGCGCGATGCACGGGGCTACCAGCATGAAAATCAGGCTTAAACGCCAGTTCAAATAAAACAGATAACCGAGTAACCCGATTACCGTGAGGCCCTCCCCCACCAAGACTTTCAATGCTTTGGTGGCGGCGCCAGTAATTTGCTCCACGTTATAAGTGATTTTGGAAATCAGCACACCCTGGCTGTGCGTGTCGTAGTAGCTGCTGGGGGCCAGCTGCATTTTCTCGAACAGCTCCATGCGCAACTGATGGATCAGGTTGCGAGCCACGTGATTCATGAAGTAGTTACCGGCGAAATAGCCCATGGAGCGGCTGAATGCCAGTACGATCATTGCAACAGGTACGCCAATGCGGGCAAACTCAAGCCGGGTCATGTCGCCCTCATCCAGCAAGGCATAGGCGGCCCGTGCAACCAGGCCGGACTCGGCCTCTGCCGAGTCATTCAGCGAATCCAGCAGGAATTGCATGAGGTCGGCGAGCAGTACATTGCCCAGGGAGTAGAGCACATAACCAGCAATGCTCAGCGCGAACAAATACCAATAGGGGAAAACATAAGTCACCAGCCGCCGGTACAGTTGCCAGTCGCTGGTTTTTTGCGGCTCAGTCACTAGCGGCTGCCTCGGCCGGGAGACGAGTACTGATATTCATGTGTACAAAGCCCATTTGGCCGGCAGCATCCATCGCTCGTACGACGTCCTGATGAGCCGCTTGTGCGTCTGCTGCTATAACCAGCGGCAGCGTGCTGTCTCCTGCCGAGACTTTGTAGATTGCCGCCTGCAGCGTGCGCAGGCGGTTGTCAACCAAGGGCTGCCCGTTTACGCGATAGCGCCCCTGCTCATCGACCAACACTTCCACTTGCTGCTCTGTTACTTCGCGTGGCTCGCCATTGGCCTCAGGCAAATCGAGGGTGAGTTGGGTTTCGCGGGTAAACGTGGTTGAAACCATAAAGAAAATCAGTAATAGAAAAACCACATCGATCAGGGGAGTCAGATTGACGCTCACCTCGGAGGCCTGCTGGCGGCGAAATTTCAAGCGCGTTCGTCCCGCCGATCGTCGTTGTGCAAGGCATCCATGAGCTTGATCGTCTCCTGCTCCAGCCCAACCACAATCACATCAATACGGCCGACAAAATAACGATGCATGACCAGCGCAGGAATTGCCACTGCAAGGCCCGCAGCGGTGGTGATCAACGCTTCTGAGATGCCACCGGCCAGTGCGCTGGCGTTGCCAGTACCTTGCGCCATGATTTGCGCAAACACCTTGATCATGCCGACCACGGTGCCCAGCAGCCCCAACAGTGGCGCCACCGCCGCAATGGTACCCAGCGTATTCAGGTAGCGCTCCAGTTCGTGCACCACATGGCTGGCCGCATCCTGAATGCTTTCTTTCATCACGTCACGGCCGTGGTTGGTGTTGGCCAGGCCGGCGGCGAGTATGCGCCCGAGCGGCGAAGATTGCCGCAGGCTGCGCAAGCGCACAGTGTCCAGTTCGCCGGCTTTCAGCTGTTTCCACACCGTCGCCAGGAGATGGGGCGGGGAAATCTTTTTGGCATTCAGCGTATAGAGCCGCTCAATGCAGATCGCCAACGCAAGGATAGAACAAAGCAGGATCAGCACCATGAGCCAGCCGCCCGCCGTAATTAATTCCAGCACAGTCAGATTCCATCGCCAATGTGGCCTGCATTATACGCACAGCGCCGAGGCCCGCGAAACTGGGTACTAGCGCTTCCAGTAGCGCCGCTTCAACTCGCGGTGCGCAACGAGCTGAGGCGGCGTGTGGGGCCGCAGCACCCACTCCAGGGCCCCGGACTCTGCACTGCTAAGCGTCGCCACACCCATGTCCGCGTGGCGCTGAATCACAGCGCTTGCAGGGTGACCAAAGCGATTGGCACGGCCATGGGTATACACCACGATCTCCGGTTTAACGCGAGCCAGCCAAGCCCAGGAGGAGGACGTCTGGCTGCCGTGGTGCGGTGCAAGCGCTACCTGGCTGGCAAGTTGCGGCCCCCAGTAGCGTATCAGCGCTCGCTCACGCGCTGCCCCGATATCGCCGGCGAGTAAAACGGTCAGCCCGGGCAGTTGTGCGCGCAGTACGCATGAGCCATCGTTTTTATTCAGCGACTCACCTGGTGCGGGTGCGAGCAGTTGAAACCGAACATCGCTACGCCAGCGCCAGGCGGCGCCCGCCTCGCACAGGCTGGCGCCGGGCAGCTGTGCTTGATCGAGCCCTACCAGCAAAGACCCAATGCTGAGATGCGTTTGCAAACTACCCAGGCCTGCACTGTGGTCCCGGTCGCCGTGGCTAACAAGCACGGTATCGAGATGCGAGATTCCCCGTTGTCGCAGAACGGGCAAAATAGCGCGCTCTGCCACCGAAACACCGCCGGGGGAGCCACCGCCAGTATCATAGAGCAACGCGTGGTCGCGATCATAAATCAGTACCGATGTGCCCTGGCCAACATCCAGTACCAGAATGTGCACGGCATCGGCGGCAGCCACACGGTGCGCGGCAAGGGGGAGCAACAGCGGCAGTATCAGGCTGCACAGAAGTGCTTTATGACGTAAACCCAAAGGAACGCAACAGAGGGCTAGCGCCACGCAGCACAACACAAGGGCCAACGGCGTTGACGATATTTCCGTGTAGAGCCTGTTCGAGTGTTGTTCGGCCAGCGTCGTACCCACAGACAGGAGACGCTCCAGCGGCCAGGCCGCCATCGACCACAGCGGCGCCGCCATGGGGCTGTGAATGAGTGCGGCTAGTGTGCCTGCGAGTACCAGTGGCACAACAATAAAGCCGACCAGCGGAACCAACAGCGCATTGCTGAAAGCACTGACCAGGCTGGTGCCACCGAACCAGGCGCCTGACATAGGCAGCATGGCGAATGCCATGAACAGGTGCGTGCCCAGCCAGTTTCCCTTGCGCCAAGCCGCGAACCACAGTAGCGACGCGACCGAACCAAAGGATAACCAGAAACCTGCACCCAGCACGGCTAAGGGCTGTAGCGCCACCAACACTGCCGCCGCGAGCAGCAGGTTATGCCATGACAGTGCCGGGCGCCCTGCCAGCATGGCGCAGAGCAGCGCCACGATCATTAGCCACGCTCGCGACGTCGCCAAGGTAAAGCCCGCCAACGCCGTATAGCCGGTCGCCAGCAGGACCGCTGTTAACGGGGCAAGCAAAGCCGTAAAACGGTAGATGCCCCACAACCCAAGCAGCCTTGAAAGGGAGCTGCCCAGCAACAAACCACAGGCAGCTACCATGCCAATATGCAAGCCAGAAATGACCAGCAGATGGCTGATGCCGTAGTGTCGAAACAGGCTCCATAGTGATTGATCCAAGCCACTGCGGTCCGCCACTGCCAGCGCCCGTAGAATCGCCCCGGGCGCCTCAGGCCCCAAGGCCGCTAACATTTGCTGGCTCAGCCGTTGGCGCTGGCGATGGTGCTGTTCGCGGCCAGCGCGACCTGACATCCGCTGCGCCGTGGCGACCTTGCGCACGCTGCCAACGGCGTCAATTCCGGCCTCTGCATACCAACGCTGTCGATTGTCAGCCCCCGGGTTCTCCATGCCCCACGGCCTGCGCAGACTCACCTCAAAGCGCCAATGCTCCCCGGGCTGTACTGTGTCGCCGCCGGCTGCGCTTAGCAGCAGGCGACGTGGGCCATGACAGGGTGCAGCCAGTTCGTGGTTCAAAGCAAAGGCGAAGCGCTGCCATTGCACCCCGTCGGGGAGTGTGAAGGTCTCAGGTAACCCGGTCACACGGCCCTCCACCCACAGCGGCGTGCGCTCGCAGGCCTCAGGTAGGCGCTGAGCCAACAGCGACTGCGCATGCATAAGCCCCAGGGCTGCTCCGAGCAAACACGCTCCGCACAGGTGCCAGTGGCGCGTACGCCAACACAGCAGAGCAACGGCGACCACCAGCAGGCACGCAGGTAGCGGCGCTGGAAGCGCTGTGGGCATCATCGAGCAGAGCATGACACCCGCAAGAAACGCAGCGAGCGAAGCATGCATCAGTGGTTTAGCGGAGGCTTTGCCGCCATAATGATCACCTGAGAACACCGGTGGCTGGTTGGGCCTACTGAAACACGTCGCAACCGCCCTATACACATCAAAGCTGACCAAACTCCGATATGCCCAGAAAAACACTGAAGCAGTGGCTACCCACGCCGAGCAAAATACGTAGCATCGACAGTTTGCAGGTTCTGGGTAACTGGATTTATCAACCCAACCTGTGGCACATCAATCGCTACTCGGCTTCCATGGCGTTCTTTGTTGGCGTGTTTGCATGCTTTCTGCCGATTCCCGGCCAAATGCTGGTGGCTGCTATTCTGGCCGTATTATTACGCTGTAACTTACCGATGTCGGTGGCACTGGTGTGGATTACCAACCCGGTCACTATGCCCGCTATTTTCTACGTTTCCTATCGGATTGGCGCACTGCTCACTGACGCGCCTGTCCATGTGCTGGAATTCGAACTGAGTGCTTCGTGGATAGCTGACCGGATAGAGATGATCTGGAAGCCGTTGCTTATCGGCAGTTTATTGTGTGGCCTGCTGTTCGGTTCTCTGGGCTACACAGCCGTGAATCTGCTCTGGCGCTGGCGTGTGGGCCACCACTGGCGCAAACGACGGGCGCGACGTGCGAGGCTGCAAGGATCTACGGTTAAGCCTACACGCGTTCCTGGTGAAGAATCAGCGCTGGTGCCAGGCGGGCAGCGCGCCGTGCCGGATAAAGAGCGGCCAACACGCACAGGCTGAACGCCACCAGCGACACCATAGCAACGTCAGCCGCCAGTATTTCCACCGGCAGGAAGGACACGGGGTAAACATCCGTACTCAGAAAGCGTATCCCCAACAGGCTCTCCAAGCTGGCCACCAATTGTGGAATGCCCAGGCTTAAGAGCACACCGAACGCGCTACCCAGCCCAGCCCCCAGAAACCCGATCATGGCACCCTGCATCAGGAAAATACCGGTTATATCAGCCCCCGAAGCGCCCATGGTGCGCAGAATGGCAATGTCACCCTGTTTGTCGAAGACCACTAATACCAGGGAGGACACAACATTGAATGCGGCCACCCCAATAATAGAGAACAGCAGGATACTCACCAGGTCGCGCGACAGCTGGATGGCCGAATAAAGGTTGCCGTGAGTCATCATCCAGTTGGTGGTGTAGTAACCGGGTGGCAGATCCGCCAATAATGACCACCCCAGGCTGTGCACATTGAACAAATCATCAACGCGGATTTGTAAGCCACTCACCGCCCCTGCCAGCCCGGCGAGCTCGGAGGCGAGTGCCAGGCCGACAACAGCAGCAGACTCATCCAGCTCAGTTCCTGTGGTGAGCACACCGACAAGGGTCACCGCTGCAAATTGGGTTTCGGCCGGGTGGCTGCCGCCACTGCGGGGCACGATAAGCGTGAGTGAGTCACCGACGTTGGCACCGAGCCGCTCGGCAAGGCTGCTGCCCAGTAACAAGCCGTCAGTGCGTGCTGCGAAGCGCTGTTTTACAGCGGGCTCCAGAGCACCCAGAAGCCCCTCGTCTTCAGTCGCCAGCAACCCGATACCAAGGCCCGTTTCAATATCACGGCCGCGCACAAACAGCGCGTCAAACTGAACAAAGGGTTGGATGGCCCGAATCTCCGGCTGTTTTCTCAAGGCTTCAGCAACAGGTTCCCAATCAAGTAACGGGTCTGTGGCGTACAGCGTGATATGCGGTACCAGCGCCAAGATGCGTTCGCGCATTTCTTTGTCAAAACCATTCATCACTGATAACACGGTGACCAGCAAGCCAATTGCCAGAATTAAGCCAAGAGTCGATAGAGACGCCAGAAAAGTAGACAGATACCCGCGGCCAAAAGCGAAGCTATAGCGCAGGGCAATGCGGCCCTGGTCACGCAGGCGCACGAGGCCGTTCCATCAACGCGCCCTGGCGCAGTTCCAGTGTGCGGTCCATACGTGCGGCTATTTGGGGGTCGTGGGTAACAACAACGAACCCTGTTCGGGCGGCACTGAGCGAATCGATCAGTGCCAGAACCTGTTGCGCCGATTCAGGGTCCAGGTTCCCCGTGGGTTCATCCATCAGCACGCAGTCTGGCTGAGTGACCAGAGCGCGGGCGATTGCGACTCGCTGTCGCTCACCCCCTGAGAGCTCGCCGGGCCGATGCTGCAGGCGATGTCCCATGCCCACCTGCTCCAAGAGGGCATCGGCCGCGTGCCAGGCACGGCGCCGCCCCGTGCCACCGATCAGCAATGGCATGGCCACGTTTTCACGCGCATCAAATTCAGGCAGCAGATGGTGAAACTGGTAAACAAAGCCCAGGTGCTTATTGCGCCAACGGCACAATGCACGCTCACCCAGCTTGGCTAAATCCTGGCCGCGAATAAGAACGCGGCCTTGTGTTGGGGTGTCGAGACCTCCCAGCAGGTTGAGCAGTGTTGATTTGCCGGACCCAGAGGCACCGACAATCGCGACCTTTTCGCCATCTCCAAGCGTCAGCTCAACCCCAGTGAGGACTTGCACCTCACGGCTGCCGTCGCGATACACACGGCCCAGATTCTCACAGCGCATCACCAGCGCTTTATTCATAACGCAACACCTCAGCCGGCGCGATACGCGCCGCACGCCACGCGGGGTAAATGCTGGCCAGCAAGCTCAGCAGCAAGGACGCAACAATGACTGCCACCACGTCCTGCCAAAACAGGCGGGCAGGTAGTTCGCTGATGAAATACACCGTGGGGTCGAACAATTTTACGCCCAGCCATTGTTCCAAGTGTGCAGTAATCGTCGCGATATTGCCGGCCAGTAACACGCCAAGCAACGCTCCTACTCCAATGCCCGTGCAGGCCAGCCCCAGGCCATGGGCGAGGAAAATGGCCATGATGCCGCCCGCCCTCGCACCCATGGTGCGCAGTACGGCGATATCACCGCGCTTTTCCGCTACGGCCATCACCAATGTCGACACGATATTGAATGCAGCGACTGCGACAACGCTCAGCAGCAGCAGGCCTACCATAATCTTTTCCATTTTGACCGCGCGAAAAAGACTGCCCTGAGTCTGGCTCCAGTCACGAACAATCAGCCCTGCCGGCAAGGCCGGTGCCAGCTCCGCCAGCCGCTGAGGTGCCGACATCAAATCTGCGGTGTGTAATTGCAGCCCATCTACCGTGCTTCCCGCGCCAAACAGGCGTTGTCCAGTGCTCAGTGAAACGTAAGCCTGGTAGCCATCCGGCTGAGCGTTGATGGCAAAGGTGCCTATCACACGCAAGCGTTTGGTGCGGGGGAATGTGCCCAACGGGGTTACCGTGAGGCTGGGCAATGTCACCTCCACCGTGTCCCCCGGCGTGGCGCCCAAGCCACGTGCCAGCCCCGCTCCAAGGACGATACTGAACGGCGTATGCTGCAGGTCTTCCAGCGACCCGGAAACCATAGCGCCCCCTACCTGCGATACACCCGCCTGCAGCGCGGGGTCGATTGCGGTGAGACTGGCACCTCGCAAGGTGCCATGGCCGGCAATAATGACTTTTTCCGAAAGGTAGGGAGCAATGGCCAGAACACCCGGACGTGCCTGAAGACCTGCGGCCAACTCAGGCCAATCGACGATGCGCCCTTCGGTGGCAACCACAAAGCCATGCGGTACGAGTGCCAGAATACGTCCCCGCAACTCGGCCGAAAAACCGTTCATGATCGACAGCACAGTAATCAGGCTCGCCACGCCCAGCACCATGCCCAGCATGGATACCATAGCGATGACGCTGGCAAAACGGTTGCGCTTGCGGCTAAAACTATAGCGCAAGCCCACGAACAACGTGTAATGGAGACCCACAAAAATACCGTTGGCTACGCCTGTTTTCGCTAGCGATCGGCAGGGTAAAAGCGGTCGCTATCGTCTTTCCTATCCGCCCTTGTGTTTGGAGTTTCCTTTTCACACAGGCCCGGATCGCCACCGCAAATATCACAGGCGGTGTTGAAGCCCAACGCGCCCATACCGCCACAGGACCCCTTAATCGGCCCTCGTCCCATGATGACCCCTACCGCCATTATTGCCATGACAACAGCCATCAGTAGTGCGGCCAATACAAATTCAGTCATTGCTTCATCCTCGCGGCGATTGCCGCTATTGGGTGCTGCTGCCGGTATCCAGCCAGGGTTCGAATGCGGAGGAATACACCGGCACAATACGCTCCCCATCGCGGCGCATCAAATAGACGGCCAGGCCCTGTGCTTCGGCCAGGGCGAGCGCTGCGTCCGCGCCTAGCACGGTCAGCGCTGTGGCCCAGCCATCGGCGGTCATACAGCTTTCAGCCAAAACGGTGACCGACACCAGGTCGTGTGCCACAGGGTAGCCGGTGCGCGGGTCTATGCTGTGAGAGAAACGTTGCCCTTCCACCTCAAAGTAGTTGCGATAGTCACCGGAGGTTGCGACGGCCATATCGCTGAGCGCAACGCCCAACGCCACCGACTGTGTGCCCGGCTCAGGCCGCTCAATAGCCACGCGCCATGCATCTCCGCGCGGGCTACTGCCGGCGACGCGCATTTCACCGCCAATCTCCACCAGATAATTAGAGATCTCAAGTTCGCTCAGTGCATCTGCCAGAATATCCACCGCGTAGCCCTTCGCTATGGAAGAGAAGTCCAATTCGATATCTCGCAGCCGGCGCATTCGCTGCAGCTCCACATCAAACTCCAGAAACGCCTGACCGACCCGAGAGCCTGCGGCGTCAATAGCAGCTTGATCTGGCACGGCCATACGCGGTTGGACAGGACCGAACCCCCAGAGTTCGACTAACGGCCCCACCGTGACATCGTAGGCGCCGCCCGAAAGCTTGCCGATACGCAAGGCTTCTTCCGTGACTCGTGCAAAATGGGGTGATACCGCCACCCACGCACCCACCGCGCTGCGGTTGAAGCGGCTGATTTCAGAATCGCTTTGCCACGTGGACATACTGTCGTTAATGGCCAGCAACAAGGTTTCGAGAGTCTCTTGCACCTGCTCTGAAGGCACAGCGCGCTCACCGGGCAGGTAAGTCACATGCCAGGTGGTACCCATGGTGGCCCCAGACAGTGTAATCCCCGTCGAAGGCCGCGTGCAGCCGCCCAGCAACAGCAACACGACCAGAAAGCAAAAAAGCCACTCCGGAGAGTGGCTTCTGCCATGGGTTCGCCCCGTAATCACCCGCCGAAGTCATCCAGCAGGATATTCTCAGGCTCTACGCCCATATCCGTGAGCATACGCACAACAGCAGCGTTCATCATTGGCGGGCCACACATGTAATACTCGCAGTCTTCAGGCGCAGGGTGGTTCTTGAGATATTCTTCGAATAACACGTTGTGAATAAAGCCGGTCAGTCCATCCCAGTTGTCCTCAGGCTGCGGGTCCGACAAGGCTACATGCCACTCGAAGTTGTCGTTGTCTGCGGCCAACTGATCGTAGTCTTCGACATAGAACATTTCACGCAGTGAGCGAGCACCGTACCAGAAAGATATTTTGCGCTTGCTGTGGAGGCGCTTGAGCTGGTCAAACAGGTGGGAACGCATTGGTGCCATGCCAGCACCGCCACCGATGAAGATCATCTCGGCATCGGTATCCTTGGCGAAAAACTCGCCAAACGGGCCATACACTTTCACTTTGTCGCCCGGCTTTAAGCCGAAGGTCCACGAAGACATAACACCGGGCGAAATGCCTTCGCTGCCGGGGGGAGGTGTTGCAATACGAATGTTGAATTTAACGACACCCTGCTCTTCCGGGTAGTTCGCCATCGAGTAAGCACGAATGGTTGTTTCGTCGACTTTGGATTGCAGCTTGAAAAAGCCAAAACGCTCCCAGTCGCCGCGGTATTCCTCGCCGATCTCGAAATCTTGATATTTGACCAGGTGCGGCGGGCATTCAAGCTGCACATACCCGCCAGCGCGGAAGTTTACGCTCTCACCTTCGGGCAAACGCAGCGTCAGTTCCTTGATAAAGGTGGCTACGTTGGGATTACTCTCAACCGTGCACTCCCACTGCTTGACGCCGAAGACCTCCTCCGGCACCTCAATCTTCATATCCTGCTTGACGGCTGTTTGGCAGCTCAAGCGCCAGCCTTCTTTGGCATCGCGTTTGGTGAAATGGCTTTCCTCAGTAGGCAGCATCGACCCACCACCTTCGCTAATAATGCATTTGCACTGTGCGCAGGTACCGCCACCGCCACAGGCTGAGGGCAAAAACAGGCCGCTCTCAGACAGCGTTTGCAGGAGTTTGCCACCCGCAGGGACGTGGATGGTTTTTTCACCGTTGATCTCAATGGCGACTTCGCCACTGCTTACCAAACGGGAGCGCGCGCTCAAAATAACGGCTACCAGGGCGAGTACGATCGCCGTGAACATGGTAACGCCAAGAATGATCGTCAGGTTCATAACAACACTTCCGCCTAGAGATTCATACCACCGAAAGACATAAAGCCGAGTGACATCAGCCCCACCGTAATGAAGGTGATGCCAAGGCCCTGCAGCCCATCAGGCACATCGCTGTACTTGAGTTTTTCGCGAATACCCGCCAAGGCGACAATAGCCAGTGCCCAGCCAACGCCCGCCCCGGCACCAAACACCACGCTTTCACCGAACGAGTAGTCGCGTTCAACCATAAACAACGCTGCGCCCAGAATCGCACAGTTTACCGTAATCAACGGCAGGAAAACCCCCAGCGCGTTGTACAGAACAGGGACATACTTATCGAGGAACATCTCCATAATCTGGACGATTGCTGCAATCACCCCGATGTATGACAGCAACCCGAGAAAGCTCAGATCTACGTCGGGCAGGCCAGCCCACGCCAAGGCACCGTCGGCCAGCAGGTAGTTATAAATCAGGTTGTTCACCGGCACGGTTATGGTCAGTACCACGATAACGGCAATGCCGAGGCCTATGGCCGCCTGCACCTTCTTCGATATCGCCAGGAACGTACACATGCCGAGAAAGAACGCCAGCGCCATGTTTTCAATAAACACGGCCCGGATAAACAAGCTCAGATACTGTTCCATTACGCGCCCTCCTCGACGGCGGTATGCTTCGCCATGCGGAAGTCGGGCTGTTCAACCTGCTTTTTGTCGACGCTGCGTAATACCCAGATAAAACCGCCAATCAGGAAGAACGCGCTAGGGGGCAGCAACAGCAACCCGTTGGGGTTGTACCAGCCGCCATCTGTGACCAGGGGAAACACTTCCATGCCAAACAGCTTGCCCGAGCCAAAAAGCTCACGCACGAATGCCACTGCCAGCAGCACCACACTGTAACCCAGCCCGTTGCCAATGCCGTCGAAGAAGCTGGGTAGTGGTGGGTTTTTCATCGCAAAGGCTTCGGCACGCCCCATCACGATGCAATTGGTGATGATGAGGCCGACGAACACAGAGAGCTGCTTGCTGATGTCGTAGGCGACCGCTTTTAATATCTGGTCTACCACGATCACGAGCGACGCGATAACCGTCATTTGCACGATGATGCGAATGCTGCCCGGGATTTGTTTACGGATTGCCGAGATAAACAGGTTTGAAAATGCCGTCACCAGCGTCAGCGCAATACACATCACGATAGTGACCTGCAGCGAAGACGTCACCGCCAGTGCAGAGCAGATACCGAGAATTTGCAAGGCAATCGGGTTGTCCTTGAAAATGGGCGTTACGAGTGTGTCCCTGATGGATAGCATCTCAGGCCTCCCCTGCTTTCAGATGGGTAAGAAATGGCGCGTAGCCTTGTTCGCCGAGCCAGAAATGCACCATGTTCGTTACCCCGCGACCCGTGAGCGTGGCACCGGAAAGGCCATCAACCCGCCAAGGTGCGTCTGCGCTGCCAGGCTCAACGCTACCCTTGGCTAGCGACAGTTCCACTTCGCCATCACGATAAACCTGCTTGCCCGGCCACTGTGCCTTCCAGCGTGGGTTGTCAACTTCCCCGCCCAGGCCCGGAGTTTCACCGTGCTCATAGAACCCCAGCCCGGCGACGGTATTTCCGTCGGCTTCCAGGGCGATAAAACCGTAGAGCGTTGACCAGAGCCCGTAGCCGCGTACCGGCAAAATCAACTTGTCGATTTCGCCATCCGGGGCTTCAACGAGGTACACCAGGCCATAATGCTCGCGGCTGCCGATGCCAGCAATATCGCCCACCGCGGTCAAATCGGTGGAGCGCCCGGGATCCTTGGCGGCTTTGATTTGCTCGTAATTCGCCGGGTCGACTGCGTCGGTGAATTCGCCGGTGCGCAGGTCAATCACGCGAGTTTTCACCTGCGCGAATTGCTCCTCAATTGAGCGCTCCTCGTCCAGCATCCCAGCGGCTGCCAGAATGTTACGCTTGCGATCCAAGGTCTTGTTGGCTTCCTGCGCAGGCTTCAGCAGCACTGCAGCCGTGGAAACCACAACCGAACAGACGATGCACAGCGAGAAGGCGACCAGCAGGGTTTTACTGATGCCGTCGTTTTTAGACACGGGCAAGCCTCCGTTTAATATTTGACTGAATCACAAAGTGGTCCATCAGCGGTGCAAACAAGTTCGCAAACAAGATGGCCAGCATAATGCCCTCCGGAAATGCGGGGTTTACCACACGAATCAACACGCACATGAAGCCGATAAGTAAGCCGTAGGCGAACTTACCAGTGTTGGTATATGCAGCGGACACAGGATCTGTGGCCATAAACATCATGCCGAAGGCAAATCCACCTACCACCAGGTGCCAATAAAAGGGCATGTTGAACATGGGGTTGGTTTCGGAGCCAATCAGGTTAAACAGCCCGGACAGTGCGACCATACCTAAAAACACGCCGGCAACAATCCGCCAGGAGGCAATACGCATAATAAGAAGTACAGCGCCGCCAAGCAGAATCGCCAGTGTTGATGTTTCGCCAATCGACCCGTGCATGTTACCGATGAAGGCCTGCGCCCAGGTCATTTGTTCTTGTAGCGCCGACATGCCACTTGACGCCACGATGGACAGTGGAGTGGCCCCCGTGTAGCCATCCACGGCGGTCCACACCGCATCTCCAGACATCTGCGCTGGGTAGGCGAAGTACAGGAAGGCACGGCCGGTCAAGGCGGGATTCAGGAAGTTCTTACCAGTACCGCCAAAGACTTCTTTGCCGATAACCACACCGAAGCTAATACCCAATGCCACCTGCCAGAGGGGCACATCGGGAGGGCAGATAAGCGCAAATAAAATAGAGGTAACGAAGAATCCTTCGTTGACCTCGTGGCCGCGCTTCATGGCAAACAGAACTTCCCAGAACCCCCCGACAATGAAGGTAGTGGCGTAAATAGGCAGGAAGTACAGTGAGCCGTAGAACAGGCAGTGCCACAGGTTGGAGGCGTCGTAGCCACCAAACATTGCGATCAGGCTGCCCCGCCAGCCCTCAACTTGCCCGCCGGTTGTAGCGAGGATGTCATTGGCTTGAAAGCCCAGGTTGTACATGCCGTAAAAAATCGCCGGGAATGTCGCAAACCATACAGTGATCATGATTCGCTTCAGATCCACGCCGTCACGGACGTGTGCCGTGCTGCGGGTTACCGAAGATGGTGAATAGAAAATCGTGTCTACGGCTTCGTAAAGTGGGTACCACTGCTTGAAGCGGCCCCCTTCTTCAAAGTGGTGTTCCACACCGTCAAGGATCTTACGCAGTCCCACGGCCTAACCCTCCTTCTCGATGCGTGTCAGGTTGTCCCGCAAAATGGGACCGTATTCGTACTTGCCGGGGCACACATAGGTGCACAGCGCCAGATCTTCCTCGTCCAGATCCAGGCAGCCCAAGGACTGTGCGGTTTCGGTATCGCCGACAATCAACGCACGCAGCAGGTGCGTGGGCAGATAATCTTGTGGCACCACCGTCTCATAGGTACCAATGGGAACCATAGCGCGCTGGCTGCCGTTGGTAGAGGTGGTCATGGCCAGGGGCTTCAAGCCAAACAGGCTGCTCAAATAAATACCCAAATTCGAGTGCCGCTCGGTGCCAGGTGAAAGCCAGCCCATAAAAGCGCGTTGGCGCCCTTCCAGCAATACCGATACTTGATTGTGGTAGCGGCCAAGATACGCGGTAGGAGCCTGCACGCGGCGCCCACCGAGGACTGAGCCCGATATGATGCGGTTCTCACCTTCTTTTAACTGACCTGCACACAGCGCCTGCAAATCGGCACCTATGCGAGTACGCAGCAGGCGTGGCCGGGTTACTTGAGGGCCCGCCAGAGCAATGACTCGCGAGGTATAGATGGAGCCATCGAGAAACAAACGGCCAAAAGCAATGACGTCTTGATAGCCAATCGTCCACACCACCTTACTGGCGGTAACGCCCCCTTCAAGAAAGTGGATATGTGTGCCGGCAAGGCCTGCTGGGTGGGGGCCACCAAACTCGGCCACCTGCAGGTTCTTCGCCTGACCCTGAGGCAAGCTGACGCCCGGTGCGGAGCACAGATAGACCGGGCCTGCGGTCAGCTTGCTCAGCAAGTCCTGCCCCAAGGCGAACGCTTCGGCCTCGGCGGCTATGATTAGGCTGGGGTCAGCTGCCAATGGGTGTGTGTCGATGGCCGCAATAAAGATCGCCGCCGCATCAGAATCCAGCGCGGGAACGCGGCTGAATGGGCGGGTACGCAGTGCAGTCCACTGCCCTGCTTCGTTCAGCTGTTCGCGGATAGCTTGCGCGTCCAGCGCGCGAGCTTCGCTGGCGCTGTGGGCGGTGAAGCTCTGGGATGCGTCGCCCTCAACGTCGATAACCACGGATTGCAATACACGTCGTGCACCACGGTTTATTGCCGACACAATACCGCCCGCCGGTGCGGTGTAACGCACGCCAGCCGTCTTCTTGTCGGTGAATAAAAGCTGCCCCGCCTTCACTCGGTCGCCTTCGGCGACCTCCATGGTGGGTTTCATGCCCACGTAGTCAGGGCCTACCAAGGCTACAGCGCGTGCTGGAGGAGCTTCTTCAATAGTTTGCTGGGGAGCGCCCTGGATGGGAAGATCCATGCCCCGCTTGATCTTGATCATACGATCTGCCTACAGGTTCGTCAGTATTTGTGGCGGCCAGAGCCGAACCGCGGAGCGAAAACCCCACTGTTGGCAGAGGTCAGACATATACGCTTCGGCGCACACCGCAAGGCGCGGATAACTGCACGTAGCCACCCGAACCCGAGCCGCGCGCATTATAACGGAAGCTCTCGTCAAAACGCCACTGTGAAGAGGCCTGCGAACAGCATAATGGCTCATACTAGCGGCTCTGCGCCATGGGCCTCAAGAATCCTTGGGGTAGCGAGCGTAACGGATACCGGCGACCTGCTCGAGTATGCGATACACCTGGCAACTATAGCCAAACTCATTGTCATACCAGAGGTACAGCACTGCTTGAGTACCGTTAACGATGGTCGCCTGCGCATCAAAGATACAAGCGTGCCGAGACCCTACGAAGTCACTGGACACCACTTCCGGAGAATTTGAATAATCAATCTGCTTACGCATACCCGAGTGCAGGGCCATATGCCGCATATAGTCGTTAACGTCATCCTTGGTCGTTGCACGGCTCAAGGTCAGGTTGAGAATCGCCATAGACACATTAGGGATGGGCACGCGGATGGCGTTGCCAGTTAATTTGCCCGCGAGCTGCGGCAAGACTTTAGACACCGCCTTGGCCGCCCCGGTTTCGGTGATGACCATGTTCAGAGGAGCGCTGCGCCCGCGGCGGTCGGCCTTGTGGTAGTTGTCGATCAGGTTTTGGTCATTGGTATATGCATGCACGGTTTCGACGTGCCCACTAATAATGCCGTAGCGGTCGTCCATAGCCTTCAACGGCGGCACGATCGCGTTGGTGGTACAGGAGGCGGCAGAAATAATGGTGTCTGCTGCATCAATAATGTCGTTATTGATACCCGCAACGACGTTTTTCATGTCGCCCTTGCCGGGTGCGGTTAAAATAACCTTCGCCACGCCTTTGGATTTCAGGTGCCGGGACAGGCCTTCCTGGTCGCGCCAAACACCGGTGTTGTCGACCACTATGGCGTTGTTGATGCCGTGCTCTGTGTAGTCAATGCTGTCTGGTGAGTCGGCGTAAATGACTTTGACTTCGTTGCCGTTGGCAACAAAAGATTGCCGCTCCTCATCGACCCGAATAGTCCCATCAAAGGCCCCATGGACAGAGTCGCGGCGCAGCAAGCTGGCGCGTTTCACCAAGTCGTCTGGCGCTGAGCCCTTGCGTACAACCACGGCACGTAAGCGCAGAGACTCGCCACCGTCGGTTTTATCAATCAAGATGCGCGCCATCAAGCGCCCGATGCGCCCAAACCCGTAGAGCACCACGTCGACGGGGCCACTGCCGGGGGCTGACTGCTTGCCTACCAGGTCAGCCACTTCAAGCTTGACGTAATCGTCAATACTGAGGCCTGCGCCTTCGCCTTTATCGTAGTACTGTACCGCTAAACGGCCAATATCAATATGTGCCGGCCCCAGATCCAAGGCGGAAAGTGACTTGATCACCGGGAAGGTTTCGAACTCAGAGAGTTCATTTTCCTCTACTTGGCGGACGTAGCGGTGATCTTTCATGATTTGCGTGACAGACCGATTGACGAGTGATTTGCCGTAGATATAGCACTTCACATTTTTCCGCCGGGAAAGCTCCCCTACCATGGGGATCATGCCTTCTGCGAGCGCTTCGCGCTCTTTCCAGTCTTTGAAGTAGTCGTCGGGACGCTCTCGCTTGCGTTCGTTCACTCGTCTGTCACCTGTGTGATTGGGGGGAAGCAGGGCTGCAACGGGCGCGTATTATCCCGCTGAGCCCGGGCAAGGGCAAGGCACAGTGGTACTTTTCACCCAGCGCTTTACAATAACCATCTCTTTCGCCGTGAAACACCGAGCCCTCATGTACGCATCCCTGCTTGCCAGCACCCCCTGGCCCGCTAAATCTGGAACTCGCACCTCCATTGGCCCCTTCCACGGCTGCGCGGAAGCGCGCTGTATTGCTGAGCTGGCAAGGCCTGACGTGTTGTTACTGGTAATCACTGCCGACACCAGCTCTGCGCTGGCTCTTGAGCGTGAGCTACCCTTTTTTCTTGCCAGCGATATCGATATTCTCGCGTTTCCGGACTGGGAAACACTGCCCTACGACACATTCTCACCCCATCAGGATATCGTTTCCGAGCGCCTGGAGACGCTTTACCGGCTGCCCAGCGTCAGCGCCGGTATTCTGGTTGTGCCCATCTCCACCCTGATGCACCGGCTCCCCCCTGTGCATTATGTTGCAGGTTCCAGCCTGATTTTGGAGCCCGGGCAAGTATTGGACCGTGAGTCTTTTCGGCGGAACCTGGAACGCAATGGCTACCGTAACGTAGAGACCGTCTATGAACACGGTGAGTTTGCCTTACGCGGTTCGCTGCTGGACATTTTCCCAATGGGCAGCGAACTGCCCTTTCGCGTCGACTTACTCGACGATGAAGTCGATAGTTTGCGTACGTTTAGCCCCGAGACCCAACGCACCCTGGAAAAAGTCGCCTCTATCAACCTGCTTCCTGCCCGAGAATACCCACTCAATTCAGCGGCTATAGAGCGCTTCCGCCTCAATTGGTACGAAGCCTTTGACATCGTTGACCACGACGCCTGCCCGACCTATCGCGATGTGAGCGCTGGCCGCGCGCCGGGTGGCTGCGAATACTATTTGCCGCTGTTTTTCGAAAGCTGCGCCACTTTGTTTGATTATCTGCCGGCCGGCACGCCGGTCATTGCCATCGGCGACCACTACCGTGCCGCCCAGCGCTTCTGGGAGGATGCCCATCACCGCTTCACCGAATATGGTGTGGATCCGCGCCGACCGCTACTTCCTCCTGCACGCTGCTTCACCCCGGTTGAAGAACTTTATCAGTGCCTGGGGAAATGCCCGGTACTGGAACTGCGGCGCAACCCGGATGCTCCGGTGCACGTATCCAGCCCATCACAACCGGTGCCAGAATTAACCACGCAAGGCACGCGCCAGACACCCGCCGAGCGACTTCAGCATTTCATGCAACAGCACCAGGCCCCATTGCTATTATGCGCGGAATCTGCAGGCCGCCGTGAGATGCTGCTGGAGAACCTCGCTGACCATGGCTTGGCACCACCCGAGGTGGTCAACTGGGCAGACTTTCTTGCCTCGGGGCTGCGCTTCGCTATCAGCACTGCGCCCATCGACCGCGGTATGTATTTTGGTGCTGACGCCCCCACCCTGATTTGTGAGGCGCAACTCTTCGGTAATCGCGTCGCCCAGCGGCGGCGGCGCAGCAAGGCTGAGGATGTCAGTGCGCAGAACGTCTTCCGCGACATCAATGAATTGCGTGAAGGCGTGGCAGTGGTCCATCTGGAACATGGTGTGGGGCGTTACCTCGGGCTGCAAACCCTTGAAGTTGATGGTGCCGATAACGAGTTTCTGATGTTGGAATATGCGCAGGGCAGCAAGCTCTACGTGCCCGTTGCATCATTGCACCTGGTAAGCCGCTATGCCGGCAGCGATCCGGACCTTGCGCCATTGCACAAGCTAGGTTCCGAGCAGTGGGAGAAGGCACGCCGTAAAGCCACGGAAAGAGCCAGTGACGTAGCGGCCCAACTGCTGGATGTGTATGCCCGGCGTGAAGCCCGGCAGGGTTTCAGCTTTGAGTTTCCCGCGCTGGAGTATGAGCAGTTCGCCGCCAGTTTTCCGTTTGAAGAAACCGCAGACCAGGCCACCGCAATTGAAGCTGTAATAGCCGATATGACTGCCACACGCGTGATGGACCGCTTGGTTTGCGGCGATGTTGGTTTTGGCAAAACCGAAGTGGCGATGCGTGCTGCCTTTATCGCTGCACGCAACGGCAAGCAAGTCGCGGTTTTGGTGCCCACCACCCTGCTCGCGCAGCAGCATCACAATTCATTTGCCGATCGTTTTGCCGGCTGGCCGGTCACGGTCGACGTCGTATCACGCTTCAAAAGCGGCAAGGACCTTGGCGGCGTTTTGCAGCGAGTCGCCGACGGCGACATTGATATTCTGGTGGGGACGCACAAACTGCTGTCCAGCGACTTCCGGTTCCACGATCTGGGGCTGCTGATTATCGATGAAGAACATCGCTTTGGCGTCAAGCAGAAAGAGGCAATCAAGGCGTTGCGCGCGGAAGTGGACATTCTTACGCTCACCGCCACCCCGATTCCCCGTACGCTGAATATGGCACTCGGCGGCATGCGTGACCTCTCGGTAATTGCCACACCGCCCGCGCGGCGCCTGTCTATTAAAACCTTCGTGCGCGAACATAACGTTGCGCTAATTCGCGAGGCCGTATTGCGTGAAACCTTGCGCGGTGGACAGGTGTATTACCTGCACAACGAGGTAAAGAGCATCGAAGAAGCTGGGCGTAAACTGCGTGAGCTGTTGCCAGACCTGTCGATTGGTATTGCCCACGGACAAATGCGCGAGGCGCAGCTGGAACAGGTCATGTCAGCCTTTTATCACCAGCGGCACCACATTCTGCTGTGCACCACCATTATTGAAACGGGCATTGACGTGCCTACCGCCAATACCATTATTATCGAGCGGGCTGACAAATTTGGGCTCGCGCAGCTGCATCAACTGCGCGGGCGCGTGGGCCGCTCGCACCATCAGGCCTACGCGTATCTGTTGTGCCCGCCGCGCTCCGTAATCACCCCTGATGCCGAGAAACGCCTCGAAGCCATCGAAGCAGCGGGCGACCTTGGCGCCGGCTATTTGCTAGCTACTCACGACCTCGAAATCCGCGGCGCCGGCGAGCTGCTGGGAGATGAACAGAGCGGCCAGATACACAGCGTAGGCTTTGCTCTGTATATGCGTATGCTCGAACGCGCTGTCGCCGCACTGCGCCGAGGAGAGATTCCCAATGCTGACGCGCCCCTGGATGCCGGCACAGAAATCAATTTGCACGTTCCTGCACTCATCCCTGCAGATTACCTGCCCGATATCAATACACGCTTGATTCTCTACAAGCGCATTGCGGCAGCTCAGAACGAAAAGAGTTTGCGTGACATACAGGTGGAGATGATTGACCGCTTCGGTTTGCTGCCGCAGCAAGTGAAAAACCTGGCTCAGGTTGCACGCCTGCGCATTCGCGCAGACCAGCTGGGTATTGCAGGCATTGAGGTTGGCCCCGGCGGTGGTAACATCGACTTCAGGGAGTCCACCCGGGTTAACCCCTTGAGTTTGGTGAAACTGGTGCAGTCGGACCCGAAGGGTTACCAGCTCGCCGGTGCTATGCGTTTGCGCTTCAAGCGCAGCTTGGAAACCCCGGAACAACGCCAGCAATTCGCTGATCAACTGCTGGACACTTTTGCCGCCGACGCTACGGAAAACGCCGCCTGATGACTCTGCCCCTGAATCGACCGCTCATCGCCCTGCTGGCACTTGCGCTCCCCGCTCTGCCGTTGCAAGCGCAAGAACAACGTTGGTATCAGGTCGAGGTACTGGTAGTTGCGCATACCAGCCCAGCCGCTGCGCGCGCCGAACGTTGGCCACCGCTGCCGACGCTCGCGTATCCCGATAAGGTTCGTTTCTTACTCGACCCCACAAGATTGCAGGCGAATTTCAGCGCACAGCCTGATGCGCTGTACAGCGACGTTGATGCGCACGGTAAGCAATTTATTCACTTGGGGGCTGCAGCAGCCCCCAATTCTATGGCAGCCGCGCCGCTGCCGAGCGAGCCTGCGAGCCAAAGCGCGGTGGACCTAGAGCCTGCCAGCCAGGTGCAGACCGAAGAGACGGAAGAACCTCAGCGGTTACCCACACCGTTTATGCTGCTCCCGGCGCAAAGCCGTGAATTTCAGGGCAAAGCGGCCTATATGGAGCGTAACGGGCCCTATCGAATACTGTTCCATGAGGTGTGGTGGCAGCCCGTCGAGGGCGCGCGAACCTCGCTACCAATCGTGCTCGACACATCCGGTGACGAACAGGCTTACCCGGTGCTACAGGGCACCATCAAGCTGCACCGCTCGCGCTTTCTGCATGTTGATACGCAGCTGTGGTTGAATACCGATGGCAGCTATTTACCGGGGAGTTGGCGCATGCCGGCGCCACCGTTGGCGCCGGTGTCTTTGGAGATTGTCGCCGCGCCCGCACCTGATCCCGGGCTGTTGCCGCCCCCCGCGCCGGCAGATGCGCTTTACAGCAGTGAGGATGAGTCGCTTCTCGAAGAAGCAGCGCTGGATTCAGGAATGGATATGCCGCCATCCTACCCCTATCGACATGCCGTGCTCCTGCAGCAGAAAAAGCGCATGCGTTCCAACGAAGTGCACTATATTGACCATCCGCTGCTGGGCATGGTTATCAAGGTGACGCCATTAGAGCCCGAAGCACTGCAGGCAGCCGACTACGACCAGGCCGTGCTGGACCTTATTTCGGGCCCCACGTCGACAAGCGCGGAAGCAGCTCGCCAAGAAGGTTTCTGACGGCACTGGCTTCACGCTGCAGGATGTCGTGCATCGCAGCGAGGGTGAGCGGCAGATCACCTAAACCCGCTGCGGCATTGACCACCATGCAAATACTTGCATAACGAATGCCGCACTCTCGGGCGAGGGCAGCTTCAGGCATACCGGTCATGCCTACGATATCGCAACCGTCTCTGGCTAGCCGCTGTACCTCTGCAGCCGTCTCCAGCCGCGGCCCCTGGGTGATGGCGTGAACGCCATAGGCTTGATGTGGAATGCCCGCGTTCGATGCCGCATCAATGATTGCCAGTCGCAAAGCGCGATCGTAAGGCTGCGTGAAATCGATATGCTGCAGGCTTCCGTTGTGCCCATCGTCAAACGTGTGCTCACGGCCCCAGGTGTAGTCGATCAATTGGTCCGGCACGACCAGGCGCCCGGGCTGCATGTCGGCGCCAATGCCGCCCACTGCATTGATTGCAATGAGGTGGGTGACACCGAGGTCACGCAGAGCTGCAATATTGGCCCGGTAATTGATCAAGTGTGGTGGAATGGCTTTAGGGCTGCCATGCCGGTGCAGGAAAAAAAGCCGCTGGCCGTTTAGCAGGCCCTCTTCAATAGGTCGTGACGGCGCGCCATATACAGTTTCTCGGTCGTGCTCACCTACGCGCACCAGGCCACTGAGCTGACTAATACCGGTACCTCCAATAACTCCAACATTTGCGGCGCCACGTTCTGTGTTGGTGTTCATTGGCTCTCCTGGGGTGGGGCTACCATCGCATCGAGTTGCGCCTGCTCGAGATGCAGCGTGCGAGTAGGAAATGCGACATCGGCGCCGTGCCGATGAACGATACCCAGCACTTGCAGCAAAACATCCTGTTTTATCGCATGGTATTCAACCCAGACCGTGGTGCGAGTAAAAGCATAGATAAAGAAATCCAGTGAAGACGGTCCGAACGAAACAAAATTTACGATCAGAGTGCGCGTCAGGTCAATATCTGCATGTTGCTCGAGCATCTGCCGAACGTCACTCACAATCGCTGCCAAGCTGGCGGAGTCCTGGTAGCGCACACCGATGGTTTCATAAATGCGTCGATTAAACATCCTCGAAGGATTTTCAACGGCAATCTGCGTGAAAACTGCATTGGGTACGTACAGAGGTCGCTGATCAAACGTGCGAATCCGCGTTAAGCGCCAGCCAATATCTTCAACTGTCCCTTCTATTTCACGGTCTGGCGAGCGAATCCAGTCTCCGGGGGTAAAAGGCCGGTCTAGATAAATACTCATGCCCCCAAAAAAATTCGCCATCAGATCCTTGGCGGCAAAACCTACGGCAATACCGCCGATCCCGCCAAACGCCAACAACCCCGAAATAGACACGCCCACGCTCTGCAATACCATCAGGCCTGCGAGTATCCACAGAATAACCCGCAGTAATTTGGCAGTTGAGTGCACTGCGGCCTTGTCGGTGGAGGCTTTGTGGCCTCGCGCGGGGCAAAGAAGTTCTTCTTCGGCACCGAAGATCAGCCTGTGCAAAAACCAGGCAAGCAGCAGTATCAATACCGTGTCGTGGGCACGTAACAGGAAGGCTTCCAGATTCGCAGTAACAGGCACAAGGTGCATGATCAGCATCAGTGCCACAACCCAGAGGACCACGCGAAGAGGTTTTTCCAACGCGTTAATCACCACGTCGTCCCAGCGGTTAGTGCTGTCTAACGTCACACGACGCAAGCGTCTGAGCATGATGCCTAGCAGCATGTTCGCGATGAGGGCCAACATCAGCCCACCCGCAACCCCTACCAGCTGCGTGTCGAGGCCATAGGTTGCCAAGAGTCTGGACAGTGATTCCTCGGTCGCTTCCACGCTATATCATCCTCCAAGCACCAGGGTTTTAGACAATTTTCTTATGCCACTAAACATGTTTCAGCCGTGGGCAGTATAACAGCGCGCGCACCATTGGAACCCAGTTCTTCGATGGTGAAGTTGCCTAGTACGACCTGGAGGTGTGGCGCACGCTGCCCCTGCAGAGGGCAGAAGCGCCAGAGGACTGGCTCGCACCCTTCGAAATGGACGGCAAAGAGGGGCAGGACTCTGACCAGCTTTATTATGCTGAGGCCTGGGGCAGCCCTCTAGCGACAATTGAACCCGATCCCATGCTGGGTGTAGAAGACGATTAGCAGCCGCTTGTAGCCAGCTTGCATTACTGTATATAATCCCAGTCACTGTATAAATACACAGATGGACGGGTTATGGACAAGCTCACGCAGCGGCAGCAAGAAGTGCTGAACATTATTCGTCAGCACATCGATGATACAGGCTACCCTCCTACACGGGCCGATATCGCTAAAGAACTGGGCTTCAAGTCAGCCAATGCGGCTGAAGAACACCTGAAAGCCCTGGCCCGCAAAGGCGCCATCGAAATTATTGCTGGGGCGTCACGGGGAATTCGGCTTCCCGACAATCTGGGCTTGCCGATTATTGGCCGGGTAGCCGCTGGCAACCCAATTCTGGCCCAGGAGCACATTGAAGATCACTGCGCCATTGCGCCAAACTTCTTTCACCCTGCAGCCGATTACTTACTGCGCGTGACTGGCGACAGCATGCAGGATGTCGGAATTCTCGATGGTGATTTGCTGGCGGTGCATCGAAGCAGTGAAGCGCGCAACGGCGATATTGTCGTTGCACGAATCGAAGATGAGGTGACCGTAAAGCGGTTTCAACGTGGCAGTAACCGGCACATCATTGAACTGCGGGCGGAAAATGCGGATTACGCGCCCATTATTGTGGATTTACGAACTCAGGCTTTTGCAATTGAAGGCTTGAGCGTGGGTATTCTGCGCCGCTAGTGCACTGTACGCAGCTGCCCACCACCATCACTTGAGCTATCTTTCTCGCTGATTGCAGCCGCGGCTTGCATCCCCGCCTGAATCATCACCTTGGCTACTTCGAGGCCGTTGTCCATCAGGTAGTCTCGCGCTTCATCGGAGAACTGTATGCGCAACAAAGGCTGCGAATCGTCTTCTGCGCGCTGCAGAACAATTTCACCGTCACCAAGGTCAACAATTTCCAGCAGGGCTGTTGCCACATTAGGCTCCTTTCTACGTGTGAGGTCTCAGTGTAACAGTCCATGGTGCGGCCGCCAACGCAGAGGCCGGCAGCTAACACTCATCCAAAGCGTCACCAACGCGGGAAAAGGCAGCTTCGAGATGGTTGGCAACTTGCTGCAAAGCCTCTGCGTCCGGCAAGCCGGAGGCAGAGGCGGCGAGGTTTCCCACGCTGCGGCGCACCGGCTCCAGGCCCGGTTCGCGTAACAGCACCGTCAACCAACCTTCCACTTCCAGTCGAGCAAACTCATCGATCTCTGCGGGCTGCGCCTTGCCTGGCGCCGTTGGCGGCAAGTCAGCAACACAGTGTGGAAGCTGCGGTGGTTGCTGGGCCGGTTGTTGCAGGTGGAGTAAACACCAGCCGTATGCATTTAACAGGTGTTCGCGCGCAGCGGGGCCGAATGCCTGTGCCAACAGGCTGGCGGGCAGGTTTTCCGCCTGCCGCTCACGTTCCCAAGCCTGCAGCAGCACGCGGGCAAGGTACAACGCATGGTTAGCATGCCCGCGTGGCGTACTCATGAGCGCTTTCGGGCCGCCTTGCGTTTCGGCGCGGCCTTCTTTTTAACCGCTGCAGGCTTAGCCGGCGCGGCGGATTTGCCCTCCTCGACTTCCCACGCCCCCTTGCGATAGACGGCGCGCCAGCCGGTTGGCTTGCCTTCCTGCTCCGTCATCACGTACTGCTCTGCCGCCTTGCGACTGTAGCGAACCTGCGCACGGTTGCCTTGGTCATCAACGGTGGGAGCCAAAAACAGAAAGGTGTACTTCAGGTCAATTTCTGCCTGATGCGGCAGCAACTCGTCCACGAACGGAGCCCGTGTCTCCCTGTTACGAGGGAACTGGCTGGCAGCGAGAAAGAGTCCGGCGGCGCCATCGCGTAAAATATAGTGGTCTTCCACCTTGTCACAGGCGAGTTCGGGCATCGGTACCGGATCCATCTTTGGCGGTGCTGCTTCACCGCTGCGCAATAATTTACGCGTGTTCTTGCAGTCTTGCGCGGTACAGCCGAAGTATTTACCAAAGCGGCCGGTTTTAAGCTGCATCTCTGCGCCGCATTTGTCGCAGGCCAGCGTGGGTCCGTCATAGCCTTTAATTTTAAACTTGCCAGTTTCAACCTCATAGCCCGGGCAGTCGGGCCCGTTACCGCACACATGCAGCTTGCGCTGCTCATCGATCAGGTAGCTATCCATTGCGGTGTTGCACAGGGTGCAGCGATGCTTGGTTCGCAGCAGGCGAGATTCAGCCTCATCGTCTGCGTCTTCACGAATAGCTTCGTCGCCGGGGGTCAGGTTGATGGTATTTTTACAGCGCTCTTTGGGCGGTAGTGCGTAGCCGGAGCAGCCGAGAAATACCCCGGTACTGGCGGTACGGATCTGCATCGGCCGGCCGCACTTGCTACAAGGAATATCGGTAGGCGTAGGCTCATTGGGCTGCATGCCGACGGGCTCAGCTTCTTCCGCGTTTTCCAGCAACTGGCGGAAGTCCGCGTAGAAGGTGTCGAGCAAATCCCGCCAGTCGAGTTCGCCCTGGGCTACCGTATCTAGACGTTGCTCCATGCTCGCGGTAAAGCCGTAATCGAGTAATTCGGCGAAGCTGTTCTGCAGACGCTGCGTCACGATGTCGCCCATTTTTTCCGCGTAGAATCGCTTGTTTTCCAGGCGCACATAACCCCGGTCTTGAATCGTGGAAATAATGGACGCGTAGGTTGAAGGCCGGCCTATCCCTCGCTTTTCCAATTCGCGCACCAAGCTCGCTTCGCCGTAACGAGGTGCTGACTTGGTGAAGTGCTGCGCCGGGTCCAGCTCAACCAACTGCAACGTGTCCGCTTGCTGGATATCCGGCAGCACCTCGTCCTCGCCTTTGCGCCCGGATGATCCTTGCACCCGGGTATAACCATCGAAGCGAATAATACGGCCTTTTGCAGACAGCTCGTAATCACCCGCGGTTACCGTGATGGTGGTAGCGGTATATTCCGCAGGCATCATTTGCCCAGCGACAAACTGGCGCCAGATCATTTCATAAAGCCGCTCAGCATCGCGCTCCATACCTTGCAACGCTGATTGCAGCAGGTTCACATCCGACGGACGGATCGCCTCGTGAGCCTCTTGCGCGCCTTCCTTGCTGCTATAACGGTTTGGCGCTTCAGGTAAATATGCCGCTGGAAATTGCGCACCAATGTACTCTCGGCACGCCCTCACCGCTTCATCGCTGAGGTTGGTGGAGTCCGTACGCATGTAGGTGATGTAACCGGCCTCGTACAAACGCTGGGCCATCATCATGGTCTTCTTGACCGAGAACCCCAGCCTTGTGCTGGCCGCTTGCTGCAAAGTGGAGGTGATAAAGGGCGCAGGAGCCTTGGAGCGAGTTGGTTTGTCCTCACGCTCACTGACCACGTAGGCAAGGTCTTGCAGCGCAACGGTTGCCGTTTGGGTGGCCGCCTCGGTGGTCGGCCGAAACGCCACGCCCTGATGCTTGCGTACCTGGAAACGTACCGCATCGGCGCCAGTAGGTAACAGCTCTGCGTGCACCTCCCAATATTCCTCTGGAACAAAAGCACGAATCTCACGCTCGCGCTCTACAATCAGGCGCACTGCTACCGACTGTACCCGGCCCGCAGAGAGCCCACGTGCCACCTTTGCCCACAGCAAGGGTGACACCATGTAACCCACAACACGATCCAGAAAGCGCCGAGCCTGCTGTGCGTTCACGCGATTTTGGTCAAGGTGCGCCGGGCGCTTGAACGCTTCACCGATGGCTTTTTTGGTGATTTCGTTGAACACCACACGCTGATAGCGCGACTCGTCGCCCCCAATGGCCTCACGCAGGTGCCAGGCTATTGCCTCTCCCTCACGGTCAAGGTCGGTCGCGAGATAGATGGCGTCGCTGGTGGCCGCGAGCTTGCGCAGCTCAGCCACCACCTTTTCCTTCCCCGGTAATATCTGGTAATCCGCTTGCCAGCCGTGCTCTGGATCAATGCCCATACGCCGCACCAACTGCTCGCGTGACTTGGTTTTGCGATGCTCGACCTTCTGATCCGGGGACATCTTGCGCGTTTTGGCGGCCTGAGCGGCACGCTCCTTGACATCTACAGGGCCTGCGCTGCCAGCGGTGGGCAGATCGCGAATGTGGCCGATACTGGATTTAACAATAAAATCCGGACCGAGATATTTGTTGATCGTTTTCGCCTTGGCCGGCGATTCGACAATAACCAGTGATTTACCCATAGACTCCCGCGTTATCTCGCTTGGTGTGGGTCAGCGGCCATGGCAGCGGTCTGCCAGTAGCCGTCAGAAAGGAGGCATATATAAAGACCCTGCTCGCTCGGGTCAAGGAATCTGTGCTGACCAGTCCTTAAGAACAGCCGCCATTTCCTCCACCGAAGCACTATCGCCGGTCTCTTGCCAGTATACCCCGCAGCTGTCCTCGTGCATGCTAGCCGCCAGAATAGCGATGGGGCATTGGCGCAGTATTGTTGGCAGCGGCTCCGCCTGCCCGGCCCCCACTGAACGCCATTCGCCGCCCTGCTGCAACCAGGCAGAGCGCCGGCGCGGCCGCCCTTTGGAAGCGCGCAGGCGCAAGCCGTAGTAAATCACCTCAGGCCGCAAAGGCGGCTGCTTGCGGCTGCTCCCGGGGAGGTCACGAAACTCTACAAACAAGCCGTTCACTGCGGCCACTTCGCGTAGCTTGACCTGTAACCGCTGCCGTTTACTGGGCAAAAAATGCGTTAACGGGGCCAGCGCCATGAGCAGCGCAAAAGCAATCAACAGGTAATTCAAAGCAGGTCCTGATTCAGGTCAACGAACATCGTAAATAGGGTTAACAACCACCAACACGCTGCTGGCGTGGCGAGCATTGTATGCTATAACACCCTAAGATTTCTCGTGCCGACTACAGAGGGAACGCTATGTCTAACTACAAAAAATTGATTATTGCTGTGGATCTCAGTGAGGATTCCTCCGCCATTGCAGAGCGCGCACGCGGCCTTGCGCAGGAATCCGGTGCCGAACTGCACCTGATTCACGTGATAGAACCCCTGAGGTTTGCCTATGGCGGCGATATTCCTATGGATTTCTCCGGCATTCAGGACGAAATTCACCAGCAGGCTGCGCAGCAACTGACACGGTTTGGCGAGCAATATGGCATCGCACCGGATCGTCAATACATAGTGCTCGGGCGCCCGGAGGTTGAAATTCACAGTAAAGTCGACGAAATCGGTGCCGACCTCATTGTCGTAGGCAGCCATGGGAGGTTTGGCTTGGCGCTGCTCATGGGCTCAACGGCCAACGGTGTTCTGCACGGGGCAACGTGCGATGTCCTTGCCGTGCGCGTCGGCAAAAAACCCTGATATTCCGGAACCGGCTTGCGCATCGGTGGCCGCTTTATTCTTTGCTCTGTGCACCACTCTCAATGAAGTCGAGTAGTTGCGACGGCGAAAACGGCCAATCGAGTTCTTCACCATCTTTGCGCCGCAGCACAGGAATGCGAAACCCATAGCGGGTAAAGAGGTTCTCGTCTTCACTGATGTCGACTTCAACGTAAGCACTGAGTAGCGCTTCTTGCACCGCAAGATTGAGCAATGACGCAGCCTGCTCACACAGGTGGCAGGCCTGGGTGCCGTAAAGCGTCATTGAATTGTCGCATGTATCAGGCATTTTCGGGTCCTCTTTCCAGAAACGCTTGCTTTAACCCTGCATCACCCAAATGTGGGATTGCGGCCGCTAGCAATCGAGGGTTACTATTCGGCAGTACAGAATAATGAACTGCACTTATGCGAAGCTAGGGAGTACCTGACGTGGCACTGTTTTCCCAACCTACAGCCCGCGCGCTAGCCATACTTGATCTACTCATGGCCAACCCGCAACAGGCCTTCGGGTTGACGGAAATGACCCGCCGCCTGAACCTGAACAAAGCCACTTGCCATGCCATTCTCACCACAATGGCCAACTACGGTTTTCTGGTACAACACCCCAAAACCAAAGCCTACCGGCTTGGCCCTTCCATTATAGCGGCAGGTAACGCGGCCTTTGCACAATTTCCAGTACTGGAATATGCGAGGCCAGAACTGGAAGGCTTGAACAGCGACCTGGACCTCGGCTTTGCGGTCACGGCTCGTTCCAAGCTGCATCAGGTGCTGCTGGCCCTGTATGGCAACGCAACACCGCTCATGGACTCCTTCCAACTTGGCCTGCGCCTGCCGAATGCGGCGCCCGTAGCGGCGTGTTTCACCGCCTTCTCCCCTGCCAAGCAACTTGAAGCCTGGTTGACTCGCGCGCACGAATCCCGCGGAGGCTATAACGAACGCCTTGACCAAAAGCTGAGAGTATCGGTCATAGCCATTCGTGCACGCGGCTATGAAGTGACCTTGAAAACGCGCGCGGAAGAAGAGTTGACCCGTGAATTAACCCGGATCCATCAGTCCTGGAGCCTGCAGGAACTTGAAGAAGCGACCAATAAGTACCAACAGGATATCTGCGTTGAGCACTATCACCTCGATCGCATAGATCCCAAAGCGCGCTATGAGGTGAGTACTATTGCGGTTCCGGTGTTTGTTTACCGTCAGGTTCCGGTGATGTGCTTTGTGGCTGGGTCCATGGATACCGCTGTAACCGGTGCTCAGATTGAAGATATCGCCTCAAGAATGAAGCAGTCTGCCGATCGCGTAACGCGCCTGGCCAGCGGCCACGAGCCAAGCACCAGCAGCTGACCCCATGAATGATCGGCCCGAATACACCGCTCGCAAAGCATTCTTTGACCGTATGCTAACGGTTTATGGGCGTAAGCCCGTATTGGAGGCCTTGCGTGCCCCCGGCCTTTCTCTTCATGCACTGCACATCGCAGACAGCAACCGAGAGCAAGGTGTGATGGCAGACATATTGCGCGAAGCAGAACGCCGCGGCCTTGTCGCACAGCATCATAGCCGAGCCGAACTGGCGCGTATCTCCCGTAACGGGCGCCAGGACCAGGGTATCGCACTCGACATTCTCTGTCCGGCTTTTGCGCGCGTGGAGGACTACCTTGCGCTACCCCACACCGGCCAACAGCGCCTTCTGGCACTTGATGGCATCACCAATCCCCAGAATCTAGGCATGATCATACGCTCCGCCGCTGCGGGCCACATTGATGGCATACTGTTGGCAAGGCGCGGTAACGCGGCACTAGGGCCGCTGGTGATCAAGGCCAGTGCAGGCACGGTTTATCGCGCCCCTGTGCTGTCCTGTGAGTCGCTACCGACGGCACTGAAAGCGTGTAAGGGTGCAGGCTTCAGTATTTGCACGCTGCGTGCTGACGCCCAGCAGAGCTTGTTTGACTATCGGCCTACCGGAGACTGTGTCTATGTCCTGGGAAACGAAACAGACGGTGTGTCTGCCCAAAGCGACAACCTGGCTGACGTAGCGTTGTCCATTCCCATGCGCAACAGCGTGGAATCGCTCAATGTTGCGGTCACCGCCAGTTTGATTGCGTTCTCTCGCGCTATTCACGGCTAGCTCGGCAAACCTCTATTTCGAGAGGTAACTCATCGCCTGTTCCAAACCTTGCAGAGTCAAAGGGTACATATGGCCTTCGAGCAGCTTATGCGTCATAGCCGTTGACTGCGTGTA
The DNA here is from genome assembly GCA_030730585.1 of Haliea sp. Classification (GTDB taxonomy): domain Bacteria; phylum Pseudomonadota; class Gammaproteobacteria; order Pseudomonadales; family Halieaceae; genus Haliea. The sequence continues at coordinate 38,338 of JANQUV010000095.1, forward strand.
CTCCCACTCCTCTCGAGGCACCGGGTTAATCCACGCCACTTTTTCGTAGGTCTGCCTGAACCTGCGCATCCACACCTCACCGGACTCTTCATTCCAGTGCTCTACCGAGCCGCCAGGCTGCGCAATTTCGTAGGGTGACATAGCCGCATCGCCCACAAAAATCACCTTATAGTCGTGGCTGTATTTGTGCATCACGTCCAGCAGTGGCACGCGCTCGTTATGACGACGCACATTGTTACGCCACACGCTTTCATAAATAAAGTTGTGAAAGTAATAGTTTTCCATGTGCTTGAATTCGCTGCGTGCTGCGGAGAACAGTTCTTCGCAGACACGAACGTGCGGGTCCATGGAACCGCCCACGTCAAAGAACAGCAGCACTTTCACCGCATTGTGCCGCTCTGGAACCATTTTGATGTCGAGCAAGCCCGCATTGCGCGCTGTAGACCGGATGGTGTCATCGAGGTCGAGCTCATCGGCGGCACCGGTGCGGGCGAACTTGCGCAAGCGACGCATGGCCACTTTGATGTTGCGTGTGCCCAGCTCAACGCTGTCATCCAGGTTGCGAAACTCGCGTTTGTCCCACACTTTTACCGCTTTGCGATTGCCCCCGTTGGGGCCTACGCGAATCCCCTCAGGATGGTATCCCTGTTGGCCAAAAGGTGAGGTGCCGCCGGTGCCTATCCACTTGTTACCACCCTGATGGCGCTCTTTTTGCTCTTCGAGACGCTTCTTGAACTCCTCGATCAATTTTTCCAGGCCACCCAAAGATTCGATCTTCGCGCGGTCTTCGTCGGTAAGCTGCTTCATGAACTCTGAGCGCAACCAGTCATCGGGAATAATCGCCTCGATGACATCATCCAGCGCCTCCAGATCCTTGAAATGGAGGCCAAAAGCGCGGTCAAAGCGGTCGAAATACTTTTCGTCCTTCACCAGGCAGGTGCGACTGAAATAGTAAAAGTCGTCGATGGAGGCAAAGGCCACGTGCTGACGCAAGCCGCTCAGCAAGTCCAGCAGCTCACGCGTGGTGACTGGCACACCCGCGTCACGCAGGCCGTGGAAAAAGTTGACTAACATACGGTTAGCGCGTCTCTCTGCGGTGCATGAAGGCCAGACGCTCCAACAGGTGCACATCTTGCTCATTTTTCAGCAACGCGCCATATAACGGCGGTATTGCCTTGCTCGCATCGCGATTTTTCAGTACCGCGTCCGGGATATCGTCGGCAAGGATAAGCTTCAACCAGTCAATTAGCTCAGAGGTTGAAGGCTTCTTTTTCAGCCCTGGTATGGAGCGCAGGTCAAAAAATACTTCCATAGCCTCTTGTACCAACTCCTGCGCAATGCCTGGGTGGTGGACGTCGATAATCGCCCGCATGGTTTCACGGTCGGGGAAGTTGATGAAGTGAAAGAAGCAGCGCCGCAGGAAGGCATCAGGCAGCTCTTTTTCGTTATTACTGGTGATAATAATGATCGGCCGCTGTTTAGCTCGAATGGTCTCGCCCGTCTCGTAAACGAAAAACTCCATGCGATCGAGCTCAACCAGCAGGTCGTTCGGGAATTCGATGTCGGCCTTGTCAATTTCGTCAATTAGCAGTACCACTTGTTCTTCGGCGTCAAAGGCCTCCCACAGCTTGCCTTTCTTGATGTAGTTGGCAATGTCGTTGACTTTCTCGTTGCCCAGCTGTGAGTCGCGCAGGCGTGATACCGCGTCATACTCATACAAACCTTGTTGGGCTTTGGTGGTGGACTTGATGTGCCATTGGATCAGACGCTTGCCCAGCCCCAGGGCCACCTCCTCTGCCAGCATGGTCTTGCCGGTGCCCGGTTCCCCCTTGATCAAGAGCGGGCGAGCCAGCGTTACCGCGGCGTTGACCGCCATGCGCAGGTCGTCAGTGGCTACGTAGCGCTCAGTTCCCTCAAATTTCATCATCTAATCCATACTCGTGAAAAATAAAGCCGCAAAGGTTAGCGACCAAGCCGCGCCTAATCAAGGGGCGTTTTTGCACTCAGCCCGGCGGTGACTTTGTCATCCGGCTCGTCGCGGTTCGCTTCAAAACGACGCTGCCAAACGGCCAGCTTACGCTGACGACGCCGACGATAGACCCAAAACACGATGATCAGCGCCGCAATCAATAGTGCCGCCAGCGTGAAGGCCGGCCGCTGTAAATCCTCCTCAGCCACCAGGGGTGGACGAGTGCTGATTGCCGGTGCCGCTTCCTGCGCAATCACCTCAACATACAAAGGCAGCTCGCGCTGCAGGGTTTCGCCACGCACTTGAACCAGCACCTGGTAGCGCCCCCCGCGTTCAAACGCCGGCATACTGATGCGATATTCGCCCGTCGCAGGCACGGGATAGCCGGCGCTAACATCAATCAGGTCTTCGTAATTGTCCGGCCCGGTGATCTTCACCGACAGAGCAAATAACTGCAGCAGCTCGGGACGGGTGATGACACCGTCCCCATCGCGCAAGCGGATACCCAGTTCCGTAATACGGCCCGCCGGCAGGCTGTTGGGCAGTGGATCGACTTCGAGCTTCAGCTCAGAGATCACTGACACGCGGCTGCGCGCTCCTTCAGGGGCCGACAGGGTCCACGCGCCGCGCTCCGGCGCCGTAACGGTAACCAAAGCGAACTGGCTGCTCTTAAACCAATCAACGCCGTCTTGCGTCTGTGCGGGGCGATACACGGTACCGCCAGGGCTGGTGAGCTCAACGGCTGCCCCCGACTCTTGCAAGAACACCAGTGCCGTAAACTCGTCCACGCTTTCGTCAATCAGGAAGATATTGCCGACCACGGGGACACGTGCAGTGGGCGCCACCATTTCCAGCGACTGCACGAAAATTTCCGTAAGTTGCGCCGCGGTGCGGGCTTTCTCCGCTATGCCTGCTGTGCTGCTGGCCAAGGCGCGTAGAAAGGTCCAATCCGCTTCATCCGACAGTGCAATGGTATGCACAGGAATACCAGTTGCACCCAGCGCAGGTGCGGTTGTTGCCAATACATGCCGGGCAGCCGTAGCGTTCGCCATAGGCGACGCCGAGATGTCCACCTTGCCGTCAGTTAGCAGCACGATGCTGCTGCGGTAGGTTGGGTCCATGCTACTGAGGTCGTAGGTTGCGGCGGCAAGCGCTGCCGGAATATTGGTGCGCTGGCCGGAATTGTCGATACGCGCAACGGCGTCCAGCGCGCGCTCACGCCAGGCGCCATCAACCACCTGATGGGGCACGATCTGCTGCACCGTCTCTCCAAAAATCCACACGCCGGCTCGAGCGCCGTCGGGTAACAATCGAACAATCAATTCCAAAGCGGGCGCGCGCAAATTATCGGGGTCGGATTGCTTCATACTGCCCGAAATATCAATAAGCAGGCGCAGGTCCGGTTGTGGCCCCAGGGGCATTTGCGCCTGCAAGGTTAACGGTGTCGCCAGGGCTGCGATGAGCAGCAGCGTTACAAAGCGGAATTCTTTTATTGCGCGCACAATAGACATGACGGCTCCTCTGGATCAACGATCACTGGGTGTACGCCGTGCGCGACGCAGCACGGTAAGTTTAAGTAACAAGGCGAGCCCGAATGCTAACCCAAGGGCCGCCACCAATGGGCGTATCGCATGCGCTGCCGCTTCGGGGCCATTAGTGAGCATCTGAAATGCCACCACCACCAGAGCGGGCGCAAAAGTACTCACGCCTTCGTAGGGATAGGCAGGTGTCATCAGCAGCGCCATCCCGATCAGCAACAGTAGCCAGCGCCATGCCGGCGATATAAGACGACGGAACCACCAGAACATGGTTAACAATGACAGTAGTGAGGCACCCAGGTACAGCACCGTGGCAAAAATAATATCGGGTTGCCCAGTCATTCTGTTTCCTCCTGGACCCAGTGAACGATGTGCTCTTCATAGCTGTCAGGAGGTACATGGACTTCGGAGACAGCGCGCCCGCGGACGGAAATTCCCGCGTGATGAACCGACTCGGGGTCTCCCGACAACAACGGATGCCAAGGATACAAAGCTTCGCCACGAGCACGCAGCCGGTAAGCGCAGGTGGCGGGCAGCCAGCCCAATGCCGCATCGAGATTGCCCGAGTCCAAAGTGATGCAATCAGTTACCAGTGTACTGCGGTTAGCATAGTCCTTACAGCGACAGCTATCGTTGTCGAGATAGCGGCAGCTGACGCGGGTATAAAACACCTCGCCCGTGTCAGCATCTTCGAGCTTGTGCAGGCAGCAGCGCCCGCAGCCGTCGCACAAAGCTTCCCATTGTGCAGGGTTTAGCGCTTCCAAGGGCTGTTGCCACCAGTCACTCACGGGCGCTCTCCCGTCGACCGTAGACCGCATCCGCAGGCGGCATCTGCAGAAAAAACCCCTGGGTTTCGATGGCTGCCAACACCTCGGCGGCATTGACCCGCGCCAGTCGACGGCCTGCGGTCAGCGCCAGCACTAACACCGGTTCCGGCGCACCAAAACGGACCAGTAAGTGCTCTGGCACGCGGGCACAGCCCTCTGCCTTATCGACATAGAGATACATTTCGGCTTTGTGTGGGCTGCGGAATATCTGACAGATCAGCGTCATGCACGCTTCTCTTGCAGCGAGCGCCGCAGCGGTATCAACACGTGTTCATTGCGCCAACCCGCCCAGGTCAGCGGCGCGTCTATAGACTCCCCCTGATGCTCGCGTAACAGAAGCTCGTAGTCACGGGCTGCAAGAAGGATTTCTGGTGCGGTTTTCAGCTCATTCGCAAGCGCTCTCGCACGCTGCTTCAGGGCCTGCAGTTGCTTGCGTCCTGCAGGGTCGAAGGGCTGCGGCAGGCGAGCTGGCAAGTTCTCAACGGGCTTTGTGCGCTGAGTTGATAAAAGCTCCAGCAGGGCTGTTCCATCGCGCCGCAAGGTGCCCGGTGTCAACACGCCCAGCCGTTCAATCGCGGCCACGGAGTCAGGGTCTGCTGTGGCCAGCGCGAGGCAAGCGGCATCATCCACCACCCAGCCACGTGGCTTGTTGCGCGCACGTGCTGTGTTTTCTCGCCAGTCGCACAAGGCGAATAGTCGGCCGGTGGCGCGCTGGTCCAGCTTCCACGCAGATTTGATCCGCAGTGCGCTATTCGCGTTGGGTGCCTGGAACGCGGCCAATGCATCCGCGCCATCAGCGAGCACCCAGGCAAGCTTACCCTGTGCGGCGCATTCCGAGCTCAGCCTGCGCCATATCGGCAACAGGTGGGCAACATCCTGTGCAGCGTATTCACATTGCGCAGCGGTAAGTGGCCGTTGCAGCCAGTCTGACTGAGTCTCGTCTTTGGGCACGTCCACGCCCTCACAGGCCAGCACCAATGCACGGTAACCAATACCAAACCCTTGGTCGAGCAGGGCCGCGGCCCGTTGTGTATCAAACAGAGGCTCCGGCAACACACCCAGCCAGCGATCAAACACCTCGATATCCTCGCTCGGGGAATGCAGCACCTTTACTGTGTCCTGTGCCTGCATCAGGGCGCGCAGCGGTTCCAGATTCGTGAACGTCAAGGGATCCAACAGCCACGCTTCATCGCCAAAACATAACTGCAGCAGCGCAACTTCAGGAAAAAAGGTGTTGCGGCGCATAAACTCTGTGTCCACTGCTACCGCGAGTGCACCGCGGAAGCGTTCTATCAGTGCTTCGAGCGCCGCATCGGATTCAATCAGCTGCCACTGCATCAGTTTTCTCCGTTCAGCTGACGACGACCGGTAAACGCGTGGGCCAAGGTGTTGCCATCCACGTATTCCAACTCTCCACCTAACGGTACGCCATGCGCAATCCGCGATACACGCACCCCTTTGGGTAATAAGATGTCTGACAGATAGTACGCTGTCGCCTCCCCTTCCACGGTGGGATTGGTCGCGAGAATGACTTCGGTGATCCCCTCCTCCAGCACGCGTTGCTGAAATTTGTCCAAACCGATCTCGCTGGGACCAATGCCATCGATCGGTGACAAGTGCCCCATCAACACAAAGTACAAGCCTCGATAACTGCCGCTTTGCTCAACCGCCAATACATCGGCAGGTGTCTCCAGCACGCAGATAGTGTGCCGATCACGACGCGGGTCGGAGCAGATCTCGCACACATCCAACTCGCTGAAGTTGCGACAGCGCAGGCAGTGGTCAATACGATCCATGGCAACCTGCAGGGCTTCTGCCAGAGCCAAGGCGCCGGCGCGGTCGCGTTCCAACAAGTGCATCGACATGCGCTGAGCAGATTTGGGGCCAACACCGGGCAGACAGCGCAAGGCGTCAATCAGCTGGCCCAGGGCTGGGCTAAATTTCATAAGCTTCTCAAAAGGGCAGCTTGAAGCCGGGGGGTAAATTCAACCCCGAAGCCAAACCTGCCATTGATTCACGGTTGTGGGCCTCCACACGGCGCACGGCATCGTTGACCGCTGCAGCCAGCAAGTCCTCTAGCACTTCACGAGGTTCGCTGAGCACGCTGTCATCAATGCGCACGCGCTTGACGTCATGACGTCCGGTCATGGTGACGCGGACCAGGCCTGCAGCCGCTTCGCCTGTCACTTCAGTCTTGGCGAGTTCTTCTTGCGCCTTTTGCATGTCGGCCTGCATTTTTTGCGCCTGTTGCATCAGGTCGTTAATCCCTTTCATGTAATATCCTCAAGGGTCGAGTGGTGTGATTGATGCGCGATCCAGTTCACCGTCAAAACGCTGAATCAGCTGCTGCAGACGCACATCACCCTCAATGGATGCCTCGGCTTCGCGCTGACGCTGCTGCCTGAGACGCTCATCACGCTGTGCCGGCGTTTCAGTGCCTGGGCGCCCGGGTTCAATCGATACCGATACGGGTGTGTCGAAGTAGTTTTGAAGGGCCAGACGAATGCGTTCGGCGTGCCCCGGGTTGAACAAACCGAGGTGCTTATCGTCCAGCACAAAGCTGAAATCGCCGCCCTGTTGACGCTCCAGGGCACAATGGGAAGCCACGCTCAACACCATGCCCGCCAAGCCGAGTTCGTCAAGGAGTTGGGGCCAGTCCTCACAAGCCAGCAACGGCGGCGCGCTGGCCTGATCCAATTGCACAGGGCGCTTAAGCTCGGGTTGGGGGGTGGGTATCGGAGCTGGCACCACCTCGGAGGCTGCAGGTACAGAGGGAGGCACGGGACCCGGGGCCGCAGGTGCAAGGGGGATTACGGCAGCCGACTCCGCAGTTGCGGCGTGAGCCGCGCTCGGCGGCGGGCGCTGTGCAACATGTGTTGGCGCAGCAGGCTTTTTCTCCCCACCATCACCCGCGGGTGTACTGCCGTCGTCAGGCAGCACCGCTGGCCGAAATGCCAACATGCGCAACACAGTCATTTCAAACCCGCTACGTGGGTCTGCTGCATGCGGTAGATCGCGTTTGCCGTTCAAGGCCATCTGGTAGAACAGTTGGACGTCCTCGGCGCTTAAACTGGCGGCAATGCCGGCCACCCGCTCCGAGTCACCGCGGCTGCTATCGGTGTGGCCGGGCAGCATCTGCACCACTGCGATGCGGTGCAACAAGCCCAAAAGTTCATCAAGCCCGGAGTCAAAATTGGGGGCATGCTCGGCCATATGCGCCACTGCAGCCAACGCAGCTGTGGGGTCGCCTGCGGCAACGGCCTCCAGTACCGCGTAGACGAAACTCATTTCCACCGTACCCAGCATGCTGCGCACACCAGGCTCAGTAATACTGCCTGAGCCAAACGCAATCGCCTGATCGGTGAGGCTCAGTGCGTCGCGCATACTACCGTCTGCTGCGCGGCCCAGTAACCACAGCGCAGGCTCTTCATAGCGAATCATTTCGGCGTCCAGCACCGTCGCAAGGTGCCCCGCAACCTGCTCGGGCACCATGTTTTTCAAGTTGAACTGCAAACAGCGCGACAGCACTGTTGCCGGCAGTTTCTGAGGATCCGTGGTGGCCAACAGGAATTTCACGTGCGGAGGTGGCTCTTCCAGCGTCTTCAACAGCGCGTTGAAACTACTGTTGGACAGCATATGGACTTCGTCAATCAGGTAAACCTTGTAGCGTGAGCGGGTAGGCGCGTACTGAACGTTTTCCAGAAGATCCCGCGTGTCTTCCACTTTGGTACGCGATGCCGCATCGACTTCGAGCAGGTCGACGCTGCGGCCCTCCGCAATTTCCAGACAGGAACTGCAGATTCCGCAAGGCTCGGAGCTCACGCCCGCTTCACAATTGAGGCTCTTGGCCAGAATCCGTGCGATGGTAGTTTTGCCGACACCCCGGGTGCCGGTAAACAGGTAGGCGTGGTGCAGGCGGTCGTGGTCCAGGGCGTTGACCAGCGCCTGTAACACATGTTCCTGGCCCACCATTTCATTGAACCGGCGGGGCCGCCACTTGCGCGCGAGTACCTGATAAGACATCTGCAAAAGCCCTTGCCTAAAGGCGCAAAGGATACACCACTGCTGCTGGCGGGGCACAGGCAATTCGGATTAAGAGGTAACCCAGGCAGCCACACCCCGGCACACGCCTCAGTAACTACCGTTGCTCCCTTCCGGGCCTGGCGGGGTTCGCTACCTGGCATTGCGAGGGGACCACCCGGGTCACCGGGGCGCATTCTCTCCGAATAGCCCGCTGCCTGCAACTAATCCCTCCAGGTTATGCCATCGGGCCGGCCATTGGTGCCTTTATTGACCGGATGCAGCGCTTCCCACGGCATGTTAGATCAACTAACATATCATGTTATTGTAATTAACATTGGCTTGTTCGATGAATAAATCCTTCACGTCGAGTTACCGCACCCTCGCCTTGAGTATTGTCGCCGCAGCGTTGCTAACGACTGTGCTCACCAGCATTATCAGCCTGCGCGCGGTTTCCACTGGCCAACCGGCCCCCCACCCTCTACCGGTTAGCGTGTTTACCTACGCTGAACAGTCCTCCTACACCACAACTCTGCGGCTCTCGGGGCTACTGCAAGCAAAAGCCCGAGCACAGGTGGCTTTTGAGATTCCCGGCCTGTTGCTCGATCTCGAGGCCCAGGAAGGTGACCCGGTCGCAGCCGGCAGCGTACTCGGACGCCTGGACACACGGCAGCTGCAGGCACAGAAGGCCATAGCAACCGCAGAGTTGAACAGTGTTGATGCCGAGCTGCAGCTTGCCACCTTACGTTCAGAGCGCAGCCGTCAACTGAGCGCCAGTGGCGCCGTATCCGTGCAGGACTACGACGAGTTACGTTTGACCGCGCAAGCGCTGGCGAGCCGCAAAGCGGCGGTTCTGGCCAGCCTGCGGAGCCTTGAGATAGACCTGGAAAAGTCGACGTTAAAGGCGCCCTATACAGGCGTCGTGGCAGCGCGTTACGTCGACCCCGGGACTGTGTTGCAGGCTGGTCAATTAGTGTTGCAGCTGGTTTCTGCCAACGACCTTGAAGCGCGCATCGGTGTACCCGCCGCACACATGAGCCAACTCACACCCGGCCAGCCCTATGCGCTGCAGTTTCGGACAGGCGAGTTCGACGCCACACTGCGTGCCGTGCGCCGTGATCTTGATGTTCGCACAGGCACCGCACTGGCAGTGTTCGACCTGCCGTCGGGGGTAAACCTGCTGGACGGTGATATTGCCAGGCTGACGGTGGAACGTAGCATCGCTAGCACGGGTGGCTGGGTTCCCATCAGCGCGCTGCTTGAAGGCGAGCGCGGCGCATGGACAGTGCTGCGCATTGACCCGCAGCCAGACGGCACTGCGGTGACCCTGCGTGAGGCCGTTGAGGTACTCTCAATTGACGGCGCCAGAGCCTACGTCAAAGGGAGCTTGCAAACGGGCCAGCGCGTGGTGGCCGACGGTATTCATCGTATCGCCGCGGGCACCCCTGTGCAGCCCTTGGAATACTGAGATGCTGGCCCGCCTGCTATACAACAACACCCGCTACTTCACCCTGCTGGTGTTGGTTATCGTGGTCATTGGCATTGCCAGCCTGCGCTCCATCGCGCGCCAGGAAGACCCCACCATTACCAATTTTATCGCGAATGTGACCACGTTTTACCCCGGCGCGGACCCCGCTCGGGTGGAGGCCATGATCACCCGGCCGCTAGAAGACGAACTGCGTCAAATCACCGAAATTGACACCTTGGACTCCACCTCGGCTACCGGCGTATCGAGCCTGACCATCGCCTTGGTCGAAACCTTGTCTGCTCAGGACATCGAGCGCAGCTGGTCGGAAATTCGCGACGCCCTTGGTGACGCTGCAGCACAGTTTCCTGCTGGCGCCACGGACCCGGTATTCGATGATGACCGACTCACCGCTTATACGATGCTGGTCGCCCTGCGGGCGCGCGAGGGCAATGCGGCGCCGCTATCGCTGGTGCACCGGGTAGCGCTGGATTTTGCCGACGCTGCACGCAATTTTGCTGGCACGGAGCGCGTTGACCTGTTCGGCGAACCTGCGGAAGAAATTCGTGTTGCCCTCGACGAAGTTGCGCTGATCAGCCGGGGGCTAAGCACGGCCGACGTTGCCGCCGCACTGCGCGGCGCTGATGCAAGAAGTGCCGCAGGCCGCAGCACCGGTGATGGCAATGATTTCTTAATCGAGGTGGACGGCGCACTCGACAGTACCGCACGCGTGCGCGAGGTGCTGCTAGGCGCAAGCGCCAACGCGGGAACGGTGCGCGTGGGCGATATTGCCGAGGTCTACCGCGCTCGCGCTACACCGCCTGTGTCACGGGTTCTGGTGGAAGGCGCTGAGGGCTTGCTCATCGGCGTCGCCATGAAAAACGGTCTACAAGTAGACCGCTGGGCAGCAGACTTCACGGCATTTGTCACAGCTTATAACCAACTCGCACCGGCGGGCATTAGCATCGAAGTCAGCTATGACCAGAGTGTTTATACAGAGGAACGTCTGCGTAGCGTGGTGGCAAACCTGACCCTCGGCATCGTCCTGGTGTTATTGGTACTGCTATTCACCATGGGCTGGCGCGCGGCGGTGGTTGTGGCGTGCATTTTGCCGCTGTGCACGCTGTTCTCCTTAACGGTGCTCTACCATTCAGGCATCGCCATACATCAAATGTCGGTGACCGGCCTGGTGGTCGCGCTCGGCTTGTTGGTGGATGGTTCGATCGTGATGACCGATGAAATCCGCAAGCGCTTGGTCGATCACGGCGACAGTCCCCTGTCATCAATTACCGGTGCCGTGTCGAGGCTGCGGGTGCCCCTGCTCTCCTCCACAGCCACCACCGTGCTCGCCTTCATGCCCATGGTTATCCTGCCCGGGCCAGCCGGCGACTTTATGGGCTCCATCGCCATTGCCGTAGTTGTGATGCTCACCGGCTCATTGCTATTGGCGCTCACCATTACGCCGGTGCTCGCGGCCTGGCTGTTACCTCGCGGCCTCACGCGCAGCGAGCGTTGGTGGGAAATGGGCATGGGCAGCGGCACGCCAGGCAAGCTGCTGGTGCAAGCGCTGGACTGGTCGCTGCGTAATCCGGGCAGCTCAGTGGCGCTGGCACTCGCCTTGCCGATTACGGGCTTTATGACCTTCTCCACATTGACCGCGCAGTTTTTTCCCGGCACCGACCGCGATCAAATGTACCTTCAAGTGAAGCTCCCGGACGGCCGCTCTATTGACGACACCACCGAACTCGTACGGCGTCTTGATGCGCAGCTGCGATCAGACCCATTGATACGCAGGGTCGACTGGACCATCGGAGAAAGCAGCCCGCCTTTTTACTACAATATGTTTCGTACCCGCGAGGCCATGCCCAGTTGGGCGGAGGCGCTGGTTTTGACGACCGATGCACGGCAAACCGATGCTTTGATCCGTCGCCTGCAAAAAGGAGTTGATCGTGATTATCCCCAAGCGCGCATCATCGTCAGAGGCATCGACCAAGGGCCGCCCGTCATGGCGCCACTGGAAGTAGAGATTTATGGTGACAACCTGGACGTGCTGCGTGAGCTGGGCGAGGCATTCCGCCTGCGTATGGAACAACTGGCCGACGTTACCCACACCAATACCAGCCTCGTGGCAGGATCACCCAAGATGGTTTTTCATGCCGACGAAATGCGCCTGCGCTTGGCGGGCTTGAATCAACGAGATATCGCCTCCGCACTGGATGCAGCACTGATGGGCATCAACGGCGGTGAAATGTTGGAGGGCACTGAGCGACTGCCGGTTGTGGCTCGGCTGCGGGAAGTGAACTGGAATAGCCCCGGCGACATTGCCGCGCTGCATTTACCGCTTACGCCAGGCAGCGACAGTTTAGGCATGCCCGGCATTCCGTTATACAGCTTGGGAGAATTCGTGCTGGAGCCAGCCCGCAGCCCCATCAGCCGCGCGCAAGGGGTGCGCACCAATACCGTACAAGCCTACCTGACCCGGGGTGTATTGCCTGAGGAAGCGCTGAATCAGCTGCGGGCTGATTTAGCCGCCAACCCCATTGCAATGCCCGAGGGTTATCGCTTTGGGTTCGGTGGAGACAGTAATGAACGGGCAGAAACCGTCGCCGGCATCATGGCCCCAATGGGTATCATACTGGCAATGCTCACAGCCACCATTGTGCTAACGTTTAACTCCTGGCGGCTGTCCGTGGTTGCCGTGCTCGTCTGCATATGCTCAACCGGGCTCAGCCTTCTGGCCCTCGCGATCTTTAAATACCCGTTCGGTATTCAAGCGCTGATCGGAGTTATTGGCTCGATTGGCGTATCGATCAACGCGGCGATCATCATCATCACCGCCCTGCAAGAAGACAACGCGGCGGTGAACGGCGGCCGCTACGCCATACGCCGTGTGGTGATGGAATCCAGCCGACACATTGTTTCCACAACGGTTACCACCTTCGGCGGATTTCTACCCCTGATCCTTGACGGAGGGCAGTTTTGGCCGCCCTTCGCCATGGCGATTGCCGGTGGTGTTTTACTCTCTACGGTTGTTTCGTTTTTTCTCGTGCCGCAGCTATTTATTCTGCTTGCCCGCAGGTCATCACCAGCAGCGCGATCAGGGCACGCTACCACACAGGTCGGCTCAGAGGCATGAGGCCGAAACACCCCGCATACCACCATGGCGACTTGCGCAACGCGTTGATTCTTGCCGCAGTGGAGCTCATTGAAGAGCGCGGCAGTGCCGACTTTGCGATGATCGACGCAGCGCGCCGGGCGGGGGTTAGCAGTGCAGCGCCCTACCGCCATTTTCGCGACAAAACAGCGCTGATGGATGCGGTGCTCGACTTCGCATTTTCTGAGCTGGGTCGCAATATTGCAGCTGTCATGCAAACGCAGCCCCTTGGCAGTGCCGAGGCTATTATTGCTATCGGTAAAGCCTACATACGCTTTATGACCCAGCACCGCGAATTCTATGCCTTAATGTGGGGCGCTACGGGCATACGCGCTGTCGACCAAGAGGTCAGTGACGAGCGCAGCGCCGTCGGCTTTTTTATTTTGCTCGACGCGGTAGAGCATTGGTGCAGCGAAAACGAGATCGCGGAACAGGATGTATTGCAACTCTCTATTAAGCTCTGGTCGATGGCACATGGCTTGGCGGGCATTACCTTATACGGCCACATTGAGCGATTTCTGCCGCAGGCAGACGTGTTCTCGCTGTTGGAAAGCAGCACCCATACCTTCCTCGAAGGCCTGCGCAAATTACGCTAGCGGCGGGCGCACTTCTTGCACGACGCACGATGAACCTGCCATCGTAGTTGGGGTATGATCGGCGCTAACCGCAGCCAGCACGCTCCCCGAGACAGCTTATGCTCGACACGACACACTATTTGCCCGAGACGCTGACACGCCACGCGGTCAATGCCACTTCCAGAGACCTGTTGCTGGATTTCGGCACTGACTGGTGTGGCCATTGTCAGGCCGCGCAGCCAATCATCGCCGACGCGCTTGCTGCAGCCCCCCCGCTGCGCCACCTCAAAATCGAGGACGGGCCGGGGCGTCCGCTAGGGCGCTCCTTCAAAGTAAAGTTATGGCCAACACTGGTATTGCTGCGTAATGGCGAAGAGGTCGCTCGCGAGGTACGCCCTACCCGCTCGGCGCAGGTCGCACAACTGCTGCTGCGCTAGCTGCGGACCATGAAATGCACCTCGCCCAGTGACTATGATGAGCGTTTTCATGCGCTTGACGCACTGCTGTATCAGCGCCGTCATCTCTGGCAGGTTCGCCCCTTTCATCATCGCTCACTGCCATGGCGGCACAGCGAACCTGAGCTCTGTGCAGCACTGGAAACACTCACGGAAGCTCAGCTGGCAGCGCTGGAATCTGATCCGATGCAGCGGGCGGCATGGTTGCGGCCTTGGCTGGGCGATGCAGTGGATGCGTTGGTGGCACTGGCAACGCTGCCTTGCTTGCCACCGAGGCCGCTAACCCCGCCGCCCCGTTTGGATCTCGGTGTACCAGGGCGCAAGTGGGCGCAGATCATCGCGTTTGCGGCACAGTTACCCGATGATGGCCGGGTGCTGTTGGAATGGTGCGCGGGCAAGGGCCACTTAGGCCGGCTGTTGGCGGTTGCGCAGCAGCGCAGCGTGACCAGCCTGGAAATTGATCCGACCCTGTGCGCGCAGGGGCGCCGACTAGCTGAGCGCTGGCAGGCATCGATTCGTTTCTGTACCACTGATGCGCTGCTAGCGAGCGCCGCCGCGTACTTGCCCGCTAACGGACATGCGGTGGCGTTGCATGCCTGCGGTGAGCTACACGTCGCCTTGATGCACTATTGGCTGCAAGGCCGTAGCGAGCGCCTAACGCTGTCACCCTGCTGCTATGACGCCATTACCGGCGAAACGTATGTGCCCTTGTCACGCGGCGCCCGCGCCAGCGGCTTGCGGCTTGGCCGAGCCGACTTGCAATTCACGCAGCAAGAAACCGTCACGGGGAGCAAGGGCACTCGCCGCAACCGGCAGCAAGAATTACTCTGGCGTCTGGCATTTGATGAGTGGCAGCGAGCGAATCGTGGTGTCGACATTTACCTGCCAGTGCCTAATGTTCCCAAGCGCTGTCTCAGCGGCACTTTCGGCGCTTTTGTCCACCGCACCGCAACGCTCAAGGGGCTGCAAGTCGAACAGAGCTTCAAGGAGCAAGCATGGCTATGCCGTGGTGCGAACAGGCGTAATCTGGTGCGCCGTATGGAGCTTGTTAGTCATGTGTTTCAGCGCCCCCTTGAGGTTTGGCTTGCGCTGGACCGAACCTTGTTACTAAAAGAACATGGCGCCGAGGTCCGCTTGGGTACCTTTTGTGAACGCAGTATCACCCCGCGAAATGTATTGATCGATGCCTGGTGGCCTCAGCATGTCTAATCGCTCTAGCAACACGCTCAATCTTTCTTCGCCTGCTACGGTGCTGGCGGTAGCAATGTTCTGTTTTTCGAGCGCTGCCCTACTCCTGCCGGCAAGCGTCTTGGCGACACTCTCGAATTGGTTGGCGTTCGCCAGGCCTCCAGTAGCGGACATCAGCTCTTCGGATAAATGGGTTCACGGCCTGATATTCACTCTCTGCGGGTACAGCGTGATGCGCGCCTGGGGATTTGGCGCGAGAAGCTGGCTTTGGGCACTGTGTGCACTCGTGGCTTATGGCGCAGCGACCGAAGCCCTGCAACTACTCGTGCCCGGCCGCTCCGCAAGCTGGGGCGACTGGTTCGCCGACGCGCTTGGCGCCTGCATCGGCGTCTGTCTCGGTTTTTTGCGTAACCTGTATCAAGCACGAGCCCGTTAGCGCCGCTTTTTGCCTGCCGCTTAGCGCGGCAAGCATTTGCCAGCACTGTGCAATTGCCCAAGGAACGCTATACTCAATTGTTTGGACCAGCGCTTAGCAGCGCAACAGGCTTAGCCCATGGTAAAGAAGCTGCCCGACAAGTCAGACATGCGAGCGGACTTGGAACGTGAAACCCAGCTGTTTCTGCAAGACGGTGGTGAGGTGAAATCGGTTCCTACCGGTATAAGCGGCAAGGACCCGCTGGCGCCGCCGCTGTACCTCACACGACGTCTGTTTGCTGAACCACGTGCAGAGCGCACCCCGATTCCAGAGGTGGTGGCGGCGATCGAGGCGCGGCGCAAAGCGCTCGTTAAGCG
>JANQUV010000095.1:54420-55979 GCA_030730585.1 Haliea sp.
GCCCCTCTCCACCCTCAGGCCGCAATCGATTGCCCGTGCCGCGTACAACACCCCATCACGCTGCCAATCCTGTGAGTGTCTATACTTTGTCATACCGGGGGAATCTGGCGGTGCTGGCGCGGCGTATACACAGCAACTGAGCTTACGGGACCTTTAGCATGATTGAGTTACACGAAAAAATTGATGTACCTCGCCCCGTGCGAGAGGCCTTCGACTACGTCAAGGACTTCTGCACAACGGCCGAGTGGGACGCCACCGCCACAGCGGCGGAAAAGTTGTCCGTTGGGCCGGTGGAGGTTGGCACCCGCTTCCGAGTGACCTGTGAGATGCCCGTAGGATCTGTGGATTTGCTGTATACCGTTACACACCTGGAGCGGGACAAGTCCATCGAACTGCATGGAGCCTGCCGCCTCTTTGACGTCAATGATGTGATCCACTTCTCTGCAACGGGCTCAGGCACACACATCGACTACCGCGCTTCCTTTAAATTCCACATTCCTTTGGGCCCCACCGTAGGTGCGCTGCGTAAAGGCATGGAAAAAATGGGCGTTGAATCACTGCGAGGTTTGCAAGCTGCCCTGGAAGACCAGTATCCGGCACCTACCCTATCCCGCGGGAACGCCCGCGCGGACCGCTGGGTGCTGCCTGGCCTGGCGCGCTTCAGCCGCCGCGGCTACACCGTGGGGCGGCGCCACTGGAACCCGATGTCGGCCTGGATGGGCGACAAGCACGCGGTTATTACCGGTGCCACCTCCGGTCTCGGCTTGGCCACGGCCCGTTCGCTGGCACACCGGGGCGCCACGCTCACTCTGGTTATCCGTAACGAAGCCCGAGCGGAGGAACTGGTGAATATGCTGCACCGGGAAACGGGAAACTCCAATATTTTCGTGGAAATTGCAGACCTCAGCTTAATGTCTGAGGTACAGCGGTTGGTTGAGCGCCTGCTGCGCACCGGTCGGCCCATTGATGTGCTGGTGAACAACGCCGGTGCGCTGTTCAATAAGCGCGCGGAGACATCCGAAGGGCTCGAGCAAAGTTTCGCTCTGCTCCTGCTCAGCCCTTATCGCCTGACCAAAGGCATCAAGCCACTGCTGGATGCTGCAACAGAAGCTCGTGTGATTAACGTGGTATCCGGCGGAATGTATACCCAACCGCTCAAAACCCAGTGGTTGCAGGCTAGGGAAGAAGGGTACTCCGGCAGTGTTGCCTATGCGCGCTGCAAGCGAGCACTGATGGTCATCTCGGAACAATGGGCTGACGCCTGGAACAAGGACGGCATTGTGGTTAACGCGATGCATCCCGGCTGGGCGGACACGCCCGGCGTTGAATCGGCGCTGCCCGGGTTTCACAAGCTCACGAGGCGCATCCTGCGCAGCCCGGAAGAAGGCGCAGACACCATTGTCTGGCTGGCCGTGGCGACAGAAGCCGGCAAAGTAAGCGGCCAACTGTTCCTCGACAGGGAGCCGCGAACGACGCATTTGCTGAAGAAAACAGAAGGTGACCCGGCGCAACGTGACACCCTGCAGCCCTACCTGGACGCAATCACAGTAGCGACGCCA
>JANQUV010000095.1:56079-73453 GCA_030730585.1 Haliea sp.
TGGCCAGAAGCAGAACCTTGCGACGACTGGAGCCAGGGTATTCCACTGGCCTATACGCAGGAGTTGGCAAAATATTGGGCCGAAGACTACGACTGGCGGCGTTGCGAGTCTCAGCTCAATGGCTGGCCTCAATTCACCACACGCATTCGAGATATCGACATTCATTTCCTGCACTGCCGGTCGCCTCATCCAGAGGCCCTGCCGCTGATCATCTCGCACGGCTGGCCCGGCTCTATTCTGGAATTTCGACATATCATCGACGCGCTGGTTGACCCGGTAGCGCATGGCGGCAAGGCTGCTGATGCTTTCCACCTGGTGATCCCCTCACTCCCGGGCTACGGATTTTCGGGCAAACCCCAGCGTACGGGCACGTCGGTGGAGACCATCGGGCGCATGTGGGGTGAACTGATGGCACGGCTGGGTTATTCGCGGTATGTGGCTCAGGGAGGTGACTGGGGCAGCATGATCACTCAGAGTATTGGCCAAACCGAGACACAGCATTGCGCGGGTATTCACGTGACCATGCCCATTGTGTCGCCAGACCCGGAGACCATGAATGACCTGACGGCACAGGAACAGGCCGCTCTGGAATCGATGACGTTTTACGCACAATGGGACTCGGGTTATTCCAAGCAGCAATCCACCCGTCCACAAACACTGGGCTATGGCTTGGCGGACTCGCCGGTCGGTCAGATGGCCTGGATCATGGAGAAGTTTCAGGCCTGGACCGACTGCGAAGAAAATGGCGTCAAGCACCCGGAGAATGTGATAAACCGGGACGAACTCCTCGACAATGTGATGATTTACTGGCTGAACAATGCCGGAGCCAGTTCGGCACGCTTGTATTGGGAGAGCTTTAACAATCCGTCGATGGAGCCAATCACCATACCCACAGGCTGCTCGATATTCCCCCATGAAATTTTCCGCAGCAGCCGCCGTTGGGCGGAGCAGCGTTTTCACCAGTTGATCCATTGGAATGAGCTGCCCAAAGGCGGCCATTTCGCGGCGCTGGAACAACCGGCTACGTTGATCGACGAAGTGCGTAACTGCTTCCGCAGCTTGCGCTGAACTGACCACTATCAAGGGCAACATCATGTTCGATGACAGCGAACGGAGCAAAGCGGTATTCAGCCCCTTTGCTTCAGAGGAAATTTCACCGCCCTTTTCCCCACATTGGGAGGCAAAGCGCCGCGCCGCTCAAGCATTGCGCACACTGACGGAAACGCTGATTACCAGCGACGCCAGCACAGAGCAGGTTGACTCTCTCGCAGAACGGCTTGAGCGCGAGTGCGATGCCTTGCAGGCTGCGCCGCGGTTGTTCGGGCTTGAGGCTTTTATTAAAGACGACAAGCATGGTGGGCATGGCGAAATTAACCACGAACTCAATGCCTTGGGAGGTTGGAGTAATCCGCTCTCGCCAGCACTCAATATGTGGCTTGAAGGAAACGAAGCCTTCGGTACAGTTCGCTGCGGCCATGCCTACGAAGGCCCGCCGGGTTTCATACACGGCGGCTTTATTGCGGCAATATTTGACCAGTTCCTGGGCATGGCACAACTCGCGGGCAACAACCCGGGCATGACGGGTACTTTAACAGTGCGCTATAACCGCCCAACCCCACTCAACTGCGACCTCACGCTGCACGCAACACTGCAGGAGTCGGTTGGCAGGAAAACGGTAGTAACCGGCGAAATGCTGGCAGATGGGGTCGTCACCGCAAGTTGCGAATGCCTGTTTATACGCCCGCGGGTAGCGCTACTCAGCTCTGGATAAGCTTGGGAGCTGGCCGCGCCCTAGCCCTCAAACGAGTCTCGCGTGTTGAGGCTGGCTGAAAATGGCACCGGCGTAAACCGGCGTGGAGGCCCGTCGTCGTCGCGATCAACACCGGCCCTAACCTGTGCAGAAAGCCGGCTTGGCAAGGGGCCCTCTGTGCTACTCGGCAGTGGGCTAGCCCTGTGCGCGACGCTGAACCCCGCGCTATCCAGGGGATGCGCCAAAGGCTCTCCCGCTACCGCCGAGGCCTGTGCGGCACCACTCTCCCCCAGCATCACCGATGGTAGTGCGCGCCGGCGTCTGTCGCCGGCCTGACCTGCCCGATTCGCTCCCTGTATTGCCGCCGCATTAACGCTACCGATAAACTCCAAACCCTGCAACGTCGCGTCGTTCATCGCAGCCAGCGGAGCGCTGGAATTAACCGCCATATCCAGCTCCTGCAAGCTGTCAGACGGCAAAGTTTGCCCGGCGGGCTGAGCCGACCACGATTGCCCTGCATCTGCATCTGCGTCCTGCGAACGGCCTAACAGGGGTGTGCGCTGGGCAGCACCGACGCCGTCGTGCGCTGCACGCTGGCGAAGTATCTGATTGGCGCACTCAGCCCAACGCCCAAAATGCAGAGATACGGCCGGATCGGGCATGCGGTGTTTGCGGAACTGCCCCTGCGCAGCCATAAAACGCTGCTTCACCGCTCTATAGTGGTAGATATGATCTCCAGTGTTCAAATTCACCGTATCCTGGCCCGCGCGCAACAGCACCAGATTGGGGGGAAGCACACCTTGCAGGCTATGTAACAAATCCGCCAGAAAACACAGCCTGAACGTGGAGTTCGGCTCATTTACCCCGTGGACGTCGCAGGGCACATAGAGGTGGTTGCCCAATTCCGAGTAGCCTCGCGTGCGCATCAGCAGCTGGCTGGAGGCAGCCAACGGGCCCAATGCAAGCTGACCGTTAACGATGAACTCCGCACCACTGCGCATAGCGGAGACTGTTTGACTACGGCGCGAACTTTCCGCCGCATCCCACTCAATCAGCACCACATCTCGCCCACCCGACGTGAGTATTGCGGCGATAGTATCTTGCCGTTGTTCACGATCACTCGGGGGAGAACTGCCAGGATCCGGCGATACACCGTGCTCCGGATTTTCGAGCGTCAACCGTTCCATCCAGGCGGCAAACGGCGACTCTCTGAACAGCAGGATGTCTTCCGCCGTGTAAGTAACAGTTTTATCAACGTTATAGCGGTACATTGGTGGAGGGCATTCCCCTGCTTGTGATATTAGCGGTTAGATTTGCACATGACCGTTAATACACTTTATAGCGAATCGCAGCGTGACTGTCCACGCACCAGGTCAACCGCGCTTATAAATCAGTGCTCCTCCCACCCAGGTGGCATCAACCTGCAGCTCACGCATGTTCAAACTATCACGCAGCGGGCTGCCGTTCAGTAACACAAGGTCCGCGTATTTACCGGGCTCAAGGGATCCGCGATTGTCTTCTTGAAACACTTGCCAGGCGGCGTCGATGGTCACAGCGCGAAGTGCCGTCATAGTATCAACCCTCTGTTCTGGCCCCAGTATCTCGCCGCCCAGGGTTTGCCTGTGCACAAGGCTCCACACCGCTTGTAAGGGGCGCATAGGCGTAACCGGTGTATCCATGTGCGAAGTGAAGCGCAGCCCCGCCGCTTGCGCCCAGGCAGCCGGGCTGATCTGCGCGGCCCGGTCTGGCCCCAAAAACAGATCGCGGTGCCTGTCGCCCCAAAACCAGGTGTGCGCGGCGAAGAAACTGGGCGTAACACCTAGCTTCGCCATACGTTCCAGTTGGTCTTCACGGGCCATTTGCGCATGAATCAGAATAAGGCGCGGGTCGGCCACCGGATGCGCGGCTTGCGCCGCCTCAAAGGCATCGAGTATATCGTCGATTGATGCGTCACCATTGCCGTGCACTGCAATTTGATAACCGGCGCTGTGCAGTGCATTGATCTGCTCGAAAAGCCGCTCCCGCAGCACAGCGGGGTAGCCACGATAGTCCGCATCGCTTTGGAACGGCGTATGGTAAGGCCGCGTCAGATAGCCGGTGAACCCTTGTATGCTGCCATCAGCCACAATTTTTACCGGACCTACCTGAATCTGCTTGCTGGAATAATCCTCCGGATCGAACTCTCCAGCGAGAATGGCATCGCCAAAGTCATCCTGCATGGGAAACACAACGAGACGCAGCGGCAGCAGGCCCAGAAAGCTGGCAAGCTTGAAACCGCGAGCCATCTCCGGTGCCACACCACCGGCTTGCGCCGTGGTCACACCGTATTCTGCGTACTCACGTACTGCGGCGCTCACCATGCCAAGAAAGTCCAGTGGCCCGAGGTCCAGCATCTGCGCCATTACCGGCAGCCGTGCGGTCTCCTCGAGCAAACCCGATGGCGTGCGGCTGCCAGGCTCGCGCGCGATGACTCCGCCCTCAGGATCTGGCGTATCCGCCCCGATGCCAGCTTGCTCCAACGCGGCGCTATTGGCCACCACCATGTGTGCAGAAATATGCAGTATCGCAACCGGATGTTCACTGGACACTGAATCGAGTTCGGCGCGCGTGGGATGACGGCCCTCTGCCAGCAGGGTGTCGTCATAGCCGAAGCCGGCCACCCATTCGCCGGCGGGCAGCGTGGCGGCGCGTACACGCAGCGCATCCAGCAAACCCGGAATATCAGTCATTCCACCGATTGGGGGGCTGTTCAGATCGACCGCGACCGTATTCAGGGCAGACCCGGGGAAGTGGCCGTGGGCGTCGATGAAGCCGGGCATCAGCGTGCGCCCGGCGAGGTCGATCACTTCCGTTTGGTCGCTGACCAACGCCATGATCTGCTCATTGGTACCCAGCATTTCGATACGGTCTGAGCGCACCGAAAGTGCCTGTGCAACGCGATTTTCCGCATCCATGGTCAGCACTTCACCGTTGATGAATACCTGGTGCTCAGGCGGAGCAGGCGGGCGCGTGGCAATCGAAAACAGGGTGCTAAACCCTGCTGCAAAGGCGAGCCCCAAAAGAACCCAGGTTTTCCAACTCACAGCTCATATCCTCGCATACCTTCACGCAGCTCCATATTCCGCCGATTGCTCATGCGGCGTTGCCAATGACGATATCGGCCAACCGTGCACGGTGCCAGGGCCCGTCACCCCAAAGCACTTGTGAGTGCTTCTGGCGCTTAAAGTAGAGATGAACATAGCATTCCCAGGTGAAACCAATCCCTCCGTGGCTTTGCACCGACCGGCTGCTCGCATAGGCTGCCATATCGCTGGCAGATGCTTTCGCCATGTGTGCAAACTGGGCTGCTTTTTGTGGCTCGGTGTCACAGGCACAGGCGGCGTTGTACACCAGTGACTTGGCTTCATCGATTTGCACCATCACTTCAACCAGCGGATGCTTGATGGCCTGAAAGAAACCCAGCGGGTGGTCGAACTGTTTGCGCGTTGCAGCGTACTCAACCGTGGTTTGCAACTGCCATTCACCCGCGCCCACCATATCAGCGGCCAGTAGCGTCCAAATTGCAGGCATTGCGGTATGTAAAACAGCCAAAGCGTTGGTGCTCACCTCAATGCCCTGTGCGCCGTCGAAGCGAACATGTGCCTGGTCACGCGTCAGATCAACGATGCTATCGGCTTCCAGCGTCACGCCTGCCGCGCCCGCCGCCACCCAGAACAGGCCGTAACCGGCAGCGGTGCTGGCACAGACCAGGAATTTGTCGCATTTGCGTGCATCTTGCACAAACCATGCGGTGCCGTGCAGGCCGCCATCGCGGTATTCAACTTCTGTCGCGGTTGGGTCCCAGCTTGCGCTGCGGTCGGCTAAGGCGAGCGTTGCCGCCTCACCTGCTGCGATGTCGGCCAACGCTGCAGCGCCCGGTTCCCCGCAGGCCACCAAGGCATAGGTGGCATTCAATGTGCCTAGCAAAGGGCAGGGAAAGGCCGCACGGCCGACTTCTTCCACCAGGCCCGCAACAGCTGCCACCGGCATACCCACCCCGCCCGCTTCTTCGGGCACCGCGAGCATTGTCCAGCCCAAATCCACCAGTTGCGACCAAAGATCGCGTTCCCACTGGCACTGCGGCGCACGCGCCGGGTTGGGATCCGCGGCAACCAGCGCATGTAAGCGATCGGTCGTGAAGTGCTCGCGGAAAAACTTGCGCGCTGACTCTTTAAGCAGCGCCGCTTCTTCGCCAAAGCCGTAATTATTCGGTTGTTTCATGGTGTGCTCTCCAATTGCGGGCATCAGCTTATTTCGACTTGGGCAGGCCGAGCACGCGCTCGCCAAGAATATTCCGCTGTACCTCACTGGTGCCCGCGGCGATCGTCATGCCATACGAGTTCATGTAAGAGAGCGGCCATTGGCCTCCTGCCGGGGCATTGCTGTCGCCGGTATAGAGCGATGACGCCATGCCTTCAACTTCGACTGCCAGCGATGATATTGACTGCGCTATTTCGCTGGCCAACAGTTTGTTCTGCAGCGGCAAGCGCATGGGATGATCGAGTAGTGCAGGCACACGAGAACGGCGCTGGTTCTGCTTCAACCCTTCTTCCCGGATAAGCTGGCGCATCAGCTTGTCACGCAACAAGGCATCGTCAGCGGCAGTGCCGGCAGCGCGAGGGGTCTGTTTGGCAAGGTCGATCACTGCTGCCGTCGTGATATTGTGGCTAGAGCGGTTCTTCATGCCACCGGAGCGCGGCCCCTGTAACTCCCCAGCGCCCCGCTCGTGCAACAGCGTGGTCATCGCCACCTGCCATCCCTTGCCCAGTTCATCCAACCGGTAGCGGTCATCTACTTCTAAATTGTCAAATATGACCTCGTTGAAGCCGGTTTCGCCGGTAATTTTGATCAAGGGGCGCACGGTCACACCCTTGCCCAGTGCCGCACGGATTGGGACCACAAAATACGACAGCCCGTCGTATTTATGCGACTTGTCCGTGCGCAGCAGAATGATCATCCATTCGGCAAAGTGCGCCAACGATGTCCACACTTTATGACCGTTGATAATCCACTTATCGCCCCGTGGCTCTGCAAAAGTTTGCACACTGGCGAGGTCAGACCCCGCCCCCGGCTCACTGAATCCCTGACACCAGATATCCTCGCCAGAAAACAGGCGCGGCAGCAGTTCGGCCTTTACCTCTTCACGCGCATGGTAAAAGACGGTAGGCGCCGCCATACCCAGGCCGATAACATTCGGCAGAAACGGGGTACGAGCGGCCAACATCTCTTCGTTCGCTACGCGCTGGCAGTTGTGGCGGCCACCACCGCCCACGGCGACCGGGTAGTCGCAGCCGATCAGGCCCGCATCGTAAGCGCTCTTTTGCCAAGCCTGCAGATAATTCAGCTGCTCAGTCGTCATGATCTCCAGCGGCGTCTGTGGCAGCCGCACAGGCGGTTCACCGGGCTTGTTGCTGAGCAACCAGTCGCGGCAGTAACGGCGAAACTCGGCTTGGTCGGCGGTATCCTTGCGGGCGGAGGCTTCAGACATGGGCAATTCCTGTTCGGTTATCGAGTGCAACACAGCGGCGGCAAAGTTTGGGCGATTTGCCCACGCATCGCAAGTTGCGTTGACCATCGCGCGTTGCTTAATAATGCGGCGGCAACTCCTGAGCCGGCGCGGGATCGTCATTCAACCCTGCCCCCTGCTCATCCTGACGCTGCTTCAACAACATCAATTGGCGCTGCAACACCAGTAGATCCTTCTGTTGCGTGGCCAGCGCCGTCTGCAAGCTTTGTAGCGTGTCATCCTGAAATGCCGTTTGGCTTTGCAAATCATGGAGCAACCGCATCAGTTCTTTCTTTTTCATGCTAGCCCCCCTGCGCACCACGCAGAATTCAAATGCAGCGCGGAGGCTAATATAATGCCTGCGCTCACTCAACAAGGAATTCGCCATGCCCAAGCGCGACAGCAGCAATTCACGCCTCGTCTACTCCACAGATGGGGGGCGCCTTTGCCCGCAATGCCAGCGCCCCGAGGCCAGCTGTGTGTGTCGTAACGCCAGGCCTGCGAGCGTGGGTGACGGCATTGTGCGCCTGCATCGCGAAACCAAGGGCCGCGGCGGAAAAGCCGTGACCTTGATCCGTGGGCTGGCCGTCAGCCCCGCAGAATTGAAGGTACTGGCCAAAGCCTTGAAGCAAAAGTGTGGAGTGGGCGGCTCTGTAAAGGAAGATGCCATCGAAATTCAGGGTGACCAGCGCGAGACACTGAAAACGGAACTGGAACGGCAAGGTTTCGTGGTCAAAATCGCTGGCGGCTAGTCATTTATCGATTTTAGCGTTATTTAACAACTTATAATAACTTTTGGAAGATTTTTAGCGAACAATAATGCGATAAAATGCACGCTACCCAAGCAGGAAATACTCAGTTACAGAGCCTTCCGCATCCATTTAGTAAATAATTGCCCGCAACCTGTTATTTTTATTGGCTTTATAGATTCTCTATGCTAAAAATAACCCAACGTGGGAGGTTATGACGTGGCCTATAAATATTCAAGCCACTCATTACGCAACTTGCGTTATTGATGTGACACGGCGGTCTTTGCTCCAACCGGCTTCCGAAGAGGAACCAGCCTATGTACGTAACCGCAGAACACCTGAGAGACCAGGTCATTCGGCCCACCTTGAAATACCTGGGCGTGTGGGACCACGACTGTGAAGACTTCCTGTTACAGGTGGCCATAACAGCACCGGACCTGGGGCTGTTTTCAGCTCGAAGCAATGGCTTGGGCCTGTTCCACATAACTACCGCGCAGCATCGCGACATTTGGGACCGCTATCTGGCCTTTCGGCCCGAGCTTGCCAGCCGCGTAAGGGGACTCGCCAGCCAACGCGCATTCCTCAGCGACCCGGATAGTGAACTACAAACGAACCTCGGCTACTGCACCGCGGTTGCGTGGTTGCTGTACCAGCGTTCGCGAGTGAGCAGCGAAACGCCGCAGCGGGCTGCTGCTACTGCTTGAGGCGCGCGTCGGCCTGCAGCTGATGCCATACCGGTAAATCCTCAGGGCGATCAATATCCTGCAAGGCAGGCAATAGCGCAGTGCGGTAGCCTGCAGCAGTCGCTTTGCGCAATGAGTCTTGCAGTACGGTAGCAGCCCCCCACGGCATATCAACGAATACCGCATCAACCCGACGACGCGCACCAATCAGCACATAGCCCCCATCCAGCGCAGGGCCTAACACCAAATCCGCTACCGCAAGTTGCTCACAGGCCGCCTGTAGATAGCCTGCGGTAATGCCGGGGCAATCGCTGCCCACCAGCAGCACGCGTTCATGCTTCTCCAAGCCACACGCTATCGCGTGTTGCATGCGAGCGCCCAGATCAGCGCCCTGTTGCGCCCGAAGAGCCGTAACACCCGCACTCAGGCAGCGCTGAAATACAGGAAATCCCGCCCCCCCTGCTGTCCACAACTCAACCGGGCCCAACTTGCTGGCCAACAGTGTTGCGTTTGTCCACAACACGAGCTCCTGATGCACTTCACAGGCCTCCTCCGGGCTAAGCGCCGGCTGCAGGCGACTCTTCACCTGCCCTGCCACAGGTGCCCGTGCGAACTGTTGTAACACGACGCTCACGGGCGGGTCCCGTAGTAGCTGTGCCATAACCGCTGCGGGCTGATGCCCAGCGCGTAACCCAGCCGCAACGTCCACATGTGCACAACCGTGCGGATAACCCCGCGCTGCTCCCAACGCCGGCTGGCCGTTTCCACAGTCATAGCCGTCGGTACTCGCGGCTGATGCAGGCGCCGCAAGCGCTGGCACAGCTCGATATCCTCCATTAAGGGAATAGCGGCGAACCCCCCGGCTTGCTCAAAAACGTCTCGGCGCACGTAGAGCAACTGATCGCCAGTGCCGATGCCGGTCACCTTGGAGCGCAAGCTCATAGCGCGCTCGATCACCCTGAATACCCACCGCTTGCCATCAAGGCGCACCTCAAAAAAACCCCAGGCGGGTTGACCCTGCAGTGCTCGGGCCAGCGCGTGGGCTGTGAATAATGGGCGCGTATCGGCGTGCAGGAACAAAAGGTAGTCGCCACAGGCCGAGCCAGCCCCAAGGTTCATTTGTGCAGCTCGCCCTGCTTTACCCAGCAGTAAGCCGGTGGCGCCGGGTAAAGCACACGCCACCGTGGTGTCGGCGCTGCCCCCGTCAACCACAATTCGCTCCGCGTCAGGGAAGTCTGCCGCGAGCATTGCCAACAGCTGCGAGATACGCGGTGCCTCGTTCAGCACAGGGATCACAAAACTCAGCGTACTGGAGGGAGACGCAGTCATCACGGCCTAGTAAGCCGCACGGCGTTCAAGGTCGGTCAACAGGCTACCCGCCTCCCCCAACTGGAACTTGAACACCAGGTTGTAGGCCAATACCGCTTGTACGTAGTTACGCGTCTCCCGAAACGGGATCGTTTCAATCCAGATATCGACCGGCACGCTGGCATCAGGCGCATTCAGCCAGCGAGTCACCCGGTGCGGGCCGGCATTGTACGCGGCAAACGCCAGCACACGATTGCCGTTATAGCGATCCAGCAGCTGCCGATAGTAGGCGCTGCCCAGCATCACGTTGTGCTCAATCTCAAACAGCGCGCTGTCGCTATGCGCCGCCCCGAGGCTGTTGGCCACCTCGCGACCGGTGGCAGGCATCACCTGCATCAGTCCACGCGCACCCACGGGAGAGCGCGCACCGGCATAAAACGCGCTCTCGCGGCGAGCAATGGCCATCAGTTCGGTGCTTTGCAGCCCGCGCTGGTTCGCCATGCGGGTAAAGGTTTCCCGGTACGGCAGTGGAAAGCGCAAATTCAGCGCATCCCAAGCCTCAGCCCGGTTCGCAGCATCGATGGCCATGCGGTGCCAGCCCAGCCCTGCAGCAACCACCGCGAGGTCAACCTGCTCTTCTGGTGTGGTCGTTTCCAGCATCTGATACCACTCCGAGTGGGCCAGGTTATCCTCGTTGTGGTGATACAACTCTTCAATACGCCGCACTACCGGCAAGTTGCGTAAGGGAGCCATACGCTCCGCGCTCAGCTGCATCACACGCGGGTTAAACTGATACGGAAGCCCCAAGCGATCTGCCGCCATAAACCCGTAGTAATCTCGCTCCAAAGCTACTTGCCGAAACAGGGCCTCGGCGAGCTCTGTATCACCTGCGCGCTCATAAAGCACGGCTCTCCAGTAGCGCCACCCCGGCGCGGCTTTACCTTCCGCCGACAGTTTTTGCAGGTTCGCCTCCAGCGCCGGCCAATCCTGCTCCTCCAGCGCCCAGCGCAGGCGAACTTCTACCGGGACGTCATTGCCCAGGCGCGCCAATGCAGCCTCTACCCAAGGCAAGTTAGGAGTAGAGCGCGCAAACAGGCTGCGCAGCACCAATTCCTGCTCGGCGAGGTTTACCTGCGCGGCCGAAAAGGGCATGCGAGCTTGAAAATACTGCCACTGGGCAAGCGCAGCTTCAGGCTTGTACCGCGCGAAATAGGCGGTTGCGTGGGCGACAATGTCCGCCGTTTTGGAGTTCTGCTCCGGCGCGACCAGAGCCTTCATCTGGTCGGGCTTGGAATACATTTGTAGCAGGCGCTCACCCCAAGGCTGCAATGATGCACTGGCCTTGCGCGACACATAGCTCATCAGGTTCCGTTGGTCTGCATCAAACGCCTTGAGCAAGCGCGCCCACACCACGTCGTCCTGCAGCTGCCCGGCCTGCTGCCAGGCAGCAAACAAAGGGTCGCAAGCCTTGGGGCGTGATTCACCGTGAACCCAAAGGCGCTCAGCACCCTCCCAAGCCACTAACGGGTCCGCTGCCGCAAGCCGTGCACGAAAGTAATAGCACTTGAGTTCGATACTGTTTGGCTCGGCCGGCATGACCGCTAAAAAATCGGCCCAACGCTCGTCCTCGCCGGCCTTTTGCAGATACACCGAAAGGAAGCGATTAGTTAAGGGCGTGCCGGCGCTGCGCTGCAAAAACAGTTGGGCATCAGCCGGGCGCACCTCGCGCGGTTTACAGCTGAACTCGAAGTAATCCAGATAGATGGCCAGCGGGTACTTATCAAGCCCCGGGCGCAACTGTTGATATTCAGTCCACCGGCCCCGATCAATTGCCACTCTGGCATCACTGAAGCCATCGCGCTCCGCAGGCAGATTTGAGGCCTGCAACCCGGTAGTTACCAACAAACACTTGAGTGCCACAACACTCGCGATACACCGCAACCGCAATTGGGCAACCCTCTTGAATCAATACACATCCCAGCGCGAAAGCACTGCGAGACTTGTCGCTGCAGAGAGTGATACGGCGGCGGAGTATTTGCAAGCGTTGGGGAAACCGGTCAAACGTCTCCGCGGAGACGCTTTTCAGTTATGTGGGACACCAAAAAAGCAGCGCCAGAACATAAGGCGTCAGATCTCCGAGGCCAGATTCAGCGGATCAACATTCCATGCGTGAACAATTTATCGCACTCCTCACCCTTGCACTGCTTGCGCTTTTTATTGCTCACCCTTGCTGACATCAGTGGACACGTTGTCGCGGTTACCAGCGGCGATACGATCACCGTGCTGGACGGGGCCCAATATCGACCTAGGACACCACATGCCATTGGGAGAGGTTACAGATGTGGCTGATGCCCCACAGTGGTCACTGGTACGCAGCGACATCCGCGGGAAATTTCTTGCTCCGGCCCTTGAAGTGAAGCTCTTGCGTTCATTTTTCAGCAAGAGACTTGATCATGGAGCGAAGCGTATTTTGTCACGTGACGCGTGTAAACGCGGCATTGTTCGGAGTCTAGGTTCCAGTGAGATTTAACGATGTAGAGCCCGACCAGCGTCTGCTGGCTTTGCAATAATCCGTGAGCCGTATCCATTTTGCCTGTCATTCGGGCGCTGCGCACTGTTTCGGAACGTTGTCTTAGGCAATATGCCTCTTTGTGGCGCGCAGTTGCCTCCGGCTGGCGAGACAGCGGTTTGGTTGGGTGTTTGCAGACGCTTCGTTTGTGGTCTGGAAATTGCAGCACATGTAATGAAGTCTTTGAAAATGCTCGCACAAGGGGCAGTATAAGAGAGGGTATTGAGTGAAAGGATTTGTTTTTGCGTAGATTTGTAATCCGTTACATTGCCGTCGTCGATGCCATCAATTATCGGATCGGCCGTGTTGCCATGTACGGAATTTTTGTCTTAATAGGCATTCTCCTGTGGTCTTCGGTCAGTAAGGTCTTTTTTCTCCCCTCTTTACGGACGCTGGAAATGGCGCAGTTTGCCATGGTCGCCTATTACATCCTGGGCGGACCCTATTGCCTGCAGCAGGGCTCAGATGTCCGCATGGACTTGTTCTACTCCTCTTGGACTGCCCGGCAGCGTGCCTGGGTCGACGCCTTCACCGTGTTTTTCCTAATGTTTTACCTAGGGGTGCTTCTCTACGGCGGCATCGATAGCACCGTATACGCGTTTGAGTACGGCGAGCGCAGTTACTCCGCCTGGCGGCCCTATATGTGGCCGATCAAGCTGGTCACCTGCATTGGCATTTTCCTGATGTTGCTGCAATCGGTCTCTGAGCTGTTTAAAGATATTGCGAAGATCAAAGGGGTGGAAATCTGATGTCACCGGAGATGATCGCGATCTTGATGTTCTCCTCGATGATGTTGATGCTGATGACAGGGCAGCGGGTGTTTGCGGCCATCGGTGTGGTCGCGGCTGTAGCGTCCCTGGCGCTGTGGGGCACTGGCGGGTCTGATTTACCGTTCTCTGCGGCTATGAAGTTAATGAAGTGGTATCCACTGCTGACGCTGCCGATGTTTATTTTCATGGGCTACATCCTGTCGGAGTCCAAAATTGCGGACGACCTCTATAAGATGTTTCATGTCTGGATGGGGTCTATCAACGGTGGCCTGGCGATCGGCACCATCGGCTTGATGGTCCTCGTCTCCGCGATGAATGGCCTGTCTGTGGCGGGCATGGCGATAGGCGCCACTATCGCGTTACCGGAACTGCTGCGCCGGGGCTACGACAAGAAAATGGTGACGGGGGTGGTGCAAGCCGGCTCGTCTCTGGGCATTCTTGTGCCGCCCTCGGTCGTGCTGGTACTGTATGCGATGATCGCGCGGCAACCCGTTGGCCAGCTTTGGTTGGCCGGTGTCGTGCCCGGCCTGATGATGGCGGCGATGTTCATTTTGTACATCGCGATTCGCTGTCATTTCCAGCCCCATCTAGGACCTGCACTCTCGAAGGAGGAGCGCGACGTTTCGTTGTCTGAAAAGTTGCGCTTGCTGCGCTCCGGCCTGCTGCCCATCCTGATCTTTGCCACCATGATGGTGCCGTTCGTAAACGGCTGGACCAGCCTTGTCGAGAGCTCGGCTATCGGCGCACTAACGGCGTTTATGGTTGCCGTGTTCAAAGGGCGGATGAACAAGCGGGTGTTTGAAGAATCCGTGCGTCAAACCCTGGCGATCTCCTGCATGTTCATGTGGATTATTCTGGCCGCGATGGCCTTTGGTGCGGTATTCGATGGGCTGGGTGCGGTGGTCGCAATCGAGGGTCTGTTCACCGATCAGCTGCACATGGGGCCGTGGACAATCCTGATCATCATGCAGCTGTCCTTCCTGGTGATGGGGACTTTTCTGGACGACACCGCAATGCTGGTGATTGTCGCGCCGCTATATGTGCCTCTGGTCGGCGTACTGGGTTTTGATCTGGTCTGGTATGGCGTGCTCTACACGATAACCACCCAGGTCGCCTATATGACGCCGCCGTTTGGCTACAATTTGTTTCTGATGCGGGCGATGGCGCCGCCGGAAATTACCATACGCGATATCTACAGCTCCATTTTGCCGTTTGTCGCTGTGATGATATTGGCGTTGGTCGTGGTGATGATATTTCCAAAAATAGCACTGTGGTTACCGAATTTGGTCTATGACAAGTGAACGCACTAAAAGTGTTGTCCGCAAAGAATTTCCCTGAAACGGGGAAAATAATCGGGAGGCCTGCCGGCAATTGTTTCCCTTATCGTCGCAGAAAGGAGAGTTTCTATGAGTAGTCGAAGGAAGTTTTTACAAACTGCAGGCGTTGGTGTCGCTGGCTTGGCCACCATTGGTGCGCCCGCGGTTCACGCCCAGAGCAAAACGACCATCAAATGGCGTATGCAAACTTACGCTGGCGCCGCACTGGGGGAGCATGTCATCAAACCGTCGATTGATGCATTCAACCGGATCGCCGGTGGTGATATGCAAATAGAGTTGTATTACGCCGATCAACTGGTGCCCACCGGGGAGTTATTCCGGGCAATGCAGAAGGGCACGATAGACGCGGTGCAATCCGATGATGATTCGATGGCGTCGCCTACCGAGGTAGCCGTATTTGGCGGTTACTTTCCGTTTGCCGCCCGCTATTCGCTGGACGTGCCGGTGCTGTTCAACCAATACGGACTAGCCGAAATCTGGGATGAGGAGTATGCCAAGGTCGGCGTGAAGCACATCTCTGCGGGGGCCTGGGATCCCTGTAATTTCGCCACCAAGGAGCCCATTAATAGCCTCGAGGATCTGAAGGGCAAGAAGGTGTTTACCTTCCCGACTGCGGGTCGCTTTCTCAGTCAGTTTGGCGTGGTGCCGGTGACCCTGCCCTGGGAGGATATCGAGGTCGCGGTGCAAACCGGTGAGTTGGATGGTATTGCTTGGTCCGGGATTACGGAGGACTACACGGTCGGTTGGGCGGATGTCACCAACTACTTCCTCACCAATAACATCTCCGGTGCCTGGGTAGGTTCATTCTTTGCCAATATGGAAAAGTACAACGCGCTGCCGGATAGAATGAAGGAGTTGCTCAAGATGGCGATGGATACCTCCCATTACCATCGTCTGTGGTGGTACTGGGGTGGCGAGGCCTCGCTTCGTGTGACTGGCACCAAGATGAAACTCACTACTATTCCGGACGAAGAATGGGCTACTGTGCAACAGGCCGCTGAAAAGTTCTGGGATGAGATTGCGGCCGAATCGAAGACCAAGGCAAAGGTGGTGGAAATCTTGAGGCAGTACAATGCCGATATGGAGAAAGCAGGCCCGCCCTACCGCTATAGCTAGGTACGCGCAATAGAACGCCCCTGCGAAGGGGCTGAATTCTGGCGATCCGTGCGTGCTGACGGCGCTGAAGAACCGCGGGCTTTACGATGTTCTCATCGCCTGCGTGGACGGTCTGTAGGGTTTCTCGGAAGCCATTGCCGCCGAGTACCCCGACACCAAGATTCAGCTGTGCATTGTCCACATGGTACGCAACAACCTGAAACTTCTGCCGTGAAACGTTTACGAGGCTGTCACCCGCGATTTGAAGCAGATTTACCAGTCGAGCACCGAGCTTGAGGTCACATACCCGGCTGCCACGCCCCGGTGAAACGCAGTTCATGGGTATAGCCGCCGTCATCATTGCGCGTGGTTATTACCTGGCCCTGAGCGGCCCTGAAGTTACCCGTACCACCGATGATGGAGCGAACTTGGGGCACTCGCTTTTCGAATTCACTGATTGCACTGCCATCAAACGGGTAACGGGATTTGCCCCCCACCACAACGGTATTGGCACTACCAAAATCAAATACGATGTGCACAATTCTATCCTTGAAGGCCAAATCACCGGGTTCGGGAATCGTCACAGTGGTGATCAAACCGCTAAGCTTGCCGAGCAGGCCGTCCTGTGAGGTAACTTCAGCGTCAAAGGCCAGAACGTCGCCGTGGGAGCTACCCTCCAGCCCCACGTCGACATGCGCCAGAAAGGGCAACGCCTGATCAAGCGTGAGGGTAGTCTCCTCTGGCGTACTGGCGGCATCGGGTAGCGTCATGTCCACCAGCTGAAATTCCTGAGTGTAGCTGCCATCCTCCTGACGGGTTGTGATCACCTGACCGCGAGCACCCACCAGGTCCCCGGTGCCGCCCACTATAGGTTTTATTACGGGCTGATTGAAGGCGAGCTCATCAACGCCGCTGGCATCGGCAAGGTATCCCGATCTACCGAACGTCATGACTGTGGCTCCCTGGCCAAAGTCAAACACCGACTTAACGACTCTGTCTTGAAAGGTCTCCTCACCAGGTTCGGGAATGTCAACGGTAATGATTATCCCGCTATGCTCGCCGTCCAAGCCCTGCTCCGATGTAAAAGGCGCTTCAAAAGCCAAAAGATCGCCATGGCTGGCGCTTTCTTGCCCAAGGTCAACATACACCATATCGGTTGCCGCCTGTTTCAGGGTAAATGTTTGCTGCTCAGCAGGCGCCGGGGCGGCAGCGCTCCATTGCCGCAAACCGACCAAATCGAAGCTGTGGCGGTAGGTCAAGTCTTCATTGCGAGTAGTTTCCACCTGCCCCAATGCGCCCAAAAACTCCCCGGTGCCACCCAGCACCGCCCGGGTTTGCGGATTGTTTACGGTCATCTCTTCACTACCACTACCGTCAAAGGGATACACCGATTTGCCGCCGACTACCAAGGTGCCCACTTCCGGGAAGTCGAATACCAGCTCGGCAACTCGATCCTGAAACACATCGCCCGATTCCATTATATCAACCGTGGTGATTATCCCGCTGAGCTTCCCCGACAAGCCATTGGCTGACTTGATGGGGGCATCGAATGCAATAACATCGCCATG
>JANQUV010000096.1:0-10176 GCA_030730585.1 Haliea sp.
GCCGACGCCTGACGCTTCTGCAGCGTCTCGGCTTCAACAAGCTGCTGTTTCGCCTTAATCGCTTCATAACTGGGGTTCAGCTCGCCATCGGCCAGCAGTGATTGACGCTCGTGATACCAATGCTGCAGTCCGGCGATCACGGCATCCAGCTCCATGCCCGGGAAGTCGTTGCGCAGCAGCTGGTCACCAAACTGCAGGCCGAAACCGTAGCTCACTTTCTGTTCATCGGTGGCCAGTTCGACCTCGGGGTGTAGTGGCATTGGGGGCTCCGTCGTCTTGTGAATTTGGCCTGTAATCGTAGCAGACTAGCGCGTGTGACTGAATGGTAGTGGGGGTTGTTTGGGGGCTTGGTTCTGGTGGCGGCCCAGCGGGCCGCTCGCCAAACCAGAAAACCTCAGGGCCGCTCACTCACCCGATGCCGCTGGTAACTCTCAGCCGTCATCTCCGTATGCCAGATATCAAACCGCCCGGCATCAAGGTCATCATAAGCCTGCACAATCGAATCATTCACCTCCGGATAAGCCACTTCCCCCCAAGGGCACTCATCCCGGGAGAAAAACCCCGCCGCCAGCGACTCGGGGCCGGGGTTTAGCGATTCATCGCTGACCCGCGCGCGAAAGGCAACGTAGACCTGATTGATGAAGGTAATCGTGCCCATCATGTAAAACGCCAGCGCGGACGCCGGCAACACAACACCCGCTTCCTCGCGCAGTTCACGCGCTGCGCCTTCAGCCAGGGTCTCATCCTGCTCCAGAAAACCGCCGGGGATAGCCCAAGCACCGATTTTGGGAGGCAACGCACGCTGCATCCACAGCAGCCGCTTACCGGAAGCGACAAAGGTGGTCACGACAATCATGGGATGATCGTAGTGGAGCCGCGCACAGGCGTCGCAGCGCCAGTGGTTGCGCTGCTCGCCACCCACCACATGCTGTTCCAACACTGCGCCACACTGGGGGCAATAACGAGTCATTGGCGCAAGGCCCCGCAGGGCGCAAGCCTCCTGATGCTGTTAACAAAGAAGCAAAAATAGCACTTTGCTTCAACAAAAGCATCGGCACTACACTACGCACCTTTTCTTCCAGGAGTGAGACGGTGAATCGCGACCCTCAGGTGCAGCTATTGCTCACCGGCAACGAAATCATGAGCGGCGACACCGTCGACTCCAACTCGGCCATGATCGCTCAGCGCTTGGCCGACATCGGCCTGAGCGTTTACCGCAAAGTCACGGTGGGCGACGATCAGGCCTTGCTCTGCCGGGAATTGGCGAATATCGCCGCCACGGCAGACACGCTGATCATCAACGGCGGCCTGGGGCCCACAATCGACGACCTGACAGCGGCGGTGCTGGCTGAGGTTGCCGGCGTGGCACTGGTAGAGCACCCGCTGGCACTGGCGCACCTGGAAGCGTGGTGCGCGCAGCGCGGCATGCCGCTGGATGCAGCGAATCGAAAGCAGGCTCAGCTGCCGGCCGGCGCGCAGATTATCGACAACAGTATCGGCAGTGCGGTGGGCTTTGAACTACAGCTTGGGCAATGCCGGGTGATCTGCACTCCGGGTGTGCCAAGCGAGCTGAAGCTTATGCTGGACCCGATTGTGGCAAGCCTCGCAGCCTCGCTGGCACGTCCGGCTCAACGGCATATTCTGCGGCTGCAGACGTTCGGCTTGGGCGAGTCTAATGCCCAGCAGCTGATTAATGATGCCATCCCCAACTGGCCAGCTGCGGTAGAGCTGGGCTTTCGCGCCGGAGCACCACAAATGGAGATCAAGCTGGCGGTTGCTGACGCCAGTGAACTGGCCCTTCGCGATCACTGTGAAGGCAAGCTTCGCGAATTGTTCGGCGACCATATCATTGGCGAGGGGGACACACTGCTTGCGGCCAAAGTTTTGGAATTGCTCACCGCCAAAGGGCAAACCCTGACCACAGCGGAGTCCTGTACGGGCGGGCTGATTGCCAGCCAGCTGACGCGCATACCCGGCTCCTCGGCCGCTTTCCACGCGGGTTTTGTCACCTATGCGAACGACATTAAATCGACCGTGCTTGGCGTAAAAGCTGCCACGCTCGCAGAGCACGGAGCGGTCAGCGAGCAGGTGGTGCGGGAGATGGCACTGGGGGCGCTGGAGCGAGCCAACGCTGACTATGCCATTGCCGTATCGGGTGTAGCCGGGCCAGAAGGCGGCACAGCGGACAAGCCGGTGGGTACGGTTTGGCTGGCCTGGGGCAGCGCAGAGGCGCTGCATACGCGCTGCCTACTGTGGCCGGTAGAACGCACGCTGTTCCAAACAATGCTGGCCGCTGCCGGGCTGGACATGCTGCGCCGACAGCTGCTCGGGCTGGACAGTGACCCGCGCTACTTCAGCCAACGTCGCAGCCGCTAGCGATCTTACGCCGGCTGGGTAACGGGCGCCCGGTGCCACACTAAAGTGTGATAGCGCACGACGCTACCGGCTTCATCCTTACCTGTAAGCACCAGTGTTTCGCCATCCAGCTCTGCGTGGCGCAACTGTTCTGTGCCGGGAAAGTTTGGGTTGAGGCTTTGTGTGACGTAGTGCACCACTCCACCTTGCATAACGCGGTAGCGCCCCGCGTAATGAAAATAGCTGTCGTAGGATGCTGCACGTACCCCGTCAGGCACTTTGCGCGGGCTCGCATCTTGCGGCAAGCGAGCGCGGTCACGGCGGCTGATCGATGCGCTCATCCATCCATCTTCACTGTAAACCAGCAGACCGAGAGGCTCTTCGCCGAAGGGGCTGCTAATATCGTCGCGACCGTCGTAGCCAATAGACCAGGACTCAAGCTGCCAAGCGCCAACCAGTTGCCGTTGTTCAATCATGGTATTCGCTTACTCCTCTTGTTAAGCGCGCAGGGCGCAAAGTTGGATATTGGTGCGTTCAGGGTTGCAGGCGCTCTATTCGCCAATCGCTCCCTTCACGATAGTATCGGAAACGGTCGTGCAGACGGTGCGCTCCACCTTGCCAAAACTCGATGCGCTCGGGCACCACACGGTAGCCACCCCAGAAATCCGGCACCGGGATATCGCCGTTGGCAAACTTTCGGCGCAGCGAATTCATTTGTGACTCGAGCACCGCGCGGGCAGAAATCGGGCGGCTCTGCCGCGAAGCCAGCGCTGCCAATTGGCTTTCACGGGGCCGAGTGAGAAAGTAGCGTGCAGACTCCAACGCCGACAGCCGTTCGGCGCGGCCCGCCACAATCACCTGCCGCTCCAACATGTTCCAGGGAAATAACAGCGATACCCGCGGCTGGCGGCTCATGTCCGCAGCCTTGGCACTGCTGTAGTTGGTATAGAAAACGAAGCCGCTGACCGCAACGCCTTTAAGCAGCACAATCCGCTGCCAGGGGCCGCCATCGGCATCCTGCGTTGCTAACACCATGGCAGTCGGGTCTTCGATATCACTCTCCACCGCCTGCTGTAGCCAGGTTTCAAACTGTGCAATCGGGCAGGCAGCCAAGTTTTCACGCCGTAGGCCTCCAGCGAGGTACTCGCGTCTGAATTGCTCAGTATTCACGGGCTCATTCCTGCTTAACCAACCCACATTATAGATCATCCGCTGTCGTTGGAACGACAGGCGCGCGATGCTGCATGGCGGGAATCTGTGGAAAGGGAAATAAACACTGCCAGTCTTCACCGAAGTCGGCATGTACCGGCCGCGCGAAGGCCGCTTCATAACGCGAAGCGAGCAGTGCACTCAGAGACTCCTCACTGGCCAGCTCCAGCAAAGCCGCCGCCTCCAACAACCCTTCGAGGCGCAAACGACGCCCAGGCGGCGCGTCCAGCCCCTCGGCGAGCGCGAGGAACAGCGCATCCAGTCGTTGTTCTATGGTTTTCAGCAACCTATCCAAGGGCTTCCTCCTGCTGCGCTCTGCATTGCGGGCCCAAGGTTCCAGCGCAGGTCTCAAGCTCGTGTTTCGGCGACCAAGTATGCGTTGCCCAGCAAAACAGTTAAAGTGCCGCACTAAAGTCATGGAGGAACGCGTGCATGAAACTGACCCGCTACCTGATTGTCGCCCTCGGTTTTTGCCTTGTACCCGTCGCTATGGCTCAGGCGCCGGCCCCCGCCGCGCAAACCCCGATTATCGATTTCGGCAGCCGTTTTTTACCGACGGTTGCGCGTCAGGGGATGGTCGTGGGCCCTGAAGAACTCGCCGCCGAAGTGGGGCTGGACGTGCTGCGCGCTGGCGGCAATGCGGTCGATGCAGCGGTCGCCACCGGCTTTGCCCTGGCAGTGAGCTACCCACGTGCTGGCAATCTTGGGGGCGGCGGCTTCATGCTGCTGCATTTGGCTGATGAGGATCGACAAACGCTGATTGACTATCGCGAAACCGCCCCTGCCGCCGCTACCCGAGATCTGTTCCTGAACGAAAATGGCGCAGTCGATCAGCAGCGAGCCTATTTCAGCCATAAGTCTGCGGGCGTCCCCGGCACCGTGGCCGGGCTGATACTCGCTCAGCAACGCTACGGCACACTGCCATTGGCCGACGTCATGGCACCCGCGATTGCCTTGGCACGCGACGGCTTTGCCGTTTCCTTCGCTTTGAATCAGGAAATTGCGGCGCGTGCCGAGCGCCTGGCAATGAACCCGGAGGCGCGCAGACTGTTCTTAGATGCGCAAGGCCGCGTTCCAGAAATCGGCAGCCGCTGGCAGCAGCCCGACCTGGCGTGGACCCTTACCCAAATTGCCGAACACGGGCAGAAGGGATTTTACGAAGGCGAAGTGGCGCGCCGCATATTGGCTGAGATGCAAGCGGGCGAAGGCCTGATCAGCGCGGCTGACCTGGCTGGCTACCGCGCGGTAGAACGCGAGCCTGTACGCGGCACTTACCAGCAGTACGAGATTATCTCGACACCACCTCCGTCCTCCGGCGGCATCCATATCATCCAGATACTCAATATTCTGGAGGGGTACGACCTGCAGGCCATGGGGCACAACAGCGCGGCCTATATTCACCACCTGACAGAAGCGATGAAATTGGCCTACGCAGACCGTAGCCGCTACCTCGCCGACCCCGACTTCGAGCCCGTACCGGTTGCCGAGCTGACTGACAAAGCTTACGCCGAGCGCCAAAGAGCGCTTATCAAGCCCGGCCGCGCGACACCTTCTGAGGAGATTGCTCCGGGCAAAGTACTCGTTGATGCCAGCCACGACACCACGCATTACACGGTGGCAGACCGCTTCGGCAACGTAGTGAGCAACACCTACACCTTGAACTTCAGCTTTGGCTCGCACATCGCAGTGCCGGGCACCGGCATGTTATTGAATAACGAGATGGCAGATTTTGCTGCGAATCCCGGGCAGCCGAATCCGTTTGGCCTGGTCGAAGGGGAAGCCAACAGGATTGAAGGCGGCAAGCGCCCACTGTCGTCAATGAGCCCCACCATGGTATTTCGCGACGGCAAACCCTGGCTCGCCACGGGCAGCCCTGGTGGCAGCCTGATCATTACCTCGGTGCTGCAAACGGCGCTCAACGCCATGGCTTTCGACATGAACATCGCGACCGCCTCCGCCGAGCCACGGGTGCATCACCAGTGGCAGCCGGACAAGCTGGTGGTCGAGCAGGGCATCAGCCCAGACACGCTGGCGCTGTTGCGCGCTTTAGGCCACAACGTTGATGTCGCCGGGCGCACGCTGGGCCGCACGCAGTCCATCATGCTTGACCGAGGCTACCTGTGGGGCGCCACCGATACTCGCCGGCCAGGTGGCCACGTCGCAGGGTACTAAGCGCGCGGCAACCTGACTTTGGCCGTCTGGCGGCTGATCGCCACCAGGTTGCCGGCGCTGTCCCAGTATTCGCCGTCCTCTTCGACCACGCCGTGGGTAAGGTGTTTGGAAAACAGTCGAGCCTGCAAAGGCCCGGGGGCCGGCAGGCCCCGCAACTGCACGGTTAACTCCACCGTTGGCACCCAACCTACCAAACCGATCACATCAAAGACGGGCGGGGGGAAGGCATCGGCAAACATCAGCAGGGAGATGGCATCGGGCGCGGCGCCGTCGGCATGCTGCACCCAGCCACAAAACTCGCCCGCGCCGCTGGGACCGCCGCCGCGGAACACGCTCGCCGCCTCAATCAACCGAATATCCACGCGCTGCCTGAATTCCAGGGTGCTGTCACCGCTGCTGACACAGGCGCCCCATGGCGGGAATGAAGGCCGCTCCTGTGATGTCCAGCTTGGGCCCTGCAGCCGCTCCAGTGTGGTATAGGCTGCCGTCACCACAACTTTAAGCTCGCCTTCCTGATATAAGCGTGCGGTGGCATGGCTGGTATTGCCCCCGGCACGCAACACCTCCACCCGGCACTCAATCGGCCCTAGTTGGGTGGGTGCGAGATAGAACGCATTGACCGCCAGCGGGTCTTTATGCGGCAAAGCTTCGCTCAGTGCGCGACCCGCCAGCGCCAGCACATAGCCGCCATTGGGCACTGCGCCAATACGCCAACCCGCGTGCAGTTCCCCCACCCAAAGGTCACCCGCGCGCCGCTCGACCGCCGTTTCGCGGGCAAATTGGCTAGGACAAGAAGGCTCAGACATCATCACTCCGTTTTCTGTTGCATTGGGAACTGCGCCAAAAATCACATCGCTGCGTATTCTGTGTGGGGCTTGCGGAAATGTATATACTTGAGGAACGCTTGTCGTCCTCCCGGGCCCTCGCAAGCGTATCCGCGATGGTGACCTGTGCCATGAAGCAATTGCACTGTGCGGCGCTACTGTTGGCAGGCGCCCTGACTGCAAGTCACAGCCTTGCAGAAGAAAGTCCAACACTCCCAGCTCCAGACACGCCCGAGACGTTGGCAACGGGCGTCAGGAACGTAGCTGATGCCGATGCCGATGCCGACAGCCTGCAGCAGCGACGCCAGTTACAAGCCGCCATTACCGAGCTGGAAAGTGAATACGGTGCCTACAGCCCCGTCCTGCCCGAGCGTTTGCTTAGCCTTGGCATGGCACTGCAGGCCGAAGGCCGGCACGTAGACGCCGCCGCGGTATTCAAACGCGGCACTCATCTGGCCCGCGTCAGCAGCGGCCT
Organism: Haliea sp.; assembly: GCA_030730585.1. GTDB lineage: Bacteria > Pseudomonadota > Gammaproteobacteria > Pseudomonadales > Halieaceae > Haliea. Next base: position 7,036 of record JANQUV010000096.1, read on the forward strand.
GTATAGCACTGAACAACTACCCTTGCTGGAGTCCGAGATCAGCAGCCTGCAGGCCATTGGCGACCATCTGGCCGTCGATGAACGTCAGCGCTACTTATACCGCGTGCAAAGCAAAGCCCCGCTAACACCCGAGCAACGTGCCAAGGGCTTGCTACAACAAGCGGACTGGCAGCGGCAGGCTTTTTTCCTCACGATAGACGAAGATCCCGGGCTGCGTTTGCTGCAAATGTGGGAATACTACAGACTTGCGCTCAATGAAGTGCTCGGCCACCAAGGAGACACTTCCCGCGATCTGCTGCCGCCTTTGTACGGAATGCTGCAAGCCCAGTACATGATATCGGCGTATCGCTGGGCAGAGAACACCGAAGACGTCAGTCGCAGCTTTAGCGGAAATGGGCTGCGCCCGCCAACCAGCGCCTATCAGCGGGATAACTTTGACCGAGGGCGCGCGGTACTGAACGCTATTTATAACCTGGAAACACGCAACAGCGATGTCGACTCGGGCGCAGCGACCCGCGCCCTCACCATGATGGGCGATTGGCTGCTGTGGCACGGCGACCGGGAAGACGCCATCGCCCAGTACACACAGGCCCTGGCGGAACTTGCTGACGATACCGCTGCCCAAGCCTTGGCTGCAGAATTGTTTGCGGCACCGGTTCCACTGCCGGCAATGGAGGGACTTGAACTGCATGCCCCTCTAGCGGCAGAGGGCGTTGGGGATATACTGTTGTCGCTGACCGTTGATGCCCGCGGTAAAGTGGCGAACGTCGAGCGGGTTGACGATAGCGGCGAAGCAAGCGGGGCTGCCAATCAGCTCATGCGTAAATTACGCAGAACACCCTTTAGACCGCGTTTTGACCTCGCTTCCGGCACGCCGGTCGCTACCGACAACTGGGTTATGGCCTATGACAGTACACGCTAACACACCCCATTCACTCATACTGCTGCGCGGAGCAAGCTGCGTGGCCGTGTGCTTGTTGCTGGCCGGTTGCCCGAGTGCCAGTAATCCCACGCAAGCGCCTGCGACGCCCACCCCAAGCATGCCACCTTCTTCTCCGAGCAGCAGTGGTAGCCAAGGCTCCCCAAGTAGCCCTTCAGCTCCAGCACCGAGCACCCCTTCAGCGCCAGCAACAAGCAGCCCCGGCAGCGCGGGAAGCCCTGCGGAGCCTGGCTTGGGTGATACGGCCGGCACTGATGCTTTGCCCGACATGCGCGACACCCCCACCCTGGACCCGGGCACCATGGCCGCTTTGGAAGCCGCAATGGAGGCCGTAGCAGCAGGTGCTGCAACGGGCGAGGGTAACCCGGCTGGGGCCTCGGGGGGCAGCGGACCCGGCAATGAAGCCGAAATGGACGGAGCACTGCCTGGAGCAGGCAGCACACCTGGAGCTGGCGGCACGGCGGCCTCGGGAATATTGGTTCGAGGGCCGCTGACGCCGGCCGAACAAGTGGCCATCCTTGATGCGCGACTGGAATCCGGCGCTGGGGACTTCGACAGCATGATTCTGGAAGAGCAGGCCAAGCAGCGCAGTGCGCGACGACAGAGCACCGACAACAACAATACCGAAACTGCTGACGGCGGCGCACCCTCAGGCGGTGATGGGCCTTTCCGTGAAGACATCACCGTGGCGAGTGCAAGCGGTGGGCAAGGCGGGGTCAACACTCCGGGGCGCGGCGCACCCACCAACCCGGCGCGCTACCCACCCCCAACCGATATTCCCAGTGGCAACGATGATGATGTGGTGGCGCGGCAGCTACGCGAGGCCGCCATGCGCGAGCCCGACCCGGCCGTGCGCGAAAAACTGTGGGACGAGTACCGTAAATACAAGGGAATCGCCCCATGAACACCGCCCGGCTGGCGCTCGCTGCCCTGCTAATCGCTACGCTCACGGCCTGCGTCAGCCAAACAGTCAAAACGTCCGCCATCCCCCCTCTGGAGGGCCCGGTACAGGCCGCTCCTGAAAATGCATTGCTCGATGTAGGCATACTGGTATTTGACCCAGGCCTGGAGGACTACGACGAAGAACAACAAATCTATCCGGAAGTGCGCAAGGCAGAAGCGCGCTTCATGCCGCGCTTATTGGCCGAAGCAATGCAGAACAGCGCCGCATGGGGCGCTGTACGCGTCATACCCTCGGACCGCCAAGCGGTCGACCTGCTGGTCAGAGGCCGCATTGTAAGCTCCGACGGCGAAACGCTTGAGCTACACATTGTGGCTCATGATGCGCGCGGCGCTCAGTGGCTGGACAAGTCATACACCGCGCATGCCAGCAAATACGCCTACGCACCCACAACGCGCAACACCTACGACCCCTTTCAGGCGATCTACCACATGATCGCCAACGACTTGGCACGCTATCAGGAGGCGCTGACTGTCGCCCAGCGGGGGGGCATCCGGCTGGTGAGCGAGCTGCAGTTTGCGCGCAGCTTCTCGCCGCAGGCGTTCGCCGGCTACCTCTCGGAAAATCGTAAAGGTGTGCTGGAAATACGCCGCCTGCCCGCGGACGACGACCCGATGCTGGAGCGTATTCGCAGCATTCGCGAACGGGACCAGTTGTTTGTTGACACCTTGCAAGAGCATTACGGGCACTTCAGCGGCGAGATGCAGGTTCCCTATCAGGAATGGCGCAAAATGAGCTACGAAGAAGCCATCGCGCTGCAGGAGCTGCAAGCCGAAAGCCGACGAAATCTAATAGCCGGCGGCGTGTCGATTCTCGCCGGCATCTACGCCGCGGGCAGTAGCGAAAGCTCCAGCCGTGCAGCAGGCAACGTGGCGATTATCGGCGGCGGCTACCTGCTAAAAAGCGGCCTTGAAAAACGCGCTGAAGCACAAATCCACGTGGCAGCACTGGAAGAACTGGGCATGTCTCTGGAAGCGGAAATTACACCTCGGGTCATTGAACTAGAGGATCGTACCGTCATGCTCAGCGGCAATGTCGAAGAGCAATATGCCCAATGGCGCGAGCTGCTGGCCGACATCTACCAGGCCGAAGTGGGCATGCTCGACGCCGCGCCCGCGCCCACCAAACTCTGACGCTAGCCGCAACAAGGCCCCTGAACTGCATGACCAGCCCCAACGATCCCGTTACCCCGACGCCGTTCAACGTTGCCCAGCCGGCCGCCGGCGCAACAGGCACTGCC
>JANQUV010000096.1:10276-20939 GCA_030730585.1 Haliea sp.
TGGAGTCTGTCGGTGCGGCCACCTGGGCGAGCGCCGCTCTGGACAGCGCCAAGGCGACTGCAAAGGGCGGCGATGGGCACTATCAGGCACGCGAATTTGTGGCTGCCAAGGAGCAATATCAGGATAGCCTGCAACAGCTGCAGGCTCTGGACGCGCAACGCCCCGATATTCTTACCAAGGCCCTGCAGGCTGCATCCGAGGCCATCGAAGCAGGCGATGCGGAGGCACTGCAGCCGCCGCTCGCGACAGCCGAGTTGCTCGCCCCCGGGAGCCCTGACTTGGCGCAGCTAAAAGCGAGAGTGGCCGTTATGGAACCGCTGCAAGCCCAGCTTGATACCGCGCAGGCGGCCGAGCGTGCGGGCGAGCTGGCCGCAGCCGAAGCCGCCCTAATTGAAGCCACTCAGCTCGACCCCGCCAGTCAGCGCGCCAGCCAGGCCCTCGCCAGGGTGCAAGTTGCACACGCCGCGCAGCGCTACCAGCGCGCCATGAGTGAAGGCTATGCCGCGCTCGATGACGGCCGGTTCGATGCCGCAGGCCGCGCCTTCAAGGCCGCCCGCACACTGCAACCCAACAATCCCGAGATTGACGCGGCCGCTGCCGAGTTGGCCTCGGCACAAACGGCGAGCAGGCTGGGCAAACTGCAGCGCGAAGCGCGTCAGCTGGAGGGCGAGGAAGCCTGGAGTGAGGCCGTCACGCGTTATGAAGAGGCCCTGAAAGTGGATGCCACTTTGGTCTTCGCCCAAGAAGGGCTGGCCCGCGCCCAGCCCAGAGCAAGCCTCGACAAGCAACTGCGCGCCACGCTGGCGGCACCGGAGCGCCTTGCCGACCCTGCGGTTGCACAAAACCTTGAGCAGCTGCTCGCGCAGGCCCGCGCTCTTGAACCACGTGGGGCAACACTCAGCACACAACTGGATGAGCTTTCTCGCCTTTTAACCGTAGCCAACACACCCGTCACGGTGACGTTGCGCTCCGACCAAGTGACCTCGGTTATTGTGCAGCGGGTAGCGCGACTGGGCCAGTTTGCCGAACACAGCCTGTCGCTGCGGCCCGGCACCTACACGGCGGTTGGCACGCGAGACGGCTACCGCGATGTGCGAGAGACTTTTACCGTCTCCGCGAGTGGCGCCGCAACACCCATTCTGATCGCCTGTACGGATGCTATTTAAATGAGCGATAAGCACAGCGAACAGCAGGCTATTGCGCCCAGCGGCTTTGAGCCACTGCACGCTGGCGCACCACCTCCCGCGCCACAACGGCGCGACTGGCGACGCTGGCTGGTACCCGGCGTGGTACTCCTGTTCGCTCTCGGAATGGCCTTTTTGCTCACCGCGCGCTCCATTGAAATCGCGGTTGACAGCACAGTGCCGGCAAACATCGACATTCGCGGCTTCACCTTGCCATTCGGTGGGCGATATCTGCTGCGCTCCGGCGACTATGCGCTGGAAATCAGCGCCGCAGGCTACGAGGCTCTGAGCACCCAGTTGACGGTAACCAACGAGGCCAGCCAACGCTTTGCCTTCACCCTGCAACCACGCGCAGGCATCGTCACGCTGCTGTCACAACCCGAGGGAGCAGCGGCCACTGTTGACGGCCAGCCGGCTGGCCCTACACCACTGAACTCGCTCAAGCTGGCGGCGGGAAGCCACGCCCTCACCCTGCAGCACCCTCGCTACTTACCGCTGGAGGTGGCATTGGAGGTGGCTGGCCGCGACCAGCAGGAGCGCTTCGAATATACGCTTGCGCCCGCTTGGGCGACGGCCAGCGTGAGCAGCGAACCCGAGGGCGCAGACATTCTCGTCGACGGGGAAACCGTCGGCACAACACCCGCCAAGGTTGAGCTGCTGCAAGGCGAGCGCCAGCTACAACTGCAGCTGGCGGGGTTCGCGCCCTGGCAGACCACACTGGCAGTCACCGCCGGCAAGGACCTGGCATTAGGCCCCGTCACGCTGCAGCCAGCGGCAGGACTGCTGGAGCTTGGCAGTACGCCCAGTGGGGCCAACGTGACGCTGGACGGCGATTTCCAGGGGCAAACGCCACTGACGTTGACCCTGCTACCGGGCCAGGCGCAGCGCTTAATGCTAACGCGCCCGGGATACCGGAGACACAGCGAAACGGTACAGCTGGCAGCGGGCGCCAGCAGTCGTAAAACCATTGCCTTGCAGGCACAGCTAGGGGCGATAGACCTGAGCATCAGCCCCCCGGAAGCGGAGGTTCGGGTCAACGGGCGCCTGGTGGGGCGCGGTAGCCAGTCATTATCCTTACCCACGGTGGAGCACCGCATTGAGGTGAGCCTGCCGGGCCATCGCAGCGAAGCGCAGCGCGTAACACCGCGGCAGGGGCTGGAACAACGCATCGAAGTGAGCCTGCAAACCGAGCAAGTCGCACGCGTCGCGCAACTGCAGCCTGAGGTGACAACCGCTCTGGGTCAAACCCTGCGCCTGTTCATTCCGGGAGAGCAGGGGCCGGAGAGCTTCACTATGGGCGCGTCGAGGCGGGAACCCGGCCGGCGCGCCAATGAAGTGCTGCGCCCGGTTAACCTGCGGCGCATGTTCTACCTGCAAACCACAGAAGTGACCAACGCCCAGTTTCGCCAATTTCTTGCCAGCCACAACTCCGGGCAACTGGAAGGCAACAGCCTTAATCGCGAACATCAACCGGTCGCGCAGGTGAGCTGGCAACAGGCCGCACAGTTCTGCAACTGGCTTAGCCAACGCGAGGGCCTGACCCCGTTCTACACGCAAAACCAAGGCATCGTAACCGGCTTCAGCCCGGCCGCAACCGGCTACCGCCTACCCAGCGAAGCAGAGTGGGCGTGGGTGGCCCGCGTGCAAGGCGAAACACGGCTAACCTTCCCGTGGGGCGACACCTTTCCTCCGACCAAGGTGCTGGAGAACTACGCTGACAGCAGCTCTGCCTACATCACCGGGCGCACGGTCAGCGGTTACACTGACGGCCAGGTCGTCAGCGCTACGGTTGGCAGCTTCCCCGCCAATCACCACGGGCTGCACGACCTGGGTGGCAATGTCGCCGAGTGGGTCCACGACGTCTACGCCATCGCGGCGGCCAACAGCGCGGCGGAAACCGATCCGCTGGGCGCGCAAAGCGGCGACAACTACGTAATCCGCGGCGCCAGCTGGGCCTTGAGCCGCATGTCTGAACTGCGCCTGACCTATCGCGATTATGGGCAAGCCGGGCGTGATGACGTAGGATTCCGGATCGCTCGCTATGCGGAGTAAATCATTATGCTGAGTCGAACAGGCAGCGCGCTGAGGCCTTGCGCCCAGGTTGGCGCGAGAGTTACTGCAATATTTATCACGATGGCTGTCACAATCGTCATCGCAATGGCCACCGGAGGCATTACGGACGCCCAGGCGCAAGATCCGGCGCCCGAGACGGGAACCCTTACGCGCGACGCAAACACCGGCGCCGCACCATCGTCTGCGAAGCCAGCCGCTGCCAATACGGCGCCTTCTCCCAACCAAGCTTCAGCAGCGGCATCTGCGCCGGCTACAGCGCGCAGTGCACCGCAAAACTCACCTCTCGATTACGAAGCGTCGGAGCAGATCTCGGAAGATCTTCCCGTCTCTTTTCCCGTGGATATTTAGGAACCGACCATGAAACTCAAGCTGTCCCCGGAATTTACCTTTCAGCTGGTCGCCCTGCTGATCGCCATTATTGTGATTCACGCGCTGTATGTCGGCGTTATCAGGCCCAGCGCGGAGGCCCAGCTGCAGGTGCAAATGGCCCAGCAGGCTGCAGGCGAGGACGTAGTGACGCAGCGCAGCCTGGCTATTGTGATTAGAGACTTCGAACAGGAGGCGTGCTTTATTCTGCTGATTTGGGCGCTGGCGATCATGGCCTACAAGGGCCGCGGCGCCCTGCGCGAACAGGCTTTGTTGGAACGCTCACTGCTCGACATACCCGAAGGCACCACGTTATTGCCGGAAGACGCGCGGGAGTACAGCCGTTCACTGGAAGCCTTGCCCGCACAGGAGCAGGATTATCTGCTGCCCCGCACCCTGTTGAGTGCACTGCAACGCTTTGCCACCACAGGCAGCATTCAGGCCGTATCCGATACGATTCGGGAACAGTGTGAAGTGGAGTCAGACCGTTTGGACTCGGAGTTATCCATGGTGCGTTACATTGCCTGGGCCATTCCTTCGATCGGCTTTATCGGCACAGTGCGCGGCATCGGTGACGCACTGGCACAGGCCTACAAGGCAGTGGAAGGCGACATTTCCGGTGTGACCGTGAGCCTCGGGGTGGCGTTCAACAGCACCTTTGTCGCCCTGGTGTTGAGCATCATCATCATGTTCTGTCTGCACCAGCTACAACAATCACAGGAAAAGCTCGTACTCGACTGCCAGCGCTATGCCGACAAACGTCTGCTGCGCCACCTGGTAGCGCACTGATGGCGCTTGCCTGGCTCGACCTACACGACAGCAACCTGCAGCTGTGGCACGGCGACCTGCACCTGCGCAGCCCGGGGTATGCACTGCTGGAAGCGGGGCAATATCGTTTCGGGCAAACGGCGCGTGCGGCCGCCCGGCTGCGGCCCCGCGACGTGTCTACACGCTACTGGTGGCAGCTCAACACGGATACCCTGCAGCCGGCACTGGGCCCCGCACGCCACACGGCAGACCTGGTGCACGCGCACCTACAGGCCCTGCATCGCGAATCCGGCGCACCGGAGGAACTGCTGTTAGCAGCGTCAGGCAGCATGCGTACAGAGCAGGTGGCGCTGCTGCTGGGCATCATTCAGCAATGCCCTTTTGCAGCGGTGGGGCTGGTCAACCGCAGCGTTGCGCTCGCCAGCCTGTACGCGGCAGACGGCCCTCTGTTCCATCTTGAGGTCCAGCTGCACCAGGCATTACTCAGCGAAATACACCATGATGGCCACGAAGTGGCGCTGCACAAAACGACGGCTCTTCCCGGTTGCGGCCTGCTGGCGCTGCAGGAGCGCGTTGTGGAAGCCGCCGCGAGTGCTTTTATTCGCCAAACGCGATTCGACCCGAGGCGCCGCGCGGAAACAGAGCAGCAGCTCTACGACGCACTGCCCGACACGCTACGCTCACTGCGCGATAGCACTGAAACCAGCCTCAGCCTGAATGGCTATCATGCACGCCTGACGCGCACCGACCTGCAAGCGGCCAGTGACTCGCTATACAGCGCCATTAGCGGCAACGTTGCGCAGGGCGCGGGGGCACGCCTGTTGCTGGACCCCCTCGCTGGCTTACTGCCCGGCCTGCAAACACGCCTTGAGGCCACGGTGTTACAGGCCGACGACCTGCAGCGCGCGCTGGCACGACACGAGCCTCGCTTGCTACAACGGGCTGAAGCGCTGGTGTTTGTCTCGCGGCTGCCGGCAGCGGCCAGCACCGCAACGTCGACTGCGGCCCCTACCGCACCCGCCGAAGAACCCGCTGCTGAGCTCGCGCCGCCACCCTCAAGCAGCGCGCCCAATGATGCAGCGAGTGCGTCGCTGGAACCGCAAGCTGGCCTGCAACAGACGCCAGTTGCCACCCATCTATTGCGCGCGGCCGAAGCGCATCCGCTACAGGCCGCAGGAACCTCCCTCGGGGGTGGCTGGTCGCTGCTGGGCAGTGACGATGGAGCCTGGGAGTTACACGCAGCGCCTGGTGCGCAGGCGCTGCTGCGCAATGCCGCAAGCTGCTCTAGCGGTGATATCGCCGCCACGGGTGATCACTTGCAGCTGGCGGATGGCAGCGAGGCCCTGCTGATCAGGGTCTGCAGCTAGGCGAGGCGCACAATGGCGAAGCGCAAGCGCAGTTTTACCACCTTCAACCTGAGCTTTCTGGACATCATGTCCTGTGGCTTTGGCGCCGTCATATTGGTGTTTTTGATCATCGACCATTCTATTGTCAAACAATCGCAAGAGCTCAACCGCGACCTGTTATCGGAGGTCGACCTGTTGGATGAAGACATCACCGAAGGTGAGGCTGGCCTGGTCAAGCTGCGCAATGCGCTCTCCGCTGTTGATCAACAAATGGTTGATGCCCAGGGCCAGGCGACGCGGGTCACCGAAGCGATTGATGAGTACCAGGCGCTGATTGTGGCGCTTGGTGAGTCGGTTAGCACCAGCCCGGATATTGAGCGGCTAAAGTCGCAGATTCAATCGCTGGAGGAGGAAGTGAAGCGCTTGCGCGAATCCGCCGAGGCGACCAGTGGCAGCAGCGCGCGCGAGTTCACCGGCGATGGCAACCGCCAGTACCTGACCGGCTTGAACCTCGGCGGCCGTCATATCGTCATCCTGCTGGATGTTTCTTCCAGTATGCTAGCGGATCGTTTGGTGAACATTATTCGCCTGCGCAATATGGCCCCGGAGGTGCAGCGCAGTGCCGAGAAGTGGAGCCGGGCATTGAACACCGTAGACTGGCTTACCGCCCAGCTCCCGGTAGGCAGCAATTATCAAATTATCACTTTTAACACGGCAGCAGAGGTCGCATTGCCCAACACTGCGGGCAAGTGGCTGGAGGTCGCCAACCAGCCGGAGTTGGAGTCAGCAACGCGCGCCCTGCGACAATTACTACCCAGCGGCGGCACCAGCCTGGAGAACGCCTTTATCGCCCTGGGCCGGCTGAGCCCGGCACCCGACAATATCTTTCTGATTACCGACGGGCTGCCAACCCAAGGGACCAGTGCGCCGCGCGGCAGCACGGTCACTGGCAGGCAGCGCATCGACTTTTATCAGCAGGCCCTGCGCAGGCTGCCGCGCAACGTGCCGGTGAATATCATTTTAGCCCCCATGGAGGGCGACCCCATGGCGGCTTCCGCTTTCTGGCAGCTGGCTCAGGCCACGCGCGGCAGCTTTATGTCACCCTCACGGGACTGGCCCTAGGAGTCGGCATGCGCAAACGACGCACTACCGAAGAGTTCTCGCTGTCGTTCCTCGACGTGATCTGCTGTGGCTTTGGTGCGGTGATTCTGCTGCTGATGATCACCAAAACCGTGCAGCCACAGATCATCGAAGCATCAACCGTCAACTTGCAGGGCAAGGTTGCCGACCTACAGGCGCAAGTATTCGAAATACGCGGTGAAACCCGCATTCTCAACCGGGACCTCAACGCCCGTCAGGAGCAGCTGTCGGTGTTCCGCGAGCGCATTGCCATTCTGCAAGGCCAACTGGCGGCCACCCAGTCGCGGCACGACAGCCTGCAAGTCAGCAATAACACCAACGATGTGATAGCCGAGCAGCTGGCCATCGCCCGCCAATCGCTGAGCGAGGAGCAAAAACGCCTGCAGGGCCAGCAAGCACAGGTCAAGAACAACTATATTGGCGGCATTCCGGTCGATAGCGAGTATATTATTTTTGTGATCGACACGTCGGGCTCCATGTTCTATTACGCTTGGGAGCGGGTGCTGCAGGAAATTGGCTCGGTGTTGAGCCTCTACCCAGAGGTCAAGGGTATTCAAGTCATGAATGACATGGGTGACTACATGTTCAGCCGCTATCGCGGCCAATGGATTCCAGACACACCCGCACGGCGCACGGCCATTATTCAGAATTTGCGCAATTGGAATGTGTTCAGTAATTCAAGCCCGGTAGAGGGAATTACCCAGGCGATCCGCAGTTTCTACGATGGCAAAAAACGCATCAGCATTTACGTATTTGGCGACGACTTCACGGGCAACTCGATCACCCAGGTACTGGCCACCGTCGACCGGCTCAACCGCGACAGCGGCGACCAACGGCTGATTCGCATTCATGCCGTGGGTTTTCCAGTACTCTATTCACAGGCGCCGGCACAACAGAACACCGCGCACCGCTTCGCGGCGCTGATGAGAGAGATGACCTATCGCAACGGAGGCACCTTTGTCGGGCTCAATGACTACCGCCCCTGAGCGCTGCCGCTGGCTCACCACCCTTGTGCTGGCTTGCCTGTTGGCGGGCTGCGGCACCAAGGAGGTGATCGTACAAAGCGAATTCCCGGACCCGGTGATGAACCGTCTGCCGTTGACGCTGGGGATTTGGTATGACGATGCGTTCGCCAATCATGAGTTCTTCGATGAAGCCAGCGGGCGAGCAGAATCCAGCTGGCTGGTGAACACCGGCCAGGCACAGGTGGAGCTGTGGCAAACGCTGCTCAAGGGTATGTTCGAGAATGTGGTGTTCATGAACAGCAAGCCTGGCCCGGGGCAAATGAACCCGGTGGTTGACGCTGTGTTGCTGCCGGCCGTCGATGAACTGCAGTACGCAATCCCCGCGCACACCAACGTCAAGGTCTACGAAATCTGGATGCGCTATCGCTTCCACCTGGTGACCACCGGCGGCGACCCGATTGCCGAATGGACGATGCCCGCCTACGGCAAAACACCCACCGCATTTATGCAGAGCGACGAGGGTGCCGTGCGCTTGGCGGCCATCGTTGCGCTGCGCGACGCCGGCGCCCACTTTGCCACCACCTTTACCCGTGTCCCGCAGGTTGAAGCCTGGCTCAACAGCTTACCGCACACCGGGCAACAGCAGGCCGCGCCATGAAGCCGGGTCGGTGGCTGGTGGTTGGTATGCTGGTGCCGTGGTTGACAGGTTGCGTCAACGCGACTGTCGACCAGATGGTGTTCAACTCGCCGACCGAGAGTATGGGTGATGCCTCGGTGGTCATTCTGGGCCGCCGCCACGCCAGCGACTACGAAACTGAGCCCGATTTCATTCGCTGTGTGGGCAGCCACATTGGTGCCCGTGACGACTCCATTCGCATTATCGGCGAACTCGAATTCCTCAATGCACTGTACCCCTGGTTTGAGCCGCGCACTGCCCCGCTGCGCCCTGCAGACCTCGAAAAACTGCTAGAGCATCGTGATGTTGCACAGAAATTTGCCTCATTACAGACACGCTACATGATCTGGATTGATGGCAGCACGGTACGTGGAGAATCCGCGGGCTCGATGACCTGCGGGATCGGGCCAGGTGGCGGCGGCTGCTTCGGCTTCGGCACCTGGTCAGATGATGCCAGCTATGAAGCCACCATCTGGGATTTTACCCGCCGCGCCGAGGTGGGCAGAATCAGCGCCACCGCCAGTGGTCAATCGTACATGCCCGCAGTCGTGCTGCCGATCCCTATTATCGCGCCGGTACAAGGTACCGCCTGCGACAGTGTCGGCGACCAGTTACTGCAGTTTCTGTCCAGCGATAACTAGGAGGCCACTATGACAGCAACCCTGATTCGCCCTATCGCACTTGGTTTTGCCGTGCTGGCCCTGCTGGCGGGATGTGCCGGCAACCCGGCAACGGGAGGTGCCAGCGTCGTGGTGATGAGCGAAGGCAAAGAAGCGCGCATCGGCCAGGAGATGTATACCGAAATCCAGAAGGAAGGGGCCATCTACGATGACCGCGAACTGCAGGATTATGTCACCCGTGTCGGGCAGCGGCTGGCTGCCAATACGGCCCGCCCGGATCTCACCTTTACCTTCACCGTCATCGACAGCCCGGACCTCAACGCCTTCGCGACACCCGGCGGTTATGTTTACATCAACCGCGGTTTGCTCGCCTTTCTGGATTCGGAGGCCGAACTGGCCGGCGTACTGGGGCATGAAATTGCCCACGTCACGGCCCGCCATGCAGCCCGGCAAAGAGCAGGCTCCCTGACCACACAAGTTCTGGCCGTGACCGCAGGCGTGCTCACCGGCAGCCGGGAGATCATGGATTCCGCCGGAATGTACGGGACCGAACTGGTCCGTGGCTACGGCCGGGAACATGAACTGGAGGCAGACGGCCTCGGCGCACGCTACATGCACCTGAGCGGCTATGAGCCAGAGGCCCTGCTAAACGTGATCGGCGTGCTCAAGGACCAGGAACAATACCAGCGTGTGCGCGCCACATCCGGCGGCAAACCGGCTGGCACCTATCATGGGCTATATGCCACACACCCGCGCAACGACCAACGACTGCAAACCGTGATTGGTGCAGCCAGCGAGTTGGACACCGGGCAAGTGCTGGAGGACCCCAGCGTGCCGGGGGAATTCCAGCGCCGCACAGACGGCCTGCCGTGGGGCCCCAGAATCAAACGCGAGGACAATCGTTACTACCACCGCAAACTGGGGTTTAGCTTTGCCCATCCTCCGGGTTGGCAGGTGAGCAGCGGCAGCACTGCGATCATTGCCAGCGCACCCGATAGCAGCGCCAGCCTCACTCTTACTCTGCAAAAGCCGAACGCGCAGCAAACCCCGCAACAGGCATTGGAAGCCGCCGCCGGCAACATCAGTGATGGCAAGACGCTGGAACAAGCGGGGCTTACCGGCTACAGCGCCGTGTCCGGTAGCGGCGACACCGCGCGCCGGCTAGCGGTCATCAACCACAACTGGCAGTACCTGTTCGAAGGTAAGGCAGACAACTTCAAGGGCACGGATGCCGATTTGCTGGCGATGATTGAGAGCTTCCGTCCACTGCATCCACAGGAGCGCAATGCGGGCGAGCAGCGCCATCTGCGCTACGTTCAGGTGCCACGAGGCGCCACCATGGCAAGCCTTGCCGCCAGTATTCGTATTCCCGATGCAGAAGCCCAGCTACGCCTGCTGAACGGGCTCTATCCACGCGGCGAGCCGCGCACTGGGGACTGGATCAAGATCATTCAGTAGCCGGTGCAGCAGCCATTTGGGCGGGGCTGCCATCAGCGGGGCTGCCATCAGCGGGGCTGCCATCAGC
>JANQUV010000097.1 GCA_030730585.1 Haliea sp.
TGCGTTGCGGTTCAGCGCGTTAAGAGACGAAATCGGTGTTTTCCGGTATCTACCGCCTCCTGCAAGGTCTAGAATAAATAGTATAGGCAGCGTTGTGTCAGTCTGAATCCATTGGCCAGACATACTGCCATTGCCCAAAAAAAGAGAGCCAGATGTGACAGCAAACCGCAGAAAGGTCGTTTTGATCGCCGGCTCATTCGGGTCTTTAGAGCCGTTGGAAGAGGTTTTGAAGGGTTTGCCCTCTCAGTCTGGACTGACGATTATTATCCTTCAGCATTTGGAAGGTTCTACCCCGCTTTTACGGACACTTCAAAGAAGCCCATAATGGGCAAAAGGAGTGTTTATGTCGAAGAGAAGAAAATACAGCCCAGAGTTCAAGCGTGGCGCTATCGAACAGACGCGCCAACCGGGTGTCAGCTGCGCTCAGGTTGCCCGGGATTGGGGATTGGTGGCAACGTCCTGACGCGCTGGGTACGCGAAGCTGAATCGACGGGCCGACAGGCGTTCGGGGGCACAGGGAACCCTCGGGATGAGGAGGTTGCCCAGCTCAAGCGGGAACTCGCGCGCGTGAAGAAGGAACGTGATTTTTTGCGCGAAGCGGCAACGTTCTTTGCAAAGGAATCGTCCTGAGGTACCAGGCGATTCAGCGTTGTCGCAGTGAGTTTCCCGCACGCATGATGTGTCGATGCCTTAAGGTCTCTCCGAGCGGGTATTACGACTGGGAGGCACGACGCCCCAGCAACCGGACGGTGGACAATGAGCGATTATTGTCGCGTATTCACCAGATCCATGAGGATAGCCGGGGCACGATCGGTGTGCCACGCATGCACGAAGACCTGGCGCATGAGGGTGAAACGGCTAGCAAGAACCGCATTGCTCGCTTGATGGTTACTGCAGGACTTCAAGGCTGGCCACGGAAAAAGAAGCGAGGTCAGCGAGCGCAACCGACACTTACACCTCCGGGTGTTGAGAACTGGTTGGAGCGTGACTTCAGTGCGCTGAAGCCTGAGACCAAATGGATCACCGATATCACGGAGATCTCTACGGGCGAAGGCAAGCTATACCTGTGCGTGGTTGTTGATCTCTTCAGTAATTTGGTGATTGGCTGGTCAATGCATCATCGGCAAGATCGGCATATGGTGATACGCGCTGTTCAAATGGCTGTCTGGCAGCGTCAGGACAATGGCCCGGTTATTCGACATTCGGATCGTGGCAGCCAGTTTCGCAGCGGAGATTACCAGCGGTTCCTGAAGCAGAACGCATTGGTCAGTTCCATGAGCGCGGTCGGTCACTGCGGCGACAATGCCGCCTGTGAAGGTCTCTTCGGTGTGCTCAAGCGGGAGCGTGTAAACCGGAGCAAGTACCGAACAAGGGATATCGCCAAATCGGATCTGTTCGATTACATTGAGCGCTTTCATAATCCGCGGAAGCGACGGAGAGTGGCCAATCGTGATCTTGAGTATTCAGCCGTTTTAGAACCGTCCGTGGAAGCGGGGTAGAACCCCTGATCACCACCACGCGGCTGACGGAATGGTATACACCCCGTGCCAAGGCAGCCCGCCTGTGTGCGGCCGCCCGGCACCGTTCCAGCAAGGTCCACATGTCCGTTTACGCGCCACCGCAGGCAGTAGCAATACCCCGAGATGCTGTAAACTCACAGCCAGCAATAGCGTCGTCATAAGGAGACATCAGGCACATGATCCGACATTACTTGCTGGGCATTCTTTTGCTGCTGGCGGCGAGGCCAACACTGGCCATTGAATCGCTGCGCGTAGGGGTGAGCGCGGACTATCCTCCTCTGGCTTTTATGGCCGAGGGTACAGTGACGGGCATCGAAGCAGATAATGCCCGCGCGGTTGGGGAAATTCTCGGCGCCAGGGTGAGCATGGTGGCCATGCCTTTTCAGCAGCTGATCCCTGCGCTGCTGACGGGCGAAGTCGACGTTATCATGTCCGGACTCAGCGTTACCGCGGAGCGCAGTTCACAGGTACGGTTCACCGATGCCTTCATGCAGGTGGGGCAGATGCCCATTCTGCACCGCGACAAGATCGCCCGCTTCGGCCAGCCCTGGGCCATCTATCGCCCCGGGGTGAGAATCGGGGTGGAGCCTGAGACCACTGGGGCCCGTTTTGTCGAGCGGGAGGTGGCGGAGGCCGATATTCGCTATTTTGACGATCCGGAAGCCGCCTTCGCCGGCCTGCGCAACGACCAAATTGACCTCTACCTGCACGACGCACCTACCAGCTGGCAGCTTGCTACCCGCGACGATAACGAAGACCTGATCAGTCTCTACACACCCCTGACCGAGGAGATGCTGGCATGGGCAGTACGCCCGGGGGACACGGAGCTGGCACTGGAGCTTAACCGCGCACTGGCGGAAATGAAATCCAGGGGCATTTTGCAGTACATCCTCAACCGCTGGATACCAGTCCAAATCGAGGTGCGCTAGCACCCCCGACGAGAAATCGCTCACCACAAGAACGTACAGCAGAGCCCCCTGTGGCGCCAACTGCTTCAGGAGAATTGCATGAACGGAACCCGGTGCTTACTGCCATTGCTTTTCAGCCTGCTTGCCGCCAAGGCAGGCGCTCAAACCTCTGTTAGCCATATTGGGATCATCGAAACCGATTATTCCCGGGCCCGCCAGAGCGGAGTACAGGAAACGGACACCAGAACGGTGCTGGCCACCCTATTCCACACGGAGGTCAATCACGGCTCCCTGCCCCATAGCCAGGCGGCATTTCTGGCGCGCGCATCAAGCCTGACGATGGCCTGGGCAGATCTGGACGCGGACTTCGGCGTCGACGGCGAAACGGGCGGCGATGCGGCGCTGGTCGACGCCGAGTACATCAATCTGTCGCACTGGCTTGTGGGAGTGGCATACAGCCGCTTCCGGCTATCTCGGTTGTCAGAGCAAGAAACCCATACCCTGGAGTTTGGCCGCTACCTCGACGACACATCGACCATCATCGGCACCTACGGCTTCACCGAAGACCGCGTAGCCTTTGTACCAGACAGTCACACGCACACCTGGGGTATTGAATACAAGAACGTGATCCGTCACCCCACGAAGACCAGCTCACTGACCCTCGACTTCAAGTACCAGCATATCAATGCCAGTGCCGGCACCAGCAACATGATCGGCGCCCGAGGCGAATATCACTTTACCTTCGCCACCAGCATCGTGGCCGAAGTCGACCTCACCAGCGGTGAGGCCAAGGAGGGTGTGTATACACTTGGGCTGACACACTACCTCAGCCCTTTTTTTGCGGTGGGCAGTGAGTTCAGCCAGAATCGGCCAGACCAGCAACAGCACACCAATACGCTCAAGGTTTACGCACGGCTGCTGTTCTGAGGCCGCTACAGCACCTTGATATATTCCAGCAGGGCCGCCTTGTCGGCTGCTGACAGGCGCGTACCGTAGACGTGCCCCGAATTGCTGTTACCCGGTATCCGGGTATCGAATTCCATGGTCCGCGGCCCTGCCACATTCTCAAAGCCAACCCGTACCGGATCCAATTCACGCGAGCCCACATGGAAGGTAACCGGGCGCTGCTCCGGGGCCAGCAGCATGTCCGCAATACTGGGTACAGATCCGTTATGCAGGAAGGGGCCCGTGGCCCAGACACCGTTCAGGGGCCGCGCCCGGTAGACGGCGTGCTCCAGCACCTCCATGCAGTGGCGGTTTTCACCGTGGCGATCCAGGCCGTCCTGCACCAGCTGGTTATATAACGCTGTTCTATCGCCGCTGCGCTGTGCCAGCTCTGCCGCAATTTCCGCTTCGCTACTGCCGGCCGCCGCCATGCGCTTGATAACGGCCTGATCCGACTCCTGCTTGTGGCTACCAAACATACTGTGCCCGAACAGGTTTTTCATCGCCTCGGCGGCACCGGCAATCACACCGCTGCCAAGTGACTCCAGGATAGGGCCTCCTGTGACGCCAAGATCGTGGATCATGGCGCCTACTGTGACGTGCGCCAGCAGCTGGTCAGCGTGGGTGCGCTCAC
>JANQUV010000098.1:0-1937 GCA_030730585.1 Haliea sp.
GACGCGAGGAAGCCGGCTATGAAACTGCAGCAGTTGCGTTACATCTGGGAAGTGGCCCATCACGACCTCAATGTGTCGGTAACCGCACAAAGCCTGTTCACCTCGCAGCCGGGCATCAGCAAACAGATCCGCTTGTTGGAAGATGAGCTTGGCGTGGAGATTTTCGCCCGCAGTGGCAAGCATCTCACCCATGTGACGCCGGCCGGAGAGGCCATCCTGCAGACTGCGGGTGAGGTGCTGCGCAAAGTCGAGAGTATCAAGCAAGTCGCCCAGGAGTACTCCAACGAACGCAAGGGTAGTCTGTCGATCGCGACCACCCACACCCAGGCGCGTTACGCGCTGCCTGCGACCATTCGCTCTTTTATCGAGCGCTATCCCGATGTGTCCCTGCACATGCATCAAGGCACACCCATGCAGATCTCCGAGATGGCGGCAGACGGCACCGTCGACTTTGCCATTGCCACCGAGGCGCTGGAACTGTTCAGTGACCTGATTATGCTACCGTGCTATCGCTGGAATCGCTGCGTGCTGGTGCCGCGTGATCACCCCCTGACCCAGCTGTCTGAGCTCACCCTGGAAGACGTGGCCGCACACCCCATTGTCACCTACGTTTTTGGCTTTACCGGCCGCTCTAAGCTCGATGAAGCCTTTGTCGCCCGCGGCCTCGAGCCCAAGGTGGTGTTTACCGCGGCCGATGCGGACGTGATCAAGACCTATGTGCGGCTGGGTTTAGGGATCGGCATTGTGGCGGCCATGGCTTACGACGAGCGTGTAGATTCCGACCTCGTGGCGCTGGATGCATCGCGCCTGTTTGCCAGCAGCGTTACCCGCATTGGCTGCCGGCGCGGTACCTTTTTGCGTGGCTATATGTACGACTTTATTGAAGATTTTGCGCCTCACCTTACTCGCGATATCGTCAAAGAAGCCTTTACGCACCACAGTAAAACGGAACTCGAGGCCCTGTTTGCCGACATTGAGTTGCCCGTATACTGATTTTTTGTGCCCCGCCTGCTTGTGGCCTTGGGCCCCCTTGGGTAGATTACTTGGCTTTCTGATAGCCTCTCGGAGTGTGTGACGTGGAACTGGCCTGCCTGGACTTGGAGGGGGTGCTTATCCCCGAAATTTGGATTGCATTTGCCGAGAAAACCGGCATCGCTGAACTGCGCGCAACAACTCGTGATATTCCTGACTACGACGTGTTGATGAAACAACGCCTGCGGCTGTTGGACGAGCACGGGCTGAAAATCGACGATATTCAGGCGGTGATCGCCACGCTGGAGCCGCTGCCCGGCGCTGCCGAGTTCCTCAACTGGCTGCGCGAGCGCTTTCAGGTCATTATTCTGTCCGATACCTTCTACGAATTTTCTGCACCCCTGATGCGCCAGCTGGGTTGGCCAACCTTACTTTGCCACCGCCTTGAAGTGGATGAGGTCGGCCGAGTGGTGGACTATAAATTGCGCCAGAAGGATCCCAAGCGGGCCTCGGTCAAGGCTTTGCACAGCTTGCATTACCGAATTATTGCTGCGGGCGATTCTTACAACGATACGACGATGCTGGCGGAAGCGGATGTGGGCTTGCTGTTCCACGCACCGCAGAACGTGATTGATGAGTTCCCGCAGTTTCAGGCGCTGCACGATTTCCCGGCGTTGAAGCGGGCGTTTGTGGAGGCGAGTGAGCGGGATTTGACGGTCTGATGCACGTCCTGAGTCGAGAACTTGGGTGGCAGGAAATCGTGGTCGGGTATGCAGCATGATCGCTCGGGACACGCCGTGAATACATCCTTGTAGGCTCGACGACGGCATCCATGCCGTCGACGGTCCCGCACGACCATGCTGCACCCCCGGCCACTCGCTTTGGGTGCCTGTGAGTTGTGGAGCCCCAACCGTTTTGAATTAGCGAAAGCGCTGCTCTAAAGTACTCAAGAAACGCCCAACCTT
>JANQUV010000098.1:2037-3984 GCA_030730585.1 Haliea sp.
CGCAACAGGTCCAGAGGCCCGCGGCCGGGTGCAAGTTCGCCGCGGATGGTGCTCACCAGATGGTGCACGGTGGGGTAGCTTTCCAGCGCGAACAGCTGCTCCACGTGAATGCTCCCCGGCACGCAGCTGCGGCCAAGGTCGTTGCGCAGCAGGTCGACAATCATCAGGTTTTCCGCGCGGTCTTTAGGGCTGGCGCGCAGCTCCTGTGCACTGCGCAGGTCGCGCGCGGGGTCTGCATAGCGCGGCCGGGTGCCCTTTATGGGACGTGTTTCCACCTGTTGCCCCTGCAGTGAAATGAAACGCTCAGGTGACAAACACAGTATGGCTTGCTGCTCGCTGGACTCCAGGTAGCCGGAAAACGGTGCCGCAGCCACTTCCCGTAACACGCGGTAGGCGGTAAAAGGGTCACCTTCGTATTTGGCGTCGAAACGCTGTGCGAGGTTCACCTGGTAGCAGTCGCCAGCCTGGATGTAGGCCTGAATACGTGCAAAAGCCTGTTGGTAGGCTTCCCGGGTCATGGCGGGTTGGAAGCTACCCCGCAGTCGGAAGGGGCGCTCAGTCTCGGGTTTGGCAGCGTTGGCAAACCGCACGCGCAGGTCGCGGCGCAGTGTGCCACCAACCCAAGGCAGCGTGACCAGAGCCGACCGCTGCAGTAAGTGGTCTTGCACAACGCACCAGTCGTAGCAGCCTATGGCGGCCGCGGGCGTAGCGGGTGCGGTGGCGCTGGCTTGGGTGACCGCGTGCAGGGTGTTGCCGGGTTCATAACCCAGGTAGCCCAGTAGGCCGCCGCAAAAAGGCAGCCGCGGGCCGGCGGGTGCAATGCCGGCGTAGCGCTCGCGGTGCAGGTCTGCAAGGGCCTGTAGGTAGCTGTGCCAACTGGCGCTGGGTGCGGAGGCGTTTGGCGCTGCGGGTGTATCGGCTATCGGATCTGCCACTAAAATGTCGTAGCGCCCGCCGTTAGCCCAAGGCTGTGCGCTGTCCAGCCAAGCAGGGCAGGGCAAGTCTCGCAGTGCGTTGAATAGCAGCGCGCTGTCGGGCCGCCACGGTAGCTCTTCGATATGCAGGTTCATGGGTAAGCCAAGCGCCGCTGTCGCGCGGGCGCCACAGGTTGACGCATCATATATTCGTAGAAAAAGGCCGTCGAAACTACGCATTCAGCAGTTTGTAAGCGGAGGTGACCGAGAATTTGCGGGGTCTCTGCCCATCGCATTTCGGTGTCTGTAAATTGACATTCGAGGGGCATGGAATTAATGTAGTGCGCCGATTTCGGACGGGGGTTCATCGTAAGCCCGGCCACGGCCGCCTGTAAACCCGGGAACCTCGACAGAAGGTATAAGCTGTTGTCGGCTCGCCATGAGCCGGTAACATACCAGCATGGGATAAAGAATGAAGACAAGCACTGATTCTGAACTGATTGCCACTCTCAGCAATCCTTTTGCCAGCGTCGAAGAACGTGAGTTTGGCGTGCCAGGCCAGGTGGCCTCGGAGCCGGGATTGTACGAGAAAGCGTTAAAAGCTGGCTGGGAACTGCAGCAGCGGCCGCTGCGAGCGGCAGGGGTGCGCAATACGCAGCGTCAGCACCAGAAAAAACGCATGACGATTTGGGAGCGCATCGAGTGTTTGGCAGACGATGCACCCACCGTGCTTTTCCAGAACTGGGGCCCCAACCTCGACGGCGCCTCATTGGTCACGGCACTGATCAAGGTCAATGGTCGTGACGTTGCCATTTACGGGCATGATTTCACTGTGCGCGCGGGTTCCATGGATGCTACCAATGGTAAGAAGCTGGCACGTCTGTTTGAGCTGGCGGCGAAACGTAAAATTCCGTTGGTGGGCTTGAATGATTCTGCAGGGGCTTATATTCCTGCGGGTGTTGGTGGACTGGATGGCTACGCGGATGCGTTTACGGCATTACGCAAAATCAGTGGTGTTGTTCCCAGCATCATG
>JANQUV010000099.1 GCA_030730585.1 Haliea sp.
TTGCTCAAATGCTGCCCTATATTGAGCAAGAGCTGCTGGCCGGCACGCCATTGAATCATATGACGCGACATCTGCTCGGGCTGTATCAGGGCGTGCCCGGCGCGCGACAGTTCCGGCGCCACCTCAGCGAAAACGCGCACCTGAAGGGTGCTGGCATCACAGTACTGGAAGACGCCTGGCGCCTTGTACGGGACCCTGGCCTGCACCGCAGGCAAGTTGTAAGCGAAGCATCCGGGTAGCGCGTCGCCTGAATATCCTGCACACTTGGTTGTATAGCGTGTAACCGTCGCCACGTTACTGTGGCTTCAATATTTCACAAGGAAACTGGCATCATGAGCAGTAAACTCGACCAACTGAAGTCAATGACGGATGTAGTCGCAGATACCGGTGATATCGAAGCCATACGTCGCTTCCACCCCCAGGACGCCACCACAAATCCTTCGTTGTTATTGAAGGCCGCCGCCCTGCCCCACTATCACGAGCTTTTGACTGGAGCTCTGCACTGGGCCACCCAGAAAGGCGGCAGCGATAGCGAACAAATGGCCAACTGCTGCGACCGCTTCGCAGTGGATATTGGGCGGGAGATTCTTGCCATCGTACCCGGACGCGTGTCAACGGAAGTGGATGCGAGGCTGTCCTTCGACAGCTCGGCCACCATAGAGCGTGCGCGAAAATTAATCGGCCTCTACGAAGAAGCCGGCATCGGCCGTCAGCGAGTCCTCATCAAGATAGCGGCAACCTGGGAAGGAATTTGCGCTGCGCAAAAGCTGGAGCGCGAAGGCATCAACTGCAATCTCACGCTACTCTTTGGCTTTGCTCAGGCAACGGCCTGCGCAAATGCAGGGGCGTATCTTATTTCACCGTTCGTAGGGCGCATACTCGACTGGCATCTCGCCAATACCGACCTCAAGGTGCAGCAGCCTGCAGACGACCCGGGCGTGCAGTCCGTGCGCCGCATTTACCGCTACTACAAAACTCACGGCTACAACACCGTCGTCATGGGAGCCAGCTTTCGCAACACCGGTGAAATTGAAGCGCTGGCAGGTTGCGACCGCCTCACCATCAGCCCTGCGCTGCTGGAGTCACTGGCCGCAGACCACGGCGACCTGCCGCGCCAATTGAGCGCGCAAGACAGCACTTCCGACGACCCGCGCCACGCGGATTCTGAGGCCAGCTTCCGCCTGGCCCTGAACGAAGACGCCATGGCAAGTGACAAACTGGCTGAAGGCATTCGCAACTTTATTGCCGACCAACGCCGACTGGAACAGGTAATCCGCGCAGCATGATCAAAGCACTGAAGTCTCTCTTTCTGCTCCCCGAATCCGACTCCAACACAGACCGCACGCAACGTGTACAGCTGGCGGCGGCTGCGTTACTGGTAGAAACTGCACGAGCCGACTTCACACAAAGTGCCAGCGAAGAGGCTGCGCTTGAAAAGCTTATCAGCGAGAGCCTGGCATTGCCCAGGCAGGCTGTTCACGACCTGATTGCAACAGCTAGCGCACGGGTTGAGGAGGCGACTTCTCTTTACGAGTTCACCCGCGTAATCAATGACTACTACGGGCCCGAAGAAAAACTCGCGCTCATTGCGAGCATGTGGAAAGTCGCCTACGCAGACGGCGACCTCGACAAGTATGAAGAGCATTTGATTCGGCAGGTCGCTGAACTCACTTATGTGCCGCATCAGGATTACATTCGTTGCAAACTGGAAGCCAAGCCGCACTGAGCGTTCGACGAGCTCGGTGGGTTAGCTGCGTTCGAGTACCACCATCAGATCTTTGAAGCGCGCGCGATTCTCTTCTGAAAGCCCCATCAGCACGCGATGTGCTTCAATGACCTTTTCCCGCACGGCGGCCTCACTACCCTCTACCAGCGGAATGCAGTTGATACAACCAGGATTGGCGCAAGTGTCCTCATACACGTCAAAAAGACGCTGAAAGCCCATGCTTTTAATCAAGCGGGTAATGCTGGGGTTACTGGAATAAATGGCGGGCATAAAACCGTAACGTGCGCGCACTTCCAACGCCAGTTTGGCCAACAGCCCCAGCGTTGTGCTGTCTATCCCCTCAGCATCACAGACATCCACCCAAACACTGGCAAAATCCGGGCTGTCGAGCATGCGGTAAACATAATCGTCGATAGTCGTACACAGCGTGAGACGCACGTCCCCGGTAAGACGAATGACGTAGGCCCCATCTTGACTCGCTGCCAGTATTCTACCCTCTTCCATATCAACTCCGCTTGCTGATAAACAGCGCAGCAATGTCGTCGGGCGCGGTTTCCACCCGATCCAGGCCAAGCCGGGTCGCAATGTCTTCAGGGGATTCGGCAGACTCCTCAAAGACTTTGAGAAAGTACTTCTCTTTCTCAATCAGATTCTTCGGGGGGAGAATCTCAAGAATCCCGTCTGAGAAAAGCGCGAGCATAAACTGCTTCGGCAAATCAATAAGGTGCTCTTCGTAGGCGACATCCTCCATGATGCCAACCGCCGACCCCTCGCCGCGCAAATAGCGCGCGCCGGCCGCAGACATTAATACCGGCTGCGGCAAATGCCCGGCGACGCTATAGCGAAGAGTATTCTCTGCGGTGTCCAGAAGGCCAACCACCATCGTGGCAAACTTGCCGATACCCAGCCCCAACAGCTCCTCATTGGCCCGCTTGAGCATGGCCACGGGGCTCATTAACGTGTTGTCATCGCGGTGTAAAAAGTCCGATCGCTTACGCGCAAACAGATTTTTCAACAAAACCGTCGTGAACGCCGAAGAACTCCCATGGCCTGAAACATCTGCCATAAAAAACGCCACGTGATGATCGCCCACCGTAAAGTAATCCGTGAAGTCACCACTCAAATATAGCGATGGAATAACCGTATGGCTAAATACATAAGGCTCTAACACCATAGGGCTGACCGGCAGCATACGCAGCTGAACCTGTCGCCCGGCCTGCTGGTCCTGCTCGAGCATTTTAACCGTGCCACGCAGTTCAGTATTAGTGCGTTCTAAACGTTGACGCGACTCTTGCAGCTCGCGGCGCATTTGTCGCTGTCGCACGCAACGCTCGATGGATTTAAACAGCGCGTCTTCATCTTCAATGGGGCGTACAAAGAAATCACTGGCACCCAAGCGCAACGCTGTCATCATTTTGTCTAAGTCAGCGTGGTCGCTAAATATAATGGCGGGTACCTGAAGATCGAGCTCACGCAACGCGCGCCGCGCCTCCTGCCAAGACACCGCGCGCAAGTCAAGCTCGCACAGGATGACATCGAGCTCGTGGTTTCCTGCGAGAAAGCGGTAGGCTGCATTGACGTCGCTGTACACTTCAGCGCGATACCCCGCCGTCCGCACCTTTTCTGCCAGAGCAGTTGCGCGAGCGGTGTGGTCGTCGATCACCAGCACATTACCTTTGGGCGTCATCATGCTGCACTTAGGGTGCGTGTGCTGGAGGACAGTACGCCGTTGACCTCAACCGGGCAACCGATTCGCACCGAGTTTGGGCAGGATTTCACAGTTTTGGTGCAAACCTTGGCGAGACCTTCAGCACTTCAGAGTTCGTCAGGCCAGTCATCGTCGCCAAAGTCGGAAAATGTATCCTCCACAACCCCATCATTCACCAGTGCTCGACGCTGTTGCAGGTACGCATCCCGAATAAAAATATAGCGGTCGCCGGAGATCAGGTCCTCGGCCTTCAGCAGCTCCACACGCGAGCTGACCAGCTCCAAACCAATCAGCGAGTTGCGTAACCGCACATCGTCTATCGCAATTTCCACCGAGGTATAGGCATCAAACACGGTGCCAAAGCCGCTACGCATGGTTCTGGGGCCGAACAAGGGGACCATTAGGTAAGGCCCCTCGGGAGCACCCCACACGGCCAGTGTTTGCCCAAAATCCGTGCGCAAGGGCTCAATACCCATGCGGCTTGCAACATCAAAGAGCCCCAGTATGCCAATCGTTGAGTTCAGCAAAAAACGCCCGCCCGCCTGCGCGGCGCCCTTGGGGCGGCCCTGCAGCAGCGAGTTGATGGTGACGTTAACATCGCGCAGGTTGCGAAAAAAATTGTCGACGCCTATTTCCAACGGATCTGGTACCACTGCGTGGTAACCACGCGCAGCCGGCTTCAGCAAATATTGGTCTAAACGCTCGTTAAACACGAAGATAGGCCGATTAAGCGCCTCCAGCGGATCCGGATCAACGGCCTCTGAGGCCATCGCAGGCGCGACGCTCAAAAGGCACAGCAATAATAAAGTAGTAAAACGCGTTGTCATCAGTCGACCAAGATCGAATTAAGCGGCGCAATACTACGCCTGAGGCGAAGGCGGATCAACATGGGATAATGCCGATTCACAGGTCACCACAATACCGCGTGTAACAAAGTCGGTGAGCTGGGCCGAACCAAAGCTGGCGACTGTGGCGGCCGGCAAAGACAACTCCGCAGCGAGTGCTTGCAGGACCTCTGCTCCCGGCAATGGCCCGCTGTCTCGAATCATCTCCAACAGGCGCGCCGTGGCGGCACTGAGCGACATAAAACGCACGGCATCCTGCCGATTCCGGGCGCGAGGGAATATAGTGTGAGGTTTTATGGAATCCTTCGCAATGTATATGCTTTTACTTTCGGTGGGTCGCTACACGCGATTCGGTGAAGCAGGCTTACCTGCTATTTATACTGTGCCTCGGTGCTGCCCCTGATTTTTTCTACTGGGCGTATCAGTTCGGTAATAAGTCACAAAGCGACGGGCGGGATATGGCCTGGATGCGTTGCCAACCACTCCGCGACCAAGCCCCACTGCTGCTGCAAGCGTTTCTCCGATACCGGCGTTCGAGTGCCCAACTGTTGCGCATACAGTGATACGCGAAACTCTTCCAGCATCCAGCGATAGGTTGCCGCAGCGGGGCACAGTGCCAAAAGACGGGGGTATCTTGCCAGAGCAGCCTGCAGTGGCTCACCCAACACTGCCAAACGCTCGCGCTGGCTATCGTCCCGAGCCAATTGGCCCTTTAATTGTTCAACACGCTGCTTCAGCGCCTTCATGTAACGCGGGTACTGCGCCAACCAATCCGCGGGAGTATCGCGCTGAAAGCCAGGCTGCCAGAGCCTGTTTAGCTGCGTGTCGATGTCTTGCAGAGCGGGCGCCCAGTCGGCGCCGCTGTAGCGGGCAAGCGCTGCGCGCAGGTCCGCTAAGGGGCGCAGTGCATTGAGCAGTGTCGCCTCCAGGCGATTGGCACAGGCGACCACTTCACCACTACGCTCGGCTATTTGCAGAAAAGCCTGTTTATCTCGGGGCAAACTACCGTCCAACCCTGCCACCTGCGCCCAGGCAGCATCGATCATGTCCTCAACCAAAGGCTCACGAGGCTGGTTAGCGGCGGCCAGGAGCAAGTTGGCTTCGTTGCCCTGTAACAACTGTTTGCGCAAGAACTTGACCTGCTGCCGATGCTGCAAGCGCAGTAGCCGCAGCACACCGAGCCGATGCTGCCATTGCGCCTCACCCGGATAATCACACAGCTCCACAGCGACGGACTCGCCTTTGTCGACCAGCGCCGGCCAGGAAACAATGTCCGCACCCGCCTGCCGAAAACGCCACTCGGCGGGCAGGGCCTCCAGGCTCCAGCCCGTAAGCCCTTCACGCGCGGGGCTGCTGCTCGGTGCAGAAACTATGGTTTCCCGGGTGTCGCTGCGAAACTCGGCCACCAGCGCCGCCAGATCCCGGCCCTGATTGAGCAAACGGCCATCCGCGTCTACCACCCGGATATTCATGCTGTAAAAGGCATCCAGCCCATCCAGCACAAAGTCATCCGGGTTCAATTTGACACCCGACAGTCGCGACAACACCCGGGCCAATGCAGCGGTCAGGCTTTCATCACAGGGCTGCAACTCGGCCAGCGCGCGATCTACCGTGTCGGGCACGGGCACCAGCTGCTTGCGCTTATCCTTAGGCAGACCCTTGACCAAGGCGATACATTTTTCGCGCAGCAATCCAGGCACCAGCCAATCCAGACGAAACCGCGGAATCCGATTCAACAGGCCTACCGGCAGCGTCACCGACACACCATCGAACTCCTGGCCTGGCTCGAAACGATAACTGAGGCGCAGCTCCAGATCTCCGCACACCAAGCGGTCGGGGAATTGCTCGCCCAGTTGCGCTCCCGGGTCGCGGGCCAGCAGCTGCTCACGCTCAATGCGTAAGCTGTGGTCAGCGTCCGGGTTGTTCGATAGCCAAGCACGCAAATGCGCCGCGGTTGTCAATTCAGCTGGCAAGCGTTCATCGTAGAAAGCAAACACAACCTGCTCATCTGCCAGCAAGTCACGGCGTCGAACCTTGGCCTCCAAGTCTTCAAGAGAGCGCATCACCCGCAGGTTGTGCTTCAAAAAAGGGGGATGACGAGGGAACCGGCCCACCACCAGGCCCTCACGAATCAGCAGCTCACGCGCCTCCGTGGGGGCAATGGGGCCATAGTGAACGGGCCGCTTGTCCGCCACCGTCAGGCCGTAAAGCGTCACCCGCTCCCAGGCCATGGCCCTGCCCTGACGCGCCTCCCAGCGCGGCTCGTAGTAGTGACGCTTGAGCAGGTCGGGGTTTGCCGCCAACAGCCAGGCGGGGTCGATAGCCGCAACGACGCGGGCAAAAACACGTGAGGTCTCAACAATTTCTGCAGCAACAATCCATTTTGGGCGCTGACGCCCAAGGCTTGCGCCGGGAAAAATTTGCAGCTTCCTGTTGCGAGTGCCGAGGTACTCGCGCAGCTCCTGATGCTGGGCAATGTTGGAAAGCAGGCCAGCGAGCAAGGCACGGTGCACCGACTCATAAGGCTCGTGTTCAACAACGGACAATTCGCCGGCTGAGCGCAACCCCAATTGCCGGCAACCGATGCGCAGCTGGGCGTGCATATCACGCCACTCGCGCATGCGCATAAACGACAGAAACTCGCGCTGGCACAGCTTGCGCAACTGGCTCTGGGTCAGCGCCTGTCGCTGCGTTTCGTAGTAGCGCCACAGGGCCAACCAAGCCATAAAGTCCGAACGCTCATGACGAAAGCGTGCGTGCATCTGATCAGACTGCGCCTGCTTATCTGCCGGGCGCTCACGCGGGTCCTGTATCGCCAACGCAGCGGCAATAACGAGTACTTCCTCGAGGCAGGCCAACTCCTGAGCAGCCAGGACCATACGCGCCAAGCGCGGATCGATGGGCAGCCGCGCCATCTGTCGACCCGTATCAGTGAGCTTGCCGCTGCGGGTAACCGCTCCCAACTCCTGCAAGAGTTTGTAGCCGTCGCGTACCATGCGCGGGTCGGGTGGGTTGATAAAAGGAAAACGTTGCACCTCGCCCAAGCCCAGCTGCAGCATTTGTAAAATGACCGCCGCGAGGTTGGTGCGCAAAATCTCAGGATCGGTGAACTCGGGCCGTGACAGAAAATCTGCTTCGCTGTACAGGCGAATGCACACCCCCGCCGCCACCCGCCCGCAGCGCCCCTGACGTTGGTTGGCGCTGGCCTGTGATACCGGCTCAATCGGCAGACGCTGCACCTTGGTACGAAAGCTGTAACGGCTGATGCGTGCGTCACCCGGGTCAATGACATAGCGAATGCCGGGCACGGTCAGCGATGTCTCGGCCACGTTGGTGGCCAACACCACACGCAGCAGTCGCCTGCGTGAGAGGTCAAAAACCCGGCTTTGTTCCGCGTTACTCAGGCGCGCATACAAGGGCAGCACTTCTATGCGTTCGAGTTCCCGCAGGGCCCGAGCCAGTTCACGAATCTCGCGCTCTCCCGGCAGAAAAATGAGCACATCACCACGTTCACCAAAGCGTCCCTGCTCGATATCAGCCACCAGTTCGGTGATCTGCTCCTGTAGCCCAAGGTCGCGGTCTTCTGCCGGGTCGATATACACCGTTTCAACCGGGTAGCCGCGCCCTGACACTTCAATTACCGGAGCATCGCCAAAATGCTCTGCGAAGGTGACGACATCAATGGTGGCCGAGGTAATGATCAGCTTGAGATCGGGCCGCCGCGGCAACAACTGTTTGAGGTAGCCCAGCAGAAAGTCGATATTCAGGCTACGCTCGTGTGCCTCGTCAATAATTAACGTGTCGTATTGGCGCAGCAAACGATCGTGGCGGACTTCCGCAAGCAAAATGCCGTCTGTCATCAACTTGATCGCTGACGCGTCAGACACCTGATCCGTAAAACGTACGTGGTAGCCTACCGTGGCGCCCAGAGGCAGCGCCAGCTCCTCCGATATGCGTTGGGCTACTGAGCGCGCTGCCAAGCGACGCGGCTGGGTGTGGCCAATACGGGCCTCGCGCCCGCGGCCCAGTTCAAGGCAAATTTTGGGGATTTGTGTGGTTTTCCCCGAGCCCGTTTCACCGGCAATAATCACCACTTGATGGTCGCGAATTGCGCGCGCAATCTCCTCCCTGCACTGCACAACAGGCAATTCAGGTGGGTAGGAAATGGGTGGTATGACGCGAACCACCGCATCCGACATAGGTTTCTCCTGCGCGCTCGACGTGGCTATTGAGGTGACTATTCAGAGGGCCGTTACAGTACGGTATCATGCACCGCTCAACAATCCCGCTGGATGCCCGTATGCCCGAAATACACAATTACACCTTTGATGAACTGAGTATCGGGCAACAGGCTCGGCGCAGCCACACGGTTACCATGGCAGACCTGCACCGGTTTGCTGCGGCGTCAGGCGACCATAACCCACTGCACCTCGACCCGGTCTATGCGGCATCAACCCCGTTCGGCGGCTGCATCGCGCACGGCATGTTCAGCGGCGGATTGATTTCAGCCGCCTTGGCGATGCAGCTACCCGGCCCCGGAACAGTCTACCTCAGTCAATCTCTCAGCTTTCGCCAACCGGTGCGGGTGGGAGACACACTTTCGGTCGAGCTCACGGTCAGCGCTCTGGAGCCCAGGCGCCGACGAGTCACTCTTGACTGCCTGGTACTAAATCAGAAGGGCCGAAAAGTGGTCACAGGCAGTGCCGAGGTGATCGCGCCGGCAGAACGGGAAACGGTGACACTGGTCAGCCCCGAACACCTCTAGAAGGCCGTCAGGAGAGAGATTCTGTGCCCGTGGCAGGTGCTGGAGCTTGTTCAGCAAACTGAGCGGGGTCCAGATACTGCAAGCGCAACTCAATAGTGCCTCGCGTTGCATTAGAGTCCGCCCCCAACACCATGACGTTGATATCCCCTTCATCGTCGGTCGCCGCGCTTAAACCGAAGACCACGTTATCGGGATTATTCTGCGCTGAAAACACCTTGATATCCTTGCCGGCACGCAGCGCATCGCTGAGCTGCGCTACCAGCAAACCCAGGCTGGCACGGAACCCGCCAAAATTCAGTTTTCCACGATATTCACTGTGATCCAGTGCCACGTCAAAGCGCACCTGGGACTTGTCCTCCATGACCACGTTGGTCAGGTGCACCGTGCGGCCACCGGCCAAGTCACGGAACACGTTCTTGGCCTCGGTGCGACGGTTGTCCAGGAAGGCCTTGTGCAACAAGTTGACAGAGATCGTCAGGAACTGGTCTCTGGGGATCGATTTGTTTGAATTTTGTGCCATGGGCTACCCTCTCGTGCAAGCGCGCAAGTCTACTGTGTGGCTGGCATAAACACCAGTCACCGGCACTGCAGGACGCGCCACCCGTGTTCTATTCGATCACATTGATAGCCTGCCAGTGCCGTCCGTCTGCTACTCTTGCAACGCACTGAACTTTGTTTCCGCCAGCGCGAGGCCTGCAATGAAAAACAACCATGTGCAATATGATTACCGAGGCGCCCGAGTGCTTGTTACGGGTGGCACCAGCGGAATCGGTGCCGCTATCGCGGCAGCCTACAAGGCCGCGGGCGCCACCGTCACCATTACCGGCACCCGGCCCGCTGCCCAGGACTATGACCACGACCTTTCTGACTATCGCTATCTGTCGCTGGACGTTGAAAATAACGCACAGATCGACGCGGTTGCGGCGGCACAGCCGGAGCTGGATATTCTCATTAACAATGCAGGCATTGCTCTGCCCAGCCTGGGCCTCGATGAGTGGGACCCCGATACCTTTGTGCGGGCAGTTACCATTCACTTAACCTCGGGTTTTCGTCTGTCCCGGCTGTGCCGCGACGCCCTGGCACGCAGCACACTAGCAGGCGGTGGTTCCGTGGTCGGGATTGCCTCCATGAGTTCCTACTTTGGTATCGGCATCGTCCCCGGCTACGGTGCAGGGAAAACAGGCCTGCTGGGAATTACCCGCAGCATGGCAGTTGAATGGGGTGCACTGGGCATTCGCGCCAACGCGGTTGCGGTAGGACTCTGCGAGAGCCGCATGACAGCCGCAACCATTGCCAACCCGGATTGGTCTGCGCCGACTCTGGCCCGCACCCCTTTGGG
Organism: Haliea sp.; assembly: GCA_030730585.1. GTDB lineage: Bacteria > Pseudomonadota > Gammaproteobacteria > Pseudomonadales > Halieaceae > Haliea. Next base: position 10,384 of record JANQUV010000099.1, read on the forward strand.
GCGGCTTGGCGTGCCAGCAGACGTTGCAGGCGCGGTGCTGTTCCTCACCAGCGGCCAGGCAAGCTGGATCACCGGACAAACGCTGCCCGTCGATGGCGGCTATACCGTTTCAGGCTAAAAGAGCAGGGCCACGAATGACTCGAGAACTGAGGCCGCAAGCCTGCGGCAGAGCGTGCGATTCCGATGCAACGGAATAATCATCACTGGTCTGCCATGGCAATAGCCAAACCGCCGCTGCGTGGTAGCGCTGCGGGGGGTGGAGCAGAGACGCTTGGCACCGGCGGCATCGTGCGCCCGGGGAAATCGCAAACACACCAGGTATATCTCACCGGTAGCGGGCTGCCAGACCGCTGGAACACACACGCAGGGCCTGTCTTTACTGTTGCCGAGGCTGGCTTTGGCAACGGCCTGGCCTTTCTGTCGACCTGGGAGGCCTGGCGCAAGCGTGAGCAGCCAACCGGCGGCGCCCGGCGCCTACACTATATTGCCATCGAACCCCTGCCGCTGCATCGAGACGACCTTGCGCACGCCGCAGCGGCATGGCCAGAGCTTGCACCACTCGCCGATGCGCTTATCAGGCAGTATCCCCATCCGCTACCCGGTGTGCATAGAGTGCAGCTTGAGTCCGGGGCGGTCACGGTGGACTTTTGGTGGGGGAACATTGCTGAGGTGCTAATCGACCTTCGTCAGGCAGCGGCGCCCCTGGTCAATGCCTGGTACCTGAAGCCCCTGGCGACAACAGCCGACGGGTTGCGCTTACCTGTAGGCTTGGGTGCGGACATTGCCGCCCTTAGCCAGCCCGGCGCCACGGTCGCAACCGGCGCCGTCGAAGCGAGGGTCAAAGACGAACTGGCGGCCGCAGGCTTCACTGTGACGGGCGGTCAAACCGCTGACGACAAGCTTGAGCCTCTGCTGGGCCAGCTTAACGCCATGGCTGCGAATAAAGCGCGCGCCCCTGCCCGCTGGGATCTGCCCTGGCATGACGCGCAACAGCCCATCCACGTGCTGGTTCTCGGCGCCGGGCTCGCTGGCTGTCACACGGCTGCCGCTTTGGCTCGGCGGGGCGTGGCTGTGACGCTGCTGGAGAGCGGGAGCCCTGCACAGGCGGCCTCCGGGAACGCGCAGGGTGTACTTTATACCCGGCTGTCGCACCGGCACTCTGCGCTCACCGATTTCGCGCTATCGAGCTTTGGCTATGCCGTGCGCTTTTACGCCCAAGCATTTGCTCAAGCTCAGCTGCGTGAGGGTGAAGACGGCGCACTCTGTGGCAGCTTCCATCAGGTGCGTGACGCCGCCGAGTTGGAGCGTATGCAGGTACTGCTCGAGGCTGTGCCTGAGCTGGCGCAGGTCGTGGATGCCCAGCGCGCATCGCAACTGATTGGGCTGGAACAAGCAAGCGGAGGCTACTGGTATCCTCAATCCGGTTGGCTGGCCCCGCCGGCGGTTTGCGCGTTTCTGCTGCAGCAACAGGGAATTACGCTAAAACAAGGCTGCGGAGCCGTGCAGCTGCACCGGCAAGGGCCTGACTGGCTTGCCCTAAGCGCCAACGGCTCAGTGCTGGGCAAGGCCCCCGCAGTGGTCATTGCTGCCGGCATTGATTGCACTGCTTTCGATGTTTTGACGTGGCTGCCCGTGCGCCCCATCCGCGGGCAAACCACCCAACTGCCCGCTCTACCCGCCCTGCAACCGCTGCGCGCAGCGCTTTGCCATCAAGGCTATATTGCGCCCGCGGTCAACGGCGAACACTGCATAGGCGCCACTTTTGGCCCAGGCGATAGCGATCCCTCCCTGCGACAAGAAGATCAGGCCTATAACCTGACGCAGCTCGGTATGGCTTTACCCTCGCTGACATCAGCCCTGGAAGCATTCGACAACAGTACCCTGCCGGGGCGCACCGGGTGGCGCTGCGCCAGCCCCGATTATCTGCCTATGGTCGGCCCGGTACCGGATCGCGACGAATTCCTAGAGCGTTTTGCTGCATTGCGCGATAATGCACGCCAACCCGTGTCGGCTATGGGCGCTTATCACAGCGGGCTCTACGTCAACACCGGGCACGGATCGAGAGGCCTCACTTCAACGCCACTGGCCGCGGAGCTTTTGGCCAGCCAGATTTGCGCCGAGCCACTGCCGGTAGAGCCGGAAATTTTACGTGCGTTGGCTCCCGCGCGATTCCTGCTACGTGACTTAGGGAGAAACCGAATTTGAAACTGACCCGTCTGGCCTGTGCCGCGCTGCTAATGACGATAAGCTATGCCGCAGCGAGCAGCGACCGCTTTGGCTATCAGGTGCTGGACAAAAAACCGCAGTCGCGCAGCCACTTTGTACAAGGCCTGCAAATCGTCGATGGCGTGTTGTACGTAGGCACTGGCGGCTATGGGCAGTCGCGACTGCTGCAATACAACTTTGCAGACGGCAGCCTTCTGGCACAACAGCACTTGCATCCGCGCTTGTTTGGCGAGGGGCTCACCGTGCTCAATGACCGCATCTACCAGCTGACCTGGCGTGCAGGCAGGCTACTGGTTTACCGTAAGGACGATCTGAAGCCTCTTGCGGTGCTACCTATTCCAGGCCAAGGCTGGGGCCTCACCCACAATGACAACGACCTGATCTACAGCGACGGCAGCCATCGCCTGTACTTCCTTAACCCCGATACCGCGCAACGCAGGCGCACAGTCAGCGTCATGGAAGAAGGCTTACCGGTAGCGCGCCTGAACGAACTGGAGTGGGTCAACGGGGCGGTGTGGGCCAATATCTGGCAAGAAGACCGTATCGTGATCATTGATCCCGTATCGGGTGAGGTCACCGGGAGCGTCGATTTGACGGGCTTGCTACCGCTGGAAGAACGACAACCGGCCACCGCCGTTCTCAACGGAATTGCATACAACCCTGCAGACGGCAGCATCTGGGTGACCGGCAAAAACTGGCCGTGGATGTACCAGATTGAACTGGTGCAGCTACCGGCAGCCAATCCCGATTCGCGTTAGAATAGCGCCAACTTTCCGGACACAACAGGACCGATATGAACCAGATTATCCCCGCCGCCGCGGTGAGCCACGCGTCGTTCAAATTTCTCCGCAGCCACGAAATAGAATCTCTGCAGCTGCGGGTTGAACACTATGAGCACAGCGTCACCGGTGCCACGCATTATCATCTGGCGGCCAACAATGGTGAGAATGTCTTCCTGGTCGCACTGCGAACAGTGCCTACAGATTCTACCGGCGTTGCGCATATCCTCGAGCATACCGCCCTGTGCGGCAGTGAACGCTATCCCGTGCGCGACCCCTTTTTCATGATGCTGCGCCGCTCACTGAATACCTTTATGAATGCCTTTACCAGCAGCGACTGGACTGCCTATCCCTTCGCCAGCCAAAACCGAAAAGATTTCGCCAACCTGCTGGACGTGTACTTGGACGCGGTATTTTTCTCCAGCCTTAACCCCTTGGACTTCGCCCAGGAAGGCCACAGAGTAGACTTTGCCGAGCCTGGCAATCCACACAGCGATTTGGTGTTCAAAGGCGTGGTGTTCAATGAGATGAAGGGTGCTATGAGCTCGGTCTCCAGCACACTCTGGCAAACACTCTGCGAGCACCTGTTCCCCACGGTGACTTACCATTACAACAGTGGCGGCGACCCAGAGTGCATCCCCAACCTCACTTACGACCAGCTCAAAGCCTTTTACCAAAGCCATTATCACCCCAGCAACGCGATCTTCATGACTTTTGGCGATATTCCCGCCCACGAACATCAGGCGGTGTTCGAGGCGCGCGCACTTAGCCGCTTCGAGAAACTGCCCGGGCAGATTGCCGTGCCCAGAGAACAGCGCATGAGTAAGCCGCTGCAGGTAGAGCGCAGCTATGCGTTGGACGATTCCGGAGAGACCACCGAAAAAACCCATATTGTGATGGGCTGGTTGCTGGGAGAAAGTACCGACCTGCAAGAGCAGCTTGAAGCGCAACTGCTTTCCAGCGTCCTCATGGACAACAGCGCCTCGCCCTTGATGCAGGCACTGGAGACTACAGCTCTCGGGCAGGCCCCCTCACCGCTTTGCGGGCTTGAGGACTCTCAGCGCGAAATGGTCTTTAGTTGTGGCATAGAGGGCAGCGAGCCCGAGTCACGCGATGCCTTTGAGTCACTGGTTTTGGGCGTGATTGAGCGGGTAGCCCGCGATGGTGTGCCGCAAGAGCAGGTTGAGGCGGTACTGCATCAGCTTGAGCTGCATCAGCGTGAAATCAGCGGTGGTGGGTACCCCTATGGCCTACAGCTCATTCTGCAGGCGCTAGGGCCGGCCACTCACCATGCGGACCCTGTCGCGGTGCTGGATCTCGACCCCGTACTGGAGTCACTGCGCAAAAAAATCAGCGACCCCCACTATATTCGCCAACTCGCACAACGCTTGCTGCTCGATAATCCGCATCGGGTGACGCTGGTCATGACACCCGATACAGCGCTGTCCGAGCAGCGGCTCAGCGCGGAAAAATCCCGCCTGGCTGCGCTGAAAGCCGACATGACGGTAGCACAGAAGCAGTCGGTTATTAACTTGGCACAACAACTCGAACAGCGCCAGAAACAGGTCGATGACCCGGGTGTTCTGCCCTGTGTCACGCTGGCGGATGTTCCCGGCAGGCTACCGGAGCTGGCGTGTGAGGTGCAGGAGAAAGGCAAGCTGCGCGTGACGACTTACACGCAGGGCACCAACGGGCTGGTTTATCAACATGTGGTAGCGCCGCTGCCCGCGCTCGAGGCTAGCGAAGTCGCCCTCCTCCCTCTTTATACGCGCACCCTGACTGAGGTGGGCATCGGCAGCGACGACTATTTAGCCGTGCAGCACCGTCAAGCGGCAACCGTTGGCAGCATCAGCGCCAGCACCTCCCTGCGCAGCCACGCCAATGATCCACAGCAATTGCAAGGATATTTTTCACTCTCATCACGCGCGTTAGCGCGCAACGTGGGCGTGCAGGGTGAGCTTATGCAAGCCACACTAGAGCAGGTGCGCTTTAACGAGAGTGCGCGACTGCGTGAACTGGTCAGCCAGTCCCGCGCGCGCCGGGAGCAATCCGTTACCGGAAATGGCCACGGCCTCGCTATGACCGCGGCAAGTGCAGGCATGAGCGGCCTGGCGTACATCAATCACCAGTTGGGCGGGCTTGAAGGTATTCGGCGCTTGAAAGCACTGGATGACAGCCTCGAACACACGGCAGCGCTTGACGACTTCCGCCAATCACTCGCCACCTTACACACGGCCGTCACCAGTATGCCCCGGCAGCTGTTGATCATCGCCGACGAACACGCGGCGGCGGCGGTTAGCCAACAGGCAGTTGCACTCTGGAGCACATGCTCGGGTGGCGATGACGGCCAACGCTCACTAAGCGCTGTGCCGGTCAGTGAACGGCGCCGGGAATTTTGGGTCGCCAATACCCAGGTAAACTTCTGTGCTCGTGCGTACCCCACCGTAGCAGTGGGCCACCCGGACGCTCCCGCACTGACGGTACTGGGTGGGTTTTTGCGCAATGGCTACCTGCATCGCGCCATCCGTGAGCAAGGTGGTGCCTATGGCGGGGGTGCGGGGCAGGATTCGGGTATCGCTGCGTTTCGCTTTTATTCCTACCGCGACCCTCGCCTGCTCGAAACGTTGCAGGACTTCGATCAGTCAATTTGCTGGATGCTGGAGAACAACCACGAGGCGCGCGGCCTGGAAGAGGCGATTCTTGGCGTCGTCAGCAGCCTCGACAAGCCGGCTTCGCCATCAGGCGAGGCGCGACAACACTTCTACAACACCCTTTTCGGGCGCAGCCATGCACACCGGGAAGCATTTCGGCGAGCCATTCTCGATGTCACGCTCGACGACCTGCGTCGTGTTAGCGCAAGTTATCTCACGGCCGAACGTGCGAGCACCGCTGTAGTAAGCAATCAGAAACAGCAGGAAATGCTCGGCTCGGCTTTGGCCGAGCTCGAGCTTAAGGTCGAGGTCGTTTAACTGTCAGGGCTGCTGCCCAAACCCCCTTAGCGCTTGCCTTGTGAGGCACCTTGCTCACTCCGTTGCTTCTCCATGGTGTCTAGCCGGGCACGTTGCGCCTCTTCAAGCTGGGCTCGCAGAAGCGAGCGAGTTTCAGCTCTTCGATAGCTTGTGCGTGCGGTAATCTCACCCATTTCTGCCGTCAGTGCCTCACTGCTGGCGGCGTCAAAGTTGTCACCCTGAGCACGCAACGCTTCACGAATTTCCTGCATTCGACGTTGATCTGCAGCCCCTTCAGCTTGCGTGGCCTGCAGCAATTCCCCGATCGAGGATTGCTGCTCTTTCGTCAGCTCCAGGCGCTGCGTCAAACGTTCCAGCATCCGTTCGGGGTTGCCCCGCTCTGGCGCGGCAAATGCAGGGGCAACGCTAATGATGGCTGCGAGCGCCAAAGCAATGCGGCCGCGGCGAGGTACAAAGTCAGTCAGTGTTTTCATCAGTAATCTCCGGTAGGTTAACCACAACCCCAGTCTAACCCAAACAGGGGTTAAGCAGTGCAGTGCGCGAGTAAAGAAGCGTAAAGAAGCGTTGTTGCGGTGCCGGGCAGCGTGGCATTGGTGTACGCTGCCCGGCACACTAAAGCTACTTCCTGTTAACGTGGGAATCGCCTGCCATCATGCATCCTCATCTACTGATTATTGACGACGACCGGGAGCTGTGTGAGCTACTGGGCGAATATCTCCAGTCTGATGGGTTCACGGTCACCAGCTGTCAAGATGGCGCTGGAGCGATAGCGCAGGCCAGGGCCACCACCTACGACGCCATTGTGCTAGACGTTATGCTGCCCGGCGTGCAGGGCCTTGAAGTCCTGCGCCGCTTGCGCGCAGAACACATCGAAACCCCCGTACTGATGCTAACGGCACGCGGCGAAGAGATCGATCGCATCGTAGGGCTCGAACTCGGCGCCGACGATTACCTGGCCAAGCCCTGTAACCCGCGAGAACTGGCGGCCAGATTGCGCGCCATCCTGCGCCGGGCAGGCAGCGTAGGCGGCAGCACTGCAGCGCTAGACATTGACATCGGTTTCACCGCAATTAACGCTGCTGAGCGCAGTGCCACGTGGCAGTCGCGGGACCTGCAGCTGACCAGTGTCGAATTCAATGTGCTTCAGGTTCTGCTCAAGCACGCGGGTAGCGTGGTCGACAAAGAGTTGCTCAGCCAGCAGGCTCTGGGACGCGCACTGACCGCCTACGATCGTAGCGTCGACGTGCATGTGAGCAAGATCCGCAGAAAGTTTCTCGCCTGTGGTGCCAACAACCCCATCGTCAGCATACGTGGCTCCGGATATCAGTTTCTTGTGCACGAAGGTGACAACCCGTGAGGGTCAGCGCGCCACTTTTTTTGCGTATTTTTGTCGGCTTCTGGCTGGTGACTGTTGGCGTATTAGGGACTGCAATGCTCGCGGGCAACTATCTGGATACGCTGTTACCCGAAGCCAGTGACCTGGAGGAAGGCGACCGACACCCGTCCGGAGCACGAGGCCCTGGCGTCCCACCGAGAATTTTCGTTCGACTGCTTTACGAACTACAGACAGTGCCGCTGGAGAATATCCCGGAGCTGATTATTCAGGCGCAAAAAAAACACGGGGTAGACGTCTTTCTGCTCAGGGCCTCTGGCGAGGATTTTTTACAAAGACCGGTACCGCCAAGCGTCGCGCGAGTGGCCGCCCGGCTTGGTGGCGACCGACGTCGCATATTCCAACGGCACGGCCCAGAGCAGTTTCTGGGCCACCAAATCTATCGAACCGATATCGGCTCCCTCCGGTCCGTGCTGGTCGTGCACCCGCCCAAAATACCGCTGATCAATGCACTCGGCAGCAATCTTTGGCTCCGCGCGACACTCGCAGTCGTGGTATCCGGCCTGTTATGCTTTGCGCTGTCGCGCTTATTGACACGCCGCCTAAGCCGATTGCGGCAGGCAGCACGCACGTTGGCAGAAGGTAATCTGGAAGCGCGCCTGAGCGTGCGCGCGCAGGGCGGCGATGAAACTGATGACCTCGCGCGTGATTTCAACCGCATGGCGGAGCAGCTAGAGGCGCGTATAGGGGCGCAAAAGCAGCTCTTGTCGGATGTATCTCATGAACTGCGCTCCCCTCTCGCGCGCTTACACGTAGCCGTGGCACTGGCAGCAAAACACCCTGAAAAAGCCGCTGAGCAATTGCAACGGATTGAACGCGAAATACGCCGGCTCGACAGCCTGGTAGGAGAGCTGCTGGCAAGCCAAAGCGAGCACGCTGACCTTGAGCAACACATTGATATCGTGGCTCTGCTGCAGGAACTCTGTGCGGATGCGCGATTTGAAATGGGGGCCAGGCGTCGCATCACATTGCACAACAGCCTGCATGACGCACTCGTGGCGGACAACGGTGGCCAGCTGCGCAAAGCCTTCGACAACGTGTTGCGTAATGCCTGCTACTACAGCCCCGAAGGTAGTGAAATCACCGTCACTATTGCAGCGGTGGGAAATCACTTTAACGTCGTGATTGCCGATCGGGGCCCGGGGGTACCGGAGCAAGACCTGGAGAAAATCTTTGACCCTTTTTATCGGGTTGACGATGCACGCGCGAGGCACACCGGGGGTTATGGCCTTGGCCTTTCAATCGCGCGCCAAGCTCTGCGATTACAGGGAGGTTCGATCATCGCCGCAAATACCCGACCCGGTTTAGCTATGCAGATAAGCGTACCCGCCTTTAAAGAAGACGCTGGAAGCTTGTCTTTGCAGTGATAGAATCCGCGTATTCAACCGACGGCCGGAGGCCTCAGTCCATGTTTGACGTCACCCCACTCGCCGGCGCTCTGGGCGCCGAAATCGCCGGCATTGATCTGTCTCAAGACTTACTGCCAGAACAGGTCACATCGTTGCGTGAACTGCTCAATGAGCATGAAGTGATCTTCTTCCGCGATCAGGATATCAGCCCCAGTCGGCAACATGCGCTGGCGTCCTGTTTTGGGCCACTGCAATCGCATCCAGCATATGAAACTATTGACGGCTTTCCGGAAATCACGATTCTTGAAAGCACCGCTGACAAGCCCACAAAAATTGAGGCTTGGCACTCGGATATGACCTTCCGCCAGCACCCGCCCATGGCCACAATCCTGAAATCAGTCATCACGCCCCCACGTGGAGGAGACACACTGTGGTCGAGCATGACCGTTGCCTATCAAGCCCTCTCAGCACCCATGCAGCGACTGCTGGAAGGGCTAGTAGCCGTACACGATTTCAGCTGGGGATTTAAAGAAAGCCTGGCCGAAGTGGGTGGCCGTGAGCGCCTGGCCAGTGCGGTTGCCGCAAACCCGCCGGTACGCCATCCGGTTGTGCGGACACATCCGGAAACGGGAAAGGAAGTGCTTTTCGTCAACAGCCTGTTTACAACCCACATTGAGGGACTACGCCCGGCCGAGAGCCGCGCCATACTGGATTTCCTCTACCGGCACGTGGTCACCGATGAGTTCACCTGTCGTTTCCACTGGCGCCGTCACAGTATCGCCATCTGGGATAACCGCAGTACGCAGCATAAACCCGTCAATGACTACTTCCCCGCACACCGCCGTATGGAGCGCATTACGGTGGATGGGGATTTACCCTATTAAACGGGAGGATACTCATCATTGGTGCGCACCTCACCGGCGCGCAGTCGCCGCATATAGTCGGCTACGTCACGCTTCACTTCCGGTGCATAGAGGTACAAGCCAATAATGTTGGGCACCGCGATAAGGAAGATCATGGCATCCGCAAAATCCAACACTGCTGACAGTTCGATCATGCAGCCAAGTGTGACAAAAGCGCAAAATACTGCCTTGAAAGCGGCCTGCATGAAACGCGATTCACCCACCAGGTACGTCCAGGCTTTAAGGCCGTAATAAGCCCAGGCAATGGTCGTCGAAAAAGCA
>JANQUV010000100.1 GCA_030730585.1 Haliea sp.
GAGCGCTTGCATGGCATGCAAGAGGTCGACGGTTCGATCCCGTCTAGCTCCACCAAACCAACCCTCCGTACCGCAAGTACGGAGGGTTTTTTTATGCCTGCCATTTAGCCGTGGAATGCGTTGCGCGGCAGGTGATAGCGAATGTTGCAGGGTCCCTGTCGCGGGGAACACCGGCGCACAAGAAGTGTGCGCCGCATCACATCAGCGGTTCGCTAGAACAGGTAGTAGGCAAAGACGTAAACCATTAGCAGCAGCACGATCCACAGTGCTGTCGTGCCGATTTCCCAGGACCTGCCCAAGGGGCCGTTATGGCCCATCGTGAGGCGAGCCGACGACGTTAGCAGGTTCAGGCCCTGCTGAACTTTGCTTTGCGCAGTTTCAACGACAGGCTTGCCGAGCTTGGCACCGAACGCGACTAAGCGCTCCAGCCCGCGGCGCCACAGCCAGTCAGCATCCAGGGAAATCGTCAGGGTGCGTTGCATCCACGGCAGCAGCAGGAAGAAAGCGAGCCCCGAGAACAGCAACAACTGCAGGTAGAACAGCACTTTGCCGGGTTTATAGGGGTGATAGTCCACCGCGTAGGGCAGCAGGGGGTACAGAAGCTGTGGATAGACGCCAATCAGAATGCACATAAAAGCAAAGAACAACATGGCAATCTGCATATTCCAGGGTGCATCTTTTGGCCGTAAGCCTGAATCTTTCTGGAAGAAGACGAACCAGGGAAATTTGATACCCGCATGCAGGAACACGCCGGCAGACGCCGCGGCCAACAGGAAATACACCATGACCAGGCCTTCATCGACAGCGGCCTGGGAAATGAGTGTCTTCGTGGTAAAGCCGGAGGTGAGTGGAAAGCTTGATATTGCCAACGCACCAACCACACCACACCACATGGTCACTGGCATGGTGCGGAACAAGCCTCCGACATCGGTGCACAGGTGCTTGCCGGTGCGCATCACCACCACGCCGGCGCTCATGAACAGCAGGGCTTTGTAAATAATGTGGGCGAAGGCGTGTGCCGAGGCGCCATTGATGGCGGTTTCGGTGCCGATGCCCACAGCCACGACCATAAACCCGACCTGATTGACGATAGAAAAGGCCAGAATTCGACGGATGTCATTTTCCAGCAACGCGTAGAAAATGCCGTAAAACACCATGAACAGGCCAATGCCCACCAAGACTGATTCCCCGGGGAACAACAGAATAAGCGCAAGAATGGCCGTTTTGGTGGTGAAGGCTGACAGGAACACCGAACCTGTGGGGCTCGCGGAGGGGTAGGCATCCGATAGCCAGGCCGACAGCGGTGGGGCCGCGGCATTAATCAATATGCCAATTAAAATCATCCAGGTACTGAAGTCGTGGGCCGCCAGTGGCCGAATGTCCAGCGACCCCGTGCTTACCAGCAGCCCTTCAATCCCGACCTTCAGGATGACCCCGCCCAGCAGGTGCATGATCGCGTAGCGTATCCCCGCGGCGCGCGCAGCCTCGGTGCCGCCACACCACACCACCACCGTGGAGAACAGTGCCATGATCTCCCAGAAAATAAACATCGTGAGCAAGTCGCCGGCAAACGCCACACCAACCGCTCCGGCGGCATAAAGCTGCGCGGCGACCAGTTCAGTACGGCGCGCGTGGTTGAATGCAAATACCGCCCCCGTCGCTGACATAATGGCAAAAATAGTGGCGAATAGGCGTCGCACCGGGCCGCCTTCAACCAACTCCAGCGGGTAACCGAGGAATGCGCCTTTGAGCACCACGCCGTCCGGTACCTGCCATATCAGATAGAGGCAGATCAACGGTGCGGCAACCACGACCACCGCGCGCAATTGACGCGAGCTGATCATTGCAGTGAGCAGAGCACCACCGATGAGGGCTAGCGCAGGTGGGAAAATCTCAAACATCGTAGTAGGTATCCGGCCGCTTGATCAGCTTGCCAATCACTTTTGCTCCAAACACCATCAACACGCAGCTGAAGAAGCCAAACAGTGCAGCAAAGCCGAACCATCCATCAATGCCAAAGTAACCCTTGATGGGCACAATCCACTGCAGCAGGACCGTGGCAGCCAGCACACTACAGCCGCCAATCCACAGCCAGCGGATAGTATTTGGACGGGTAAGCCAATGATTGTCGGGTTGGGTCATAGGGGCAGGCTCTCCACCAGCTGGCTTTCAAGATCCAGCAATGGCTGGTTAAAGAAGAAGAAGACAATGGTGAGCGTCGACGTTACCGCCAGTGCCAACAGAATCGCTTTGGGCGCCTCGCCATGGTTCATATCAACACCAGGGGCGGGCGGGGCCAACCAGGCAAAATAGATGATAGGCAAAAAGTACATGGCGTTGAGCACCGTGCTGGCAATAATGGTAAAGATGGCAAAGTAGTTTTCGGCCTGAAAAGCACCGCCAAGAATAAACCACTTGGAGACGAAGCCTGCGGTGGGTGGCACGCCAATCATGCTGAGAGCACCAATGGTAAAGGCAGCCATGGTAATAGGCATGCGTCGGCCGATGCCGGCCAACTGCCACAACTCGGTTTTGTGGGCTGCTGTGTAAATTGCGCCAGCTGCGAAAAACAGGGTGATTTTGCCAAAGGCATGTGCTGCGATGTGTATCGCCGCACCCACTTCCGCCATCGGCTTGAGGATCACCGTCGCCATGATCACGTAAGACAACTGACCAATGGTCGAGTATGCCAGCATGCGTTTCAGGTTGGTTTGGTAAAGGGCGATAATGCTCGCCGTAATAATGGTAAAGGCCGCAGCAAATTGCAGCCACTGAGCACTGGGTTCATTAAACAGGAAGTCCACACCAAAAATGTAGATGATGATTTTGGTGATACTGAAGACGCCTGCCTTCACCACGGCCACGGCATGCAACAGCGCGCTAACCGGCGTGGGTGCGACCATGGCCGCAGGCAGCCAACGGTGGACTGGCATCACTGCCGCCTTGCCGATACCAAACACGAAAAGCCCCAGCAGCAAGCCGACTGCTGCCCCAGCGATGTGGCCTTCCACGATACCCCCCAGGGTGAAGGTGGTTGTGCCCGTGGCAACCCAGGTCCAGATAATAGCGGGTAACAGCAAGCCGATTGATGTACCCAGCAGCACGCCCAAATAAACACGCGCGGAAGCGATCGTTTTAGCGTCACCCTTATGGGCCACCAGCGGGTAGGTGGATAGCGTGAGCAGTTCGTAGAACAGGAACAGCGTGAACAAATTGTCGGCGAGCGCGATACCCATTGCGGCGGCAATGGCCAGGGCGAAGCAAATATAGAACCGGGTCTGGTTCTTTTCGTTGTTGCCGCGCATGTAACCAATGGAATAGATCGTGTTGATAATCCACAGGAACGAAGCGATACAGGCGAACATCATCCCCAGCGGTTCTAGCGAGAATGCTAGCGACAGGCCCGGCAGCGGTTCTGACAGTACAAAGCGTGGGCGCAGCCCTTCAGACACTTCGGGGAACCAGGAGAATACCAAAACGGCAAGAGTGACCGCCGTGAGCAAACTAATCGTTTCGCGCACGTTGGGCCACCGCCCGGCGAGCGCAATGGCGATCGCCCCAACCAGCGGCAGCAGCAAGATCAGTGGCAGGGTGCTCGGGTTCATGGCAACAGCCCCCCCAACAGCGTTGTTGTGCCGCTTTCAGCGAGAGCGAGAGGCAGCTGTGGTACCAAGCCGAAATAGATATTGGCCAGCGCGGCCGACCAGATCAGCGTGCGCAGCGGGAGCGGCACCTCCATTCTGGATACGTCCCCATCTGGGGGTTGCCCGTAATAGGCCAGCTCAACAAACCGCCACAAGTACACCACGGCCAGTAAGGAACTCAGGATTATCGCCATTACCAGTGGTACGCCCCAACCGGGCATCCCCATTACGGCCACTATCAAATACCACTTGCTCACAAAGCCGGCTGTTCCCGGCACGCCCACAAGGCTTAAACCGGCGATAACAAACGCCGCCATGGTCCATGGCATGCGCCGCCCTATGCCGGCAAGGTTGCTGAAGGAGGCGCTACCCGTGGTGAGCACAAATGCCAGTACACACAGGAACAAGGTGCCCTTGGCCAGCGCGTGATTGAACATATGCAACTGCGCCGCCATTAAGCCTGCGTGGGTAGCCAGCCCGGCCGCGAGTGCAATGTAGCCAATTTGCGCCACCGAAGAGAAGGCGAGCATCTTTTTAATATTGCCTTGATAGATGGCGATGGCAGAAGCCAGCAGTATGCCCGACAGGGCCAGCGGAATAATAAAGACGGTGAACAGGTCCGAATGGGCCAACAAGTTGCCGTGAAAAACGCCGTAGTTGAAACGCAGCAGTACGTAAATAGCGACCTTTGTGGAACAGGCTGCGATGAATACGGTCACTGCATTCGGTGCGTAGGTATAGGCTCGCGGCAACCAGATGTGCAGGGGGAATACGGCCGCCTTCAAGGCCAAGCCAATGGTGATAAAGCCGGCCGCAATAATGATTGGCCGTGTTTCGATCACGTCGCCCAGGCGCAGCGCCATGTCGGCGAAATTCAGCGTGCCGGTCATCATGTAAATGAAACCAACGCCGATCAGGTAAAAGGTCGCCCCGATAGTGCCGATAATCAAATATTTGAAGACTGCGGAAAGGGCTCTGCGGTCGCGCCCTGCTGCGATCAGAATGTAGGTGGCGAGAGACGAAATTTCCATAAACACGAACACGTTGAAGGCGTCGCCGGCGACAGCGATACCACACAGCCCCGCGAGTGCAATTAACCAGGCACCGTAGAACATTGGGGCGCGCCGGTTGTCGATGTCCCGGCGCAGCGACAGGCGGCCTCCTGCCAGCCCCAAAGTCGATGCGCCGGTCACCAGCAGCAGCATCAAGGCGCTTAGGCCGTCGACGTTCAGTGAGATGCCAAAAGGTGGTTGCCAACCTCCCATCGCATACTCGGGAACGCCGGCGCCGAGCACCGCTACCGTGAGCAAAATGGCGAGGCCAAAAGAGGCAAGGCTGGCCAACAAGGCCCCCAGCCAGGCGAGAAACCCATTGCGCAGCAGAATAACCAGCGGCGCCGTCATTAGCGGCACGATCACTTGCAGTGCCGGCAGGTGGTCTGCCAAGTTCATGATTCGCGGTCCATCGCCAGTATTTCGTCGTCCTCAACGGTGCCGTATTCCTCGTGCAGGCGCACGACAATGGCAAGGCCCAAGGCGGTCGTTGAAATGCCAACGACGATTGCCGTAAGGATCAGTACCTGTGGCAGCGGGTTGGAGAAAATCTGGTTTGCGACACCCGCCTGAATAATGGGGGCAGTACCCTCATCCACACGGCTCATGGTAATAAAGAAAAGAAAAACCGCAGACTGGAAGATCGCCAGCGCCATGATTTTCTTCACCAGATTCTGTTTGCTGATCAGCGCGTACAGCCCAATCATCAACAAAACGGCGAACACCCAGTAATTGAAAAGGCCAAGAAGCTTCATGCTGAATCAATCCCGGGCAGCGAAGGCATGGAAAATAGAGAGAAGAACCCCGGTGACGGTGAGGCCAACACCCAGCTCAATGACGATGATACCGATGTGCTGCCCGATGACCGGGTTTTCGGCGAGTACAGAATACTCGAGAAAATTGCCGCCCATCAGCATGCCAGCGACACCCACTGAGCCAAACAACAGGGCGCCGCCAGCACTCATCAGGAGCAGGGCGCGGGGCGGAATGACCGACAGGGCCAGGCCCTCTCCGCGAACCAGCGAATACAAGATGATACCTGCGACGAAAATGGCGCCGGCCTGGAAGCCCCCGCCAGGGCTGTATTCCCCGTGAAATTGTATGAACAGAGCGAACAGCAGAATGAAAGGGATTAGCAGGCGGGCCATGACTTTAGGGATCAGGTGGCCACTGAGGCCCTGTTCGGCTTGGCTGTCGAGCCTTGAAAACGGTTTGCCGCGACCGCCACCGAGCAGGAACATCACGCCAATGCCAGCCGTTAACACCACGAAGACTTCGCCGAGCGTATCGTAGCCGCGGAAGCTGCTGAGCACGGCGGTGACGATATTAGGGATGTCGATCAACTCAGGTGTTTTTTCGATATACCAAGGGGCGATATGCTGCTGAGTGGGCGCTAAGGGGTCGCCTAGCGTTGGTTGGCCGAAGGACGCATAGATCATCAGCAGAGCGGTGGCTGCGATCACGGTGACGGACAGCGCGCGTAAGGGCCGCCCCGGCGCCTCTTTGGGCGGGATCAATCTCAGGCCTGCCAGCAGTAGCACGGTCGCGACACCGGCACCGACCGCCGCTTCGGTGAGTGCGACGTCGGCGGCGTCAAGAAGAAAAAAGTTCAGCGCCATTAGCAGGCTGAAAATGCCGCTGAGCATGACTGCGGAAAATAAATCCTCCGAGCGTACGATCGCGATTGCGGTAATCACCAGCAGTGACAGCAGAAAAACACCAATCAGGAGCATTGTCACGCGGGCTTCTCCGGTTCTGTTGTGTCGTGCTCAACGCCTTCTGGCTTCAGGCCCGCCAAAAGTGCGGCGTTGGCCAGCGCATAGGTTGCCGTGGGGGAGGTCACCATAAGAAGCAGCATGACGGCTGCAAGCTTCACTGAAATCAGCGTGAGTCCTGCGTTCACCATCAAGCCGCCCAGTACCAGCACGGGGCCGAGAGAATCTGTCAGGCTGGCGCCATGAATGCGGGTATAGAAGTCTGGCATACGCAGTGCTCCAATGCCGCCCGCCAGCACAAATACGCAGCCGGTCACCACCAGTAAGCCGGCGATCAGGTCGAGGATCTCACTCATTGTGCGTCATTTCCCGAGTCGTCCCGCGCAGGGTTCTGAGTTTGTTGGCGCAGGCTGCTTTCCTGCACGAACCAAAGAACGGCCATCACGCCAATAAAGTTAATCAGGGCGTAAGCAAGTGCGAGGTCGAGGAAGTCAGTACGGCCCATCATAAAGGCCATCACAGTAATCAGGAGCACGGTTTTGGTGCCGAACATGTTGACGGCCAATACACGGTCGTAAACGCTGGGGCCCAGCAGTGCGCGGGTGAGGGCCAGTGCCATGGTGACTAGAATTGCAATTGCGGCTACCAACAGCATCAGTTGGGGTCCACCGCCGCAACTCGACGGCTCATGGCGCCAGCACGCAGGTCTTGTGCGGCACTACGAGTCAGGCAGTGCGCGGTGATTTTCGTGCCGTCAATATTGATGGTTAGCGTCCCGGGAGTCAGAGTAATGGAGTTGCCCAGCAAGGTAAGGGCAAATTTGCTAGACGCGCTGGCGTCGATATCGACGATGGTCGGCGACAGGGCTGAGCGGGGGCCGAGAACCAGGCGTAATACCTGAATATTGGTGACCACCATTTCCCATAGCAGCCACGCCCAATAAAGTGGTACACGATAAATCAGCGCAATGCTATGGGCTTGCTGGTCCGGGAGGGCCATTCGCCAAGTCAACCAGGTGACCAGAACGCAGGAGGCAATGCCCAGCTGTAGAACCGGCGTTTTATACAACCCTCCCCACAATAACCAAACGAGAAACAGGGCGATGACTGCGAGTAAGGGCCGCATCAGACGCATAGTAAGGTAGCTCTTCAAGACTTGGTTCGAATCATACCTTAACGTCGCGCGGAATTGCCACAGGAGGCTTGCCGACGATGGTGTTGGGGTGGCACTGTGGTGTTTCATGCTAGACTGCGCACAAACAATGCGTTGGATAAATATTTATGAAAGTACCGCCTCGCCTGCAGCCCCTGGTGGAGGACGGCCTGATTGATGAGGTCTTGTTTCCGCTGATGAGCGGTAAAGAGGCCGATATATTTGTGGTTCGCAGCGGCACCACGAATCGCTGCGCCAAGGTCTATAAAGAGGCCTATAAGCGTAGCTTCAAAAAGGCGGCGGCTTACACTGAAGGGCGTAAGGTGCGCAACAGCCGGCGGGCACGAGCCATGGAGAAAGGTTCGAGTTACGGGCGTAAGCAGCAGGAAGAGACCTGGCAGAATGCCGAGGTCGACGCACTCTATCGTCTGGATCGGGCCCACGTGCGTGTGCCGGAGCCCTATGGGTGTTACGACGGCGTTTTGTTGATGGAACTGGTGGTTGACGAATCAGGCGACGTTGCGCCGCGGCTGGCCGATGTTTTGATGTCCGCCGAGCAGGCCGTTGAAGATCACGCTCAAGTTCTGCGCTATATCGTGCGCATGCTCTGCGCTGGCCTCATTCACGGCGACCTGTCGGAGTTCAATATTCTCGTAGATCCAGACGGCCCGGTAATTATCGACTTGCCGCAGGCAGTGGATGCTTCTGCTAATAATAATGCTCGCGCTATGCTGCTACGAGACGTACAGCGGGTGACTGATTATTATGGATTGTTCGCCCCCAGCATTCTCGAAACCCGCTTCGGTGAAGAGATTTGGGAGCTGTTTGAAGAAGGTGAGCTGACACCGGAGCACGCGCTTACCGGATTGTTTTCTGACCCAGAGGACGCGGCTGACGTCGATGGTGTGATGTTGGAAATTCGCGCCGTGTTGCGTGAGGAAGAGGAGCGTATTGAGCGCCTGCGCGACGCCGAAGAAGACTAGCTTGTGCTGCGGAATCCTTCGCCCCTGCGCCCGCGGCATAGAGGTTCTCTAAATTGTTTTGAATAATGTTTGTCTACGCGCTGTGAGGCTCCTGGTGAATAGAATTCCTTTATTGCTGTGTTCTTTTGTGCTCTGCGTTGCGGGTGCCCACGCCCAAGCGCTGCGCGTTGGCGTGGCGCCAGACCGGCCGCCGCTGGCTTTCTACGACGGTGAACGCATCGTGGGGGTCGAAGCAGACAGCGCGCGGGCGCTGGGCGAGATCGTTGGGCGCCCGGCACAGATGGTGCCCATGCCCTTCGATGAGTTGCTTGATGCGCTGGAGGCGGGCCGTGTCGATATCATTATGTCTGGTATGAGCATCACCGGGGAGCGCGCGCAGCGGGTGCTATTCCTGGACCCCTACCTGCAGGCAGGGCAAATGGCCATTATGCGGGTCGACAGCGTGGCCCGGTTTGGGCAGCCTTGGTCCGTCTATCGAGAAGGTATTCGGGTAGGCATAGAAGCCAGCACCACCGGCGAGGCGTGGGCGCAGAGCGATTTGCCCGACGCGTACATTACACCCTTTGCCGATGTTGCCGCGGGCTTTGCGGCGCTGCGTGCGGGCGGCATCGACCTATTCGTGCACGACGCGCCCACCAGTTGGCTGCTGGCAACCTCCGATGACTACGCTGATTTGATTAGCCAGTACCACTTTTTAACAGAAGAAGACTTGGCATGGGCTGTTCTGCCCTCACAGACCACATTGGCCGGAGAGCTTAATCGTGCTCTCGCGACCATGCGCAATAACGGCACCTTGGATTACATTATCGACAGGTGGATACCTGTGACTGTCGAGGTGCCGTAACAGGTTTATCCCGGGAAGCTGTACTCATGGCCCCAGTGGTCGCCCTCGGTGCTTACCGTGGGAGTGTAGGTATCCCAGTCGACCAGCAGCCCATCGTAGCCGTACTCTACTGCAATGCCGCCTGGCGCAACGACGTAGAACGAGCACATGTTGTCGTTCACGTGGCGCCCCAGGCTGGCCAGAATCGGGTAGCCGCCGGCTTTTGCCCGTTCCAGCGCACGCCCAACCTCATCCAGGCTGCTCACCTCTACCATCATGTGAACGATGCCGCCGCCGTAGGGGTGATTATACAAAGCCAGTGAGTGCTGACGCGGGTTGTCTGCATGCATAAAGAGGATCGTGGTTTCAGGTGCGCCCTCAGGCATCGGAGGGTAGAGCGTGTCGCTGACGCTAAGCCCCAGAAGTTCGGTGTAGAAGCTGGCCGCAGCGTCGAGGTCGGGAGTGGGCAGTACCGCGTGGCCAAACCCCATATCGCCGGTGTACTCGTCGCCGGTGATGAACTGTTTGATGCCCACCGGTGAAATCAGCGGTGCATAGTCCAAGCGCCGGCCATAATAGAGTTCCAGCGTATTGCCGCAGGGGTCTTGCACCGTGACATAGGCCGTCACACAGCGCCGTGCCGCTTCTGCCGCAGGGCCATCTTCCAGCGCGTGCCCTGCAGCGCGCAAGCGATCGCACAGGTCAAGCCATTCACTGCGGCCGCGCAACTCCAGCCCCGCCGCCAGCAGGCCGTCCTGTTCCGCGCTTTCCACCATAAAGCGGAAGGGGTGATTGTCCATGCGCAAGAAGCGTGCTCCCGCAGCGTCCTCTCGCTTTGCATCCATCAGGCCCAATATGTCGGTGCCGAATGTCATCCACGCGTTGGTGTCGGTGGCGGCAATTCTCAGGTAGCCAATGGCGGCAATACTCATGCGGGTCTCTCCTCGTATTGGGTGTACTGTCTCACGCAATATAGTAAGCGTGAACTTGCTCCAGTCACAGGGGGCTGGGGTGAGAGAAGGTGGCTGGTATAAGCAGGGAAACCCTGAGTATTGCGCCAGAATGATCAAAAATGTCATTTTCGGTTGTTGTATTGGGTCATTGAGCTGTATGCCCGCCTGTTGAATACTCGACGGTCAGCCAGGCAGGCAGCCCGCGGTGGCGCCAGCGAGCCCTGAATTAATCCGCACGGAGTCCAGCTTATGGCACGTCATTTCAACATCGCCGATTTGTACGAGTTGGTGGCAGACCGCGTTTCAGACCGTGTCGCACTGGTTTGTGGTGCGCAGCGTTCTACCTATGGTGAACTCGAACAGCGTGCCAATCGTCTGGCACATTTCCTTGCAGCGCAAGGTGTGGGTGCGGGGCAGCACGTAGGCCTTTATTTATATAACTGCAACGAGTATCTGGAAGGCATGCTGGCCTGCTTCAAGCTGCGCGCTGTGCCAATCAACATCAATTATCGTTATGTCGAAGAAGAGCTCGCTTATATTCTGGATAACGCTGACTTGGTGGCCTGCATTCACCATCGAGAGTTTGCACCGCATATTGCCGCCGTTCGCTCAGCCGCGCCGGCGCTAAAAACACTGGTCTACGTTGACGATAGCAGCGGTGAGAATGTTGCTGCCGTGCAAGGCGTGTCATATGACGTGGCCTTAGAAGGCCAGAGCAGCGAGCGGGATTTTGCGGAGCGTGCAGACGACGACTTGTTTGTTCTGTACACCGGCGGTACCACCGGTATGCCTAAGGGTGTTATGTGGCCGCACAAGAGCGTCTTTTACGCCGCTATGGGTGGCGGCGGTTACTTTCACCCCGATGGGGTAATCAGTGAGCCTGAGCAGATTGCTGATCGCATCGGAGATTTTGCGATCGTGGGCATTGCTCTGGCACCTCTCATGCATGGGGCGTGTTGGTGGTATGCCTGTATCCAGCTGCTTTCCGGCAATACGCTGGTTTTGAACCCGTCACATCATCTAGTGGCGGCCGAAGTGTGGGACATTGTTGAGCGTGAGCGAGTGAACTCCCTGACAATTGTGGGCGATGCAATGGCGGTGCCGCTGCTGGACGCGCTTGAGGCTCACCCGGGTCGCTGGGACTTGAGCTCCGTGTTCGCGGTGGGTTCGGGCGGCGCTGTATTTTCTGCCAGCAAGCAAGCAGGCTTCCAGGCCCTGATGCCGAACATCATGGTGCGTAACACCTTCGGTTCGTCGGAGGCGGGCGCAATGGGATCTGACGGCGGTGGCAAGGCAGGCGAGGGGCTGGGTAACGTTGCACGCAGTGAATTCATGTCCGTGCTCGCGGCAGACGCCGAGGGGCACTATCGGCACGTTGCTGCCGGGGAGAAAGGCATTTTCGCACGCTGCGGCCATATTCCCGTCGGCTACTACAACGACCCAGTGAAGACTGCCGCCACCTTTGTCCCGGTGGATAATCGCCTTTGGCTATTAACCGGCGACGAGGCGAAGCTGGAAGAGGACGACACCATCACGGTGTATGGCCGCGGTTCCAACTGCATCAACACCGGTGGTGAAAAAGTGTTTCCGGAAGAAGTTGAGCAGGCATTGAAAAATCATCCCGCCGTGTTTGATTGTTTGATCGTGGCAACACCTGACGAGCGGCTGGGGAGTAAAGTTACGGCGGTGGTGGCCGTGCGAGAAGGGCACAGCCTGGACCTGCCATCACTGCAGGCAGAGGCGCGCAAACACGTTGCGGGGTACAAAGTGCCACGGGAATTGCACCTCGTGAGTGAGGTTCCCCGCGCGCCCAGCGGCAAGCCTGCCTACCCGAAGGCTCTAGGCATAGCGCTGTCTGGCGAGTTTCGCGCCGGCTGACATCGGCGCGCCCACTATGTGTCGCGCCCACTATAAGGAAATTAAGCATGCAGGAACTCGATATCAGCACCACCAGTTGTCTTGTCGAGCAGGACGATGGCGTATTGATCGTGACGCTGAACCGCCCCGAGGCCAAGAATGCATTTAACCCCGCCATGTTGTTGGGCATGTACCGGGCGTGGCGCCGGTTAGACCAAGACCCCTTGCTACGCTGCGCGATTTTAACCGCGCGCGGCGGCACCTTTTGTGCCGGCATGGATTTGAAAGCGGGCGCTGACGGTGACCAGGGTGCCAGCGACGAATTCATGACGCTGATGGCCGAGGTGCCTAACCTGCACTGGCAAGCGCTGCTGCGCGATAACCGGCCGGCGAAACCGTTGATTCTCGCGGTAGAGGGTTACGCCTTGGCCGGTGGCACCGAGATTTTGCAGGGCACCGACATTCGGGTGGCGGCTGACAACGCCGTGTTTGGTGTCACGGAAGTGGCGCGCGGTTTGTATCCAATGGCCGGCTCAACGGTGCGTCTGCGACGCCAGATCCCCTACTGTTTGGCAGCAGAAATGTTGCTCTGTGGTGAGCATATCAGTGCGCAACAGGCGCTTGATTGGGGTTTGGTGAACAAACTGGTGCCGCCGGGTTCCACACTGGCTGCCGCGCGCGAGTACGCAGCAAAAATCTGTGCCAATGCGCCCTTGGCCGTTGCCGCGGTGACACGGTCTCTGCGTGAACACCAAGAGTGTATGGCCGAGGAGGAGGCCATGCAGGCATCAGACACCTTGGCAGTTCCGGTATTTGCTTCTGCGGATGCCAAAGAGGGCATGCGCGCGTTTAAAGAAAAGCGCCCGGCGCAGTTCCGAGGCGAGTAAACGCCGCCGTTCGCCGGGCGCCGCACTGGCAACCGGCGCGCACGCTGCGCATAATGGCGCGCTGGTATGTTCATCACGAGACCCCCTATGTCAGATCAGGCACACACCTTTAGCACTATTGTCCGCCAGCGCCGCTCGCTGCGGGCGTTCTTGCCCACCCCCCTCACGGAAGCAGAATTACAGGCTATTTTTACCGATGCTGCCTGTGCACCCAGTAACTGCAACACTCAGCCCTGGGTGGTTCATGTGGTTTCCGGGGCCAAGCTGGAAGCGCTGCGCCAGGTATTGCCTGACAATTTTATGGCCGGGCGCATTAGCATGGACTTCCCCTACGATGGCGTTTACGAAGGAATTTACAAAACACGCCAATATGCCGCTGCGCAAGCGCTGTATGACGCCATGGACATTCCCCGCGAGGACAAGGCCCGCCGGCAGGAGGCCTTCATGCGCAATTTCACCTTCTTCGATGCGCCTCACGTGGCGTTTCTGTTTCTGCCGGAGCCGTTTGGGCTGCGCGAAGCCTGCGATCTTGGCATGTTCGCCCAAACTTTGATGCTCGCCATGACCGCTCGCGGGTTGGGTTCCTGCCCACAGACTGCACTGGGTTTTCAGGCTGACCAGTTGCGCAGCGCACTGCAGGTCGACCCCGCACACAAGCTGATGTTTGGCATTTCATTCGGCCACCCTGATCCCGCTGCCGCGGCAAATCTCTGCGCCACAGACCGAGCTGCTCTCGGAGATTTCGTTATTTTCCACGATGAGGAGTCAGGCAATGAGTGAAAACGTTCTCTTACAAGAGCAGCGGGGCCGAGTTCGCCTGCTGACCTTGAACCGGCCGCAGAAAAAGAACGCGATCAACGACCCTCTGTGGATTGCGCTGCGCGAGGCGTTTGAGGCGGCAGCAGAAGATGATCAGGTGGCCTGCGTGCTGCTGACCGGCGCCGGTGACAGCTTCAGTGCGGGTGTAGACCTGGCCAGTTTTGGCGCAACCGAGAGCGACCAGCCACACCCGTTTGAAAGTGCAGCGCGGGCGGTGGCAGCGTTCGACAAGCCATTGGTCGCAGCGGCCAAAGGCGTCGCCGTGGGCGGCGGCGCAACGGTGCTGTTCCATGCCGATGTCGTTTACGCCGGTGCAAGTTTCCGCATGCGCCTGCCCTTTGCTGCGCTCGGCTTAGTGCCAGAATGGGCAAGCAGCTACATGTTGCAAGCAAACATTGGCGCTCAACGTGCGGCGGAATTATTTTATACTGCGGACTGGGTAGATGCAGCGCGTGCCCTGAACCTGGGTATCGCGGCGCAGGTATTGCCAGACGAGCAATTGTTGGCGCATGCCCTTGAGCGGGCCGCGGTGATCGCCCAATGGCCAGTGAGTTCGTTGCGGGAAATCAAACGCAGCTTACGCATGCATCACAACTCGGCAATTGATGCCGCTTTTGTCGCAGAGCAGGCAGCAATGGCGAGGCAGGCGGGTTCTCCCGATAATCTGGAGGCCCTTAGCGCCTTTTTCGAGAAGCGTGCGCCCAAATTTGATTAGGTTTTTACAGGGTCTGGCTGCACGAACTCCGTCACTTCGAGGTTAAAACCCGACAGCGCGTTGAAACGCAGCGGTGCCGACATCAGGCGCATTTTGCTCACACCGATACGCTTGAGTATCTGGGCACCGGTGCCGATCACCCGATAATTGCCCACACCGCCCTTTCTGCCGCCAGTCACCTTTGGTGCGTCAGGGTACTGGATGACGTCTGCCAGCGCCTGTGCGGGTGCGACCGGTTGCCCAATCAGCACCAGTGCGCCAAGGTTTTCGTTGGCGATACGTTCAAGCGCGCGCTGCGCAGACCAGCCCGGGGCGCTATCGCCTATTCGGGTGCCGACGACATCGCGCAACAGGTTAACGGTCTGTACCCGCACCAGGGCGGCGGCATTGTCCTGCAGTTCACCTCGTGTAAGTGCAAAGTGCAGCGTGTCGTCAATGAGGTCGCTGAACGTGTGCAGCGTGAACTCACCAAACTCCGTATTCACTGTTTTGGTATCGCGAAGTTCTATGGATTGCTCGTGCAGGGAGCGATATTCGATGAGGTCGGCGATGGTGCCCATACGCAGTCCGTGGCGGTCTGCAAACACCTCCAACTGCGGCCGTCTGGCCATCGTGCCGTCTTCGTTCATGATTTCGACGATGAGCGAGGCGGGCTCGAAGCCCGCCATTCGAGCCAGATCGACCCCCGCTTCGGTGTGCCCGGCACGGCGCAGTACGCCGCCTGGTTTGGCTACCAGAGGAAATATGTGCCCGGGTTGAATGATGTCGCTGGGCCCGGCGTCAGCGGCGACCGCTTTGCGCACGGTATGCGCCCGCTGGATTGAGCTAATGCCTGGCCCAAGGCGTTCTGCTGCGTCGATGGACACGGTGAAATTGGTTTCGTGCTGTGAGCGGTTGTCACGCACCATGAGCGGCAGTTGCAAACGGCGCGCCCGTTCCTCGGTGATCGGCATGCAAATCAGGCCGCAGGCCTCGGCGGAAAAAAAGGTGATAATTTCGGGTGTCACCGCTTCCGCGGCGACAATCAGGTCACCCTCATTCTCGCGATCCTCATCATCCATGAGGATCACCATCTTGCCCGCGCGAATGTCGTCAAGGATGTCGGGGATACTGCTCAGTGCCATTCGGTGCCTCGCGCTGCGGCGGGTGCTGCCCGCCGTGTCCGGTTTAGATCATTTCAATGGCGACGGCGGTGGCTTCACCGCCGCCGATGCACAGCGCTGCCACGCCGCGTTGCTTGCCCAGTTTGCGCAGGGCATACATGAGGCTGACAATGATACGTGAGCCCGTGGAGCCAACTGGGTGCCCTTGCGCGCACGCACCACCGTGGATGTTGACGCGTGCCGGGTCCAGCCCTAGGTCCTGCATCGCCAACATGGTGACCATGGCAAAGGCTTCGTTAATTTCAAATAAATCGACCTCATCAACACTCCAACCCGTCTTCGCCAGCAGCTTTTGCACGGCCCCAATGGGTGCGATGGTGAATTCAGAGGGGTGCTGACTGTGGCGTGCGTGCGCCACAATGCGCGCCATCGGCTGCAGGCCTTGCTTGTTTGCTTCGTCAGCGTTCATAAGGACCAGAGCGCTGGCACCGTCGGAAATTGAGCTGCTGTTGGCGGCGGTAATGGTGCCATCGGCGGCGAATACCGTGCGCAGGTTGGGAATCTTTTCGATGGCCGCCTTGTGCGGTTGCTCGTCATCGCTGACTACTGTGTCGCCGCCGCGGCCGGAGACCGTGACCGGGGCAATTTCTGCGCGCAGAGAGCCATCCTCAATGGCGCGCTTGGCCCGCGTCAGCGACTCTACCGCAAAGGCATCCATTTGCTCGCGGGTAAGCCCACGTTGATTGGCCGTGTCCTGAGCGAAGCTGCCCATCGCACGGCCGCTGTCCGCATCTTCCAAGCCATCAATGAACATATGGTCCATCAGCTTCGCGTGGCCCGAACGCACGCCGCTGCGGGCCCCCGGAATCAGGTGAGGAGCATTGCTCATGCTTTCCATGCCGCCACATACAACGACCTTATTGGTGCCGGCAACAATGCTGTCGACCGCGTAAATAGTCGCCTGCATGCCGCTGCCGCAAAGCTTGTTCAGCGTTACCGCGCCGGCTGCATCAGGAATAGCCGCGCCGCGCGCCGCTTGCCGCGCAGGGCCTTGCTTCAGGCCTGCCGGCAGCACGCAGCCCATAAAGACTTCATCGACCTGTTCCGCATCGACGCCGCTGCGTGCCAGCGCTGCAGCTATGGCCGTACTGCCCAGCTGGGCTGCGGTCAGAGAAGAGAGGCTGCCCTGTAATCCGCCCATGGGGGTGCGGGCACCGTTCACAATAACGACTGATTCTTTATTCATGATGAAGATCCCGGCTGCTGTTTGAGGCGGTGATTAGGCCACCAGGATGACAGGAGGCCAGCTAAAACGGGGCACATTAGGCCATACTCAAGCACTGGACTCAAGGCACAGCGCGGTTCTCTGGTGGGTCGAACAGCTTGCCCCTGACCGCTTCACGGTATTGCCCGGGCGTGACGCCCGTGCTGCGCCGGAACAACTGTGAAAAATAACTGGCATCCTGCAAGCCCAGGCGCCAGGCAATCTCCGCCATACTCAGATTGCTGCGCCGCAGTAAATCACGGGCGGTGTTTATACGCAGGGCGTTCAAGTAAGCCTGCGCGGTCATTCCCGTTGCCAGCCGAAACCGTCGGTGTAGTGTGCGCGCGCTCACACCAAGCGCGGGCGCCAGCTCCTGCAGGGCAACGGCCGTGTGCATCCGGTCCTTGAGCCATTGCTGAGCTAGCAGCACGGTTTCATCGTGATGCCGCCCTTGGGGTGCATCTTGCCAGGCTGCGGCTTGAAAAGGTTGGCGTATTTCTGGCGAGAACTGGTGCTCAACAGCGCGCGCAATACGGCCTCCGTACCAGCCTTCCACGAGGTGCACACAGAGGTCGGCGATGGAATTGACGCTGCCAACACAATAGATGTTGTCGCTTTGGGTGATCAGGTGGCGAGTTTTCAAGTGCACCTGAGGATAGCGGCGGGTAAATCGTTCGAAATAATTCCAGTGTGTGGTGGCGGGGCGCCCGTCCAACAGGCCCGCCTCTGCGAGCAGGCAGCTGGCGGTGCCCACACTGCAGATCCGGGTTCCCGCCGCTGCAATCTGCTGCAGTTGTGCAAGCCACGGTTTAGCGGCGCGCAGGGTGGGCGTGGGTGTGCGCCAAATGGCCGGCAATATGAGCAGGTCGAGCTCGGGCAGTTCCCACTGGGAGACACGGCTATGCAGCGTTAGGCCATTAGTCAGAGTGATAGCGCCCACCGTGTCGCCGGCGAGCAAGAATTCCAATGCGGGGGCACTGCGGTTAAGGCTACGCGCGGTCTGCGCCGCTGCGCCCAAGATCTCCATGGGCAGGGTGAGGCTGGTCGCCAGTGCGTCGGGGTAAATCAGGGCGGCAACGGTAAACATGAAGAGCCACTTTGGTGGGGATTGGCAAAAATACCACAGTAACTGACGTAATTGACATAGCAGCGAGGGTCACCGGCGACCTACACTGCCGGCCAATACATGGCAACTAATACAAAGGTAAGCAGTTATGGCGCAGGCGCGGTTACCGGTCATTGTAGGTTTTGGCGGCATCAATGGCGCCGGCCGAGCATCGGGTCACCACGCTTATCGGCGCCTGGTGTACGATGCACTGCCTGCAGTGACGCGAGCACGCACCTTGTCGTCACTGGCGCAGCTGATGGGGGTGGAAAGCAGGTCGGGGCAGGAAGGCCATCTGCTCGCCCATACGCTGATTCGCCGCGTCGAGTCCCAGCACTTTAACCCCGATGCCGTGAATTGGAACCAACGCCTGACAGCGCGAGCAGAGGCGGGGCCTTTGACATTGCGCCTTCGTCGACAACAACTACCGGCGGTTATTCCTCCGGGCTGGCAGGTTCAGCCGGTGAGTGTTGAGGATGTTGTGGTGACTATTACTGACCCACTGGATGTGTTGCTGCCCACGGTGCGTGATTTTGAGGTAAAAGCCGCGGGCCAACTGCCAACCGGCTTTGACCCAGGCAAGTTGTATGCGTCGCGCAATCACCCACGGGGCCTGCAGATGATGATTTATGCAGCATCAGATGCTCTACAGAGCATCGGTATTCCCTGGGAGTTGATTCAGCAACGGGTGCCGGCGGATCAGGTCAGCGTCTATGCTGGCAGTGCTATGGGCCAGTTGGATGGCGCCGGGGCAGGGGGGATGCTCCGTGCTCGCTATAATGGGCAGCGGGTCACCTCAAAATTTTGCCCTCTGTCGTTGGCCGAAATGCCCGCCGATTTCGTCAACGCTTACGTGTTGGGAAGCCTGGGGGCGACGGGCGCAACGTTGGGTGCCTGCGCGTCGTTTCTCTACAACCTGCGCCAGGGTATCGAAGATATTCGTACCGGCCGCGCCCGCGTCGCCTTTATTGGCTCTGCCGAGGCACCGGTCAACCCTGAAGTCATGGACGGCTATGCCGCAATGGGCGCGCTTGCCACGGACAAAGGGCTGCGTGAACTGGACGGTTTAGCGGCGGACGCAAACCCCGACCACCGGCGTGCCTGTCGCCCCTTTGCGGACAATTGTGGGTTTACCATTGCTGAGTCAGCACAGATGATTGTGCTTTTCGACGATGCCTTGGCGCTGGAGTTGGGCGCAACGGTATTCGGCGCCGCCACCGACGTGTTCGTCAATGCCGACGGTTACAAGAAGTCCATTTCAGGGCCGGGCGTGGGCAATTACATTACCATGGCAAAGGCCACTGCTGCGGCTCGCGCCATGCTGGGTGAGCGTATGCTGCGCTCAGGCGGCCTGGTGCAGGCGCATGGCACGGGTACGCCTCAGAACCGCACTAGTGAATCCAAAATATTGTCTGAGACAGCCAAGGCTTTTGGCATTACCGATTGGCCGGTTGCCGCGCTAAAGTGCTACCTCGGGCATTCACTGGGTTCCGCGGCGGGTGATCAGGTCACCTCAACGCTCGGCATTTGGGCAGAGGGGATTATTCCGGGGATCACCAGCATCAAGGCGTTGGCTGATGATGTATGCCACGACAAGCTGTCGTTTACGTTGCAACACCGTGCCATAGACCCCGAGAGCCAGGGTTATGCCATTATTAACTCCAAAGGGTTTGGCGGTAACAACGCGTCAGCCACACTGCTCAGCCCGGCTGCTACACGGAAGATGTTGCAGGCGCGCCACGGTAGCCGTTTGTGGCAGGCCTGGGAGCAGTCCAATGAAGCTGTGCGTGAACGCCAGCAGCAGCATGATGATGCGGCAATCGCCGGCACCGTGGCGCCTACCTACCGTTTTGACTTTGGTGTGCTGGGTGATGACGACGTACAGCACTCTGCGCAGTCAATGCAGGTTGGCGATTACGTGATTAACCTCGATCTGGCCAACCCGTACAGAGATATGTGTGGCTGAGATGTTTATGAAACCAGTGGGCCTTGATCTCGCCAAGTGATTTGTTTGGAACATCAGGTATAAAAAAGGCGGCCCAAGGCCGCCTTTTTAGTGTCACACC
>JANQUV010000101.1:0-3780 GCA_030730585.1 Haliea sp.
TAGCGCAAACGTTCCAGCAGCAACGCACTCCCGGTGCCGGCAGCACCGGCAGCCGACACAACACCCCACTGCAGGTCGCGCCGCTCCAACTCGTCCAGCAGAGTGCCTGCCATGATGGCGCCGGTAGCACCCATGGGGTGGCCGAGCGCAATCACGCCGCCGTTCACATTCAGCTTGTCTTCGGGGATGCCGAGTTCGCGCATCGCGACTACGCTCACTGCAGCGAAGGCTTCGTGGATTTCAAACAGGTCGATATCGGCCGAAGTCAGGTCCTGGTCTGCCAGCAGCTTCCGTACGGCCTCGACACAGCCGCTCAGCACCTGCAGGGGATCGGCTGTGACGGTAGTCGAAGCCACGATGCGCGCGCGTGGCTTCACGCTGTTGCGCGTGCCCCACGCATCATCTGCAATCAGCACTAATGCGGCGCCATCAGCCATAGCAGGCGAATTACCCGGCGTGTGGATATGCTCAACGGCGCTGAGCTGCGGGTGCCCTGCCAGTTGGAAGGCGTCGATACCGGCGGCGCCGGCTTTGGCGAACACGGCGGGCATCTCCGCCAACTGCTCGGCGGTGGTGGTGGCGCGAATGCATTCGTCGGCACTCACCTCGCTGTCGTCCTCAAGCCGGATGGGGATGATAGACGTAAACCAGCCTTGCTCACGTGCGTGCGCGGCGCGTTGCTGGCTGGCGAGCGCCACGGCGTCTGCCTCTTCTCGGCTAACGCTGTGCAGGCTGGCGATCAGGTCAGCACCGTTGCCCATCATCAACATGCGGCACTGTGCGGCGAACTGCGGGTCGATGAACACACGGGCCTGGTCTGCCAACATGGGTACTCGTGACATCATTTCCACACCGCCCGCGATGGTGACATCTGCTTGCCCTGCGGCGACTTTGAGCGCGGCCAGCGCCATGGCATCGATGCCTGAAGAGCAGTAGCGGTTCACCGTTAAGCCCGGCACGCAGCCGGGCCAGCCGGCATACAGTGTTGAGCTCTTGGCGATATTGCCCGCCTGTTCACCGGCCTGGGTGACGCAGCCAAGAATCACGTCATCTACTTCCTCAGGCGCCAGCCCGGTGCGTTTCACGAGTGCGGCGTAGAGCTGTTTTAACAGCGCCTGCGGGGTGAGCGAGTTAAGGCTGGCACCTTCTTTGGCGCGGCCGCGGGGGCTGCGCAGTGCGTCATAGATATACGCAGTTTTCATGCACCCACTCCTACAATCAGGCTGACACAGGTGGTGGCACTGCCGCCGAGGTTGAAAGTGGCCATATTTTCCGCCTTGGGCAATTGGCAGGCACCGGCGCGCCCACTCACCTGCCGTGCGCAGTCCAGCGCCATGCGCACGCCGGTGGCGCCCACCGGGTGGCCCAGGCCGATAAGCCCGCCGCTGGGGTTGATGGGGAAATCCCCATCCCGGGTGATACGGCCATCTTCTACCGCTTTCCAGCTCTCGCCGGGTGCGGTTAACCCACTGTGGTCAATCGCCATGTATTCGGTAACCGAAAAGCAGTCGTGGGTTTCCAGCGCGTCGAGGTCGGAAATATGCGCAAATCCACCGCGGCGCAGGGCATCGTTCATCATGGTTTGTACATGCGGGAAGAGCAGTGGCATGCCGGCGCTGAGTTGCAGCTTACGCTCCAGCAAGATGGGCGCTGAACGGTGCCCCCAACCCTTGATGCGTGGAATGTCCGCAAGCTTTAGCCCGTGCTTGGCGGCGTGCTCGCGCGCTGCCTGTTCGCTCGCGAGAACGACGCAGGCCGCCCCATCGGTGATTTGCCCGCAGTCCATTTTGCGCACGCGGCCCTCTATCACCGGGTTAAGTGCATCATCCTGGCTGAAACAGCCGGGCGGAAACTGCCAGTCGCGCGTTTGTGCGTTGGGGTTGTTGCGCGCATTACCGAAGTTGATTTCCGCGATGCGTGCCAAGTGTTCGCCGCGTATGCCGTGGCGCTGCTGGTATTCCTGGGTGATGCGGTCGAACAGGTGTGGCCAGGGGTAGTCGCAGTCGGTGGCTTCATGCCCCTGCCAGGCCGCCGCGCCAAGATATTCGGCACCCGTTTTACCGTTCACGTTACGCATGAACTCCAGGCCGAGAACGCAGGCGACGTCGTAATGCCCGGCTTCGATGTCGCGCATGGCGCTGAGCATGGCAATGGAACCTGAGGCGCAGGCGGCTTCATGGCGTGAGGTGGGGATAGCGGAGAGCTCTGGGTAGCGCTGGCCGAAAAAACCGTTAATAAGCCCTTGGCCGGTGAACAGTTCACCAACGAAGTTGCCGACATGGCCTACCTCGATTTGCGCAGGTTCAATGCCGGCATCCTTGATGGCGCCGTCGAGCGCTTCGCTGAACATGTCGTAGATTTCCAGGCCTTCGCGTGCCCAGTTGCGGCTGAAGTCGCTTTGCGTGCCGCCTAGTATGTAGACGTTGTTCATGGCTGGGTTCCTCGTTGTGCGACCAGCGCCTGCAGTTCACCGCGGACGACTTTGCCGATAGGGTTGCGGGGCAGCGCGCTGAACACTTCCAGGCGCTCGGGCAGTTTGAATTTGGCGATGCCTTTGTCCAACAGCCATTGGCACAGCGTCGGTAGCTCTGGAGCTGTGTCACCCTCCAGCGGCACCACGCAGGCGCAGATTTTTTCTTCCAGGTCCGGGTCCGGGTAGGCGCAGACGGCAGCCTCGGCCAAGCCGGGGAAACCTTCCAGCAGCGTATCCAGCTCGGCGGGCGATATCTTCATGCCACCGCGATTGATGATGTCTTTGCAGCGGCCAACAATGCGGTAGTAATTTGGCGGCTCGCCGCAAATCTCCACAAGGTCACCGGTGCGGAACAATCCGTCGGAGGTAAAGACGCCCTCACCGCTGTGGTCCAAGTAGCCGTCGAATACCGCAGGGCCGCCGATGCAGAGTTCGCCCGGTACGCCCGCTTCGGTGATCTCAATGCCGGACTCCGGGTCCACAACTTGCGTGGTAATGGATTCATGTGCGTGACCCTGCCAAGGCATGTCGGGCGCACCGAAACGAGGGAACAGGCTGGCGCGGTATTCCGGTGTGGCCGCAACTTCGGGCGTTGAAAAAAGACTGATGCCCTCATTGGACCCGTAGAAGTTGATAATTTTTTTGCCGTATTCGCCTTCGATGACGTGAATCATGCCGGGCGACAGCGGCACAGAGCCGGAACCGAATGCGCGGATCGCGCTGAAATCACACTGCGCCCACAGGGCTGGTTGCTGCGCCAGCCGGTTGAGCAGGGCGGGTGGTGCAATGGTGAAGTTAACGGCCTCTTCTTTTACCTGGCGCAGGAACATGGGCGGATCCATAGGATGATGCAGTACCAGCGGGCAGGCATTGATGATGGCGGGAAAAAGAAACCCGCCCACTGCGGCCATGTTCACCAAGGGAAAAGGTACCAGTAGTGTTTCCCCCGGCTGGTAGTCACCCGCGACCATGGTGTTGTGCGCAATGGCGCGCCACATATTGTGCGAGCGTGGCACGCCCTTGGGAGTGCCGGTGGTGCCGGAGGTCCAGACCACTGTCAGGATGTCGTTGGCGCTGGCTGGATGCTGCTTGCGGTGTGCGTGCAGTGTGTCGAGCTGGGCTTTCCCGGCAGCGCGGCCGAGGTCCAGCTCGGCACCAAAGCACCACACAGGCAGTTCGGGCAGTGCAGCCCGGGCGCGGGAGGCCAGGTCTTCATCCCGAAATTGCCCGAGTGTGAGTATCGCTGCGGGCTGCAGCGTGCGCGCAAATTCTGCGAGTTCATGGCCGCCGTACTGGATGGGTAGGGG